>JBFIHZ010000175.1:0-8185 GCA_041601535.1 Lysobacterales bacterium | reverse complement strand
GCGGCTTCATCTTCTTCGCCCAGGCTGAGGGCTACCACGTACTGGCCAGGCGGCACCTCCGGCCCGGGTGGCAAATCCGCCTCGGGATCGGGCGGCTGCGGCCCGGGTGCCGGACGCACCCCGTCATGGCTCAGGTCCCAAACCAGCCGGTTGATGCCCTGGGTGACCGGATGGCTGAAACGGCGGATGACCTCACCCTGCGGCGTGCTGACTTCCACCTGGATTTTGTCAATGCCATTGCCATTACCGTCGTCATTGGCCGCAGTGCCATCCGCCTTGCTGCTGGCCGGGCGGTTGTTGCGCAGCTCCTGTTTGCGGGTTTTTTCCTGTTGCGCGTCAGGGTGGGGCAGGTCATTGCCGCTGGCGATGAATGTCAGCATGACCCCATAGGGTTCATTGTCAGCGCGGTACTCGCCGGAACCGGTAAAGCGGGTGGAAGGGACCTGCTGCGGTACATATTGCTGACCGGGGGTGGTGGACAGCAGCTTCAGGCGCTGTTGGAAATCGTCCGCGCCAAGACCGCGCAAGCCACTGTAATCGTCGATCACGTAAATGGAGCGTCCGTGGGTGCCCAGCACCAGGTCGTTCTCGCGCTGCTGAATGGCCATATCCATAACCGAAACCGTGGGCAATCCGGCGGTGAAACGGGTCCAGTCCGCTCCGCCATCAGTGGAAAAGTACAGGCCGAACTCGGTACCCAGAAACAGCAGGTCAGGATCCTGCGGATCCTGCAAAATGGACAGGGCATAGCCGCTGATGGTGTCGTTGACGAGGTTGTGCCAGCTGCCGCCATACTGTTCCACGCGGAAGGCGTAGGGCTGCATGTCGGAACGCCGGTGGTCATCGAATACCACGAACGCGGTTCCGGCATCATGTGGTGAGGGCGTGATCATCGGTACCCAGGCGCCCGGTTTCACACCGCGCACTTTGGAATCAATACGCTTCCAGCTGGCGCCGCCGTCGCGGGTGATGTGCACGCGGCCGTCATCGGTGCCGACCCACAGTACGCCCGGCTCCAGCGGGCTGGGCGCGATGGCCACGATGGTGGTGTAATTCTCGGCCGCGGTGACATCCGGTGTCAGGCCGCCACTGTTGCGGAATGTCTGCATGTCCGGGTCGTTGGAGGTCAGGTCGGGGCTGATGACCGTCCAGCTGGCGCCGCGGTCGGTGGACTTGTGTACGAACTGGCTACCGTAATACACGGTGGCGGCGTCAAACGGATCCTGCGCCAGGGCGGCGTTCCAGTTGAAACGCAAATCGGTTTCGGCCGGTTGTGGGTCGGGGCGGATCAGGCGTTGCTCGCCGGTTTCCAGGTTCCAGCGTGACAGGTATCCGCCCTGGGACATGACATAACCCTGGCGGGAATTTTCCGGATCCGGCAAGGTGTCGAAACCATCGCCAAAGCCGACTTCCTGCCAGTGCAGGTTGAGGATGCCGGCGTTTTCCCAGACTTCCGCCGGGCCGCGCCAGGATCCGTTGTCCTGCAGGCCGCCATAGACATGGTAGGGGTGATCGTTATCCACCGCCACGTGATAGAACTGCGACAGGGGCAGGTTGCGCACATAACGCCAGGTTTCGCCCCGGTCGCGGGAAATGGCGATGCCACCGTCGTTGCCCAACACCAGGTGTTTGGGGTCGGCCGGGTTGATCCAGAACGCATGGTTGTCGATGTGAATGGTATTGGACGGCGCGCAGCACTGCACCACCGGGTTGGTGCTGAAGGATTTGCCGCCGTCGATGGAAACATCCAGCAGGGTGTAGATGTTGTAGACGCGGTCGGCATTCTGCGGGTCCGCGGCGATTTCCGAGTAGTAGAACGGGCGCACCGAAATATTCGGATCTTCGTTGACCCGGGTCCAGCTGTTGCCGCCATCTGTTGAACTCAGCAGTGCGCTTTTTTCCGCTTCCACCAGCGCGTACACCCGGCCGGATTCGGCGGCGGAGGGGGCAATCGTGATGCGGCCCAGCTCGCCGGCCGGCAGACCGTCATCCTCGGTTTTACGGCTCCAGCTGGCACCACCGTCCCAGGAGATATACAGGCCTGAGCCGGGGCCGCCGGAGTTGAAAAACCACGGCCAGCGGCGGTGCTCCCACATGCTGGCATAAATTTTCTGCGGATTGAACGGGTCGATCTTCACGTCGCTGGCACCGGTTTTCTGATCCACGTAGAGAATACGCTGCCAGCTGTCACCGCCATCGGTGGTTTTGTACACGCCACGCTCGGCGTTTTCACCCCACAGGGTTCCCAGTGCGGCAACATAGGCAATATCGGGGTCATGCGGGTGCAAGGCGATCCGGTTGATGCGCTCGGAGTGCTGCAGGCCGACGCGTTTCCAGCTCGCACCGCCGTCGATGGATTTGAACAGGCCGGCGCCGATGGAGGTGGAATTGCGGGTATTGCCTTCACCTGTACCCACCCAGATGATGTCCGGGTTGTTCTGGTTGATGGCGACAGCGCCAATCGAGGCCACCGGCTGGTCGTCAAACAAGGGTGTCCAGGTCAGACCGCCATTGTCCGATGACCATACGCCGCCGGTGGCAACGCCAATAATGATGCGGTTGGGGTTGTTATGCACCACGTCAATGGCGGAAATGCGGCCACTGACCGCCGCCGGACCAATGGCCCTGGCCTCCAGCCCCCGTAACAGCTGCGGATCAAGGGCTGCCTGCGCTGTTGACGGATGAATGGCCGATGAAGTCACCAGGCAGATCAACAGGGTAATGACCAGCTTGATGCTTGTTTTTATTCCTGGCATGGGGAACTCCTGGAGAAAATAGACGACAAAGGTTTAATGTTGCGGCAATAATTGTCAACTGCAGATAGTCATGTTGTGCCGCTGGACTGCGCTGATGGTGATTTTGAACTGACCGGATGGTGCCGTATGCTGGGATCAGCTGGTATTTGCCCGCAGGAAAATTTGCCCGTTGCAAGGGTTTTACCCGCACCCGATTGGGCTATAATCGCCCCTCGTTCCCAAGGAGTTGAATTGTGAAAAAAGTATTGTTTTTATTGCTGGCGGGGGTGTGCATCAATATCGCCCACGCCCAGACTGAGGAAGAAGATTTTACCGTGGTATTGCCGGATGCCGCACAGAAATGTGTATTGCCCGCGGCGCCGGATGCGATTCCCGAAGACGCCAGCTACGAGCAACTGGTTGCGGCCAAAGGTGATGTGGCCACGTTTCAAACCACCCTGGAAACCTATCGCAGCTGCCTGAAAGAAGCAGAGGCAGGCGCGGAACTCACGCCAGGCAACAAGCAGGCCCTGGTTTCATCGTTCAATTACTCGGTCGATATGGAAGAGCGGGTAGCCGAGCGGTTCAACGAGGCCGTTCGCTCGTATAAGGCGCGTACCGCGGAAAACTGAAATAGTCACAGGGTGGGATGACCACCGGGAGATGTAATGAAAACGAGTATGAAAACGCTGTTCACGGCACTGACCATGGCAGGCGTGCTGGCCTGTGCCGTTCCGGCCCATGCCACCGGCCTGGCTACCTGCGACTCCGGCCCGGAATCCGGCTGGCAGAGCATGGAAGAGCTGGAAAAGCAGCTGACGGAAAAAGGCTGGACCGTGCGCCGTGTCAAGGTTGATGGCGGTTGCTACGAGGTTTATGCCCTGGACGAAAACGGTGAGCGGGTTGAAGCTTATTTTCACCCGGTTACCTTCGAACCGATCCCGCTGGAAGACGACCACCAGGAGTGAACCCGCCTGGAGTTGGCCAGGTCAGGGTATGGGACCGTCTGGTCCGTACCCTGCACTGGCTGCTGGCCACTGGCTTTTTCGCCGCCTATTTCACCCGCCATGCCTCCGGTGCCATGCATGAGTGGCTGGGCTATGGGGTACTGGCGGTTGTTGGCATCCGCTTGATTTGGGGTTTCGCCGGCACGCGCTACGCCCGCTTTTCCCAATTTATCCGTTCCCCCGCAAAAACTCTGAGTTACAGCCGCAAGTGGCTTACCTCCACCGCGCCGCGTTTTATCGGTCATAACCCGCTGGGCGGCTGGATGACGGTGTGCCTGCTGCTGGGCGTGCTGGCGACCTGCATCAGTGGCTGGTTGTATACCACCGACCGTTACTGGGGCGTTGAGTGGGTGGAAAACCTGCATGAAACACTCACCTGGGCCTGTTTCGGCCTGATCGCCCTGCACCTGGCGGGGGTGATACATGCCAGCTGGCACCACCGGGAAAACCTGGTGGCCGCCATGTTGCATGGCCGCAAGCGCGAACCAGCCGGCACGGACGTGGACTGACAGACCATGCTGTGGCGTGCGCACTCCATCCGGACGGCCTGGGCAGCGCATGAATAACCCGCTGTTGCCGGATATCGAACAACAGTTTGTACACAGCAACGGCATTCGTATGCGCATCTCCGCAGCGGGTCCCCGCGAGGGCCCGCTGGTGCTGCTGGTACATGGCTGGCCCGAGTCCTGGTATTCATGGCGTTACCAGATTCCCGTGCTGGCCGCTGCCGGCTACCGCGTGATTGCGCCGGATATGCGTGGCTACGGCGCCAGCGATGCGCCACAGGACATCGAATCGTATGACATTCTGCACCTGGTGGATGATCTCGCCGGCCTGCTCGATAGCCAGCAAGCGCAACAGGCCGTGGTGGTCGGCCATGACTGGGGCGCGGTGGTGGCCTGGCATGCGGCATTGTTGCAGCCGCGGCGGTTTCACGCCGTAGCGGCGCTTAGCGTGCCGCACCTGGGGCTCCCCCCGGCACCGCCCACGCAAATCTGGAAACAGCGCTTTGGTGAGGATTTCTACTACATTCTGTATCACCAGCAGCCGGGCCGGGCCGAGGCGGAGTACGAGGCCAGGCCACGCGAACTGTTGCGCATGCTATACGCCTCTCCGGATACACCGCGCCACCCGCCCACGATTACCGACCCCCACCGCGATGCCGGTGGCTGGATTGGCCGCTGGGGCGGGATTCGTGCATTACCGCCCTGGTTGAGTGATGCAGATCTCGAGTTCTATGTGCAGGAGTTCCGCCGCTCCGGCTTTCGCGGCGGCTTGAATTATTACCGCAATTTTGACCGCAACTGGGAATTGATGAGCCGGCAGGACCAGGTGATAACGGTGCCGGCACTGTTTATCGCCGGCGACCAGGACCCGGTGGTGAAACATCTGGGACGGGATGCCTTGTGGCTGCGCATGCAGCCCGTGGTGCCGGACTTGCGGGAGCTGGTGTGGCTGGAAGCTGCGGGTCACTGGATTCAACAGGAACGCAGCGATCAGTGTAACCGGGCATTGCTGGCGTTTCTGTCGGCGCTCTGATCAACCTGAATCCCGTTCTGCTCGACGCCTGCAATGTGCAGCCGGGCGGGCTTTTGCGTAAACTGAACGGCCTTTTTTCGTTCGGGTTTGAAACATGTATCGTATTGCTTGCGCTGCCCTGATTCTGACCGGCCTGCTGCTGCCTGTGATCCCGCTCACGGCAACAGCGCTTGATGAGCATCCCTTGTCGGATATTCCACTGCGTTCCATTGGCCCCGCGCTGACGTCCGGGCGGGTGGCCGATTTCGCTTTCCATCCTGAACGCCGCGAAGTCTATTACGTGGCCATGGCCAGTGGTGGTGTGTGGAAAACCACCAACGATGGCATCACCTGGTCTCACGTATTCAGGAATGAAAACTCTTACGCCACCGGTGTGGTGGCGCTGCATCCCGACAACCCGGAAATCGTCTGGGTGGGCAGTGGCGAGAACAACGCCCAGCGCAGTGTGGGATATGGGGATGGCGTTTACCGCTCACTGGATGGCGGCCAAAGCTGGCAGAACATGGGCCTGCAGGACTCCGGGCATATTTCCATGATCCGGTTTTCCGCGGACAACCCGGAGCTGGTCTGGGTTGCGGCGCAGGGGCCCTTGTGGAATGCGGGTGGCGACCGGGGTTTATACCGGTCTGCCGATGGCGGCCAGAACTGGGAACGGGTTCTGGACATTGATGAACACACCGGGGTCAACGAGTTTGTCATTGATACGCGCAATGCCGATGTGATGCTGGCCAGTTCCTGGCAGCGCCGCCGTCATGTGTGGACCTTGATCAACGGCGGTCCGGGCAGTGGTGTGCACAAAACCATGGATGGGGGCAAGACCTGGCGGCGCATCAGCCAGGGGCTGCCCTCCGGCGACCTTGGCCGCATTGGCCTGGCAGCGGCACCGTCTGAACCGGGCGTGGTGTATGCCGTGATCGAAGCCGACGCGGACGGCAGGGGTATTTACCGCAGCGCGGATTTCGGTGAGACCTGGGTAAAGCAATCCAGTCATTTGCCTTCCAGCCCCCAGTACTACAACGAACTGATTGTTGACCCGCATAATGCCGACCGGGTTTATGCGGTGGACACGTTTACCCATGTTTCGGAAGATGCCGGCAAGACCTGGCAAAAGCTGTCGTTTGAAAACCGTCACGTGGATGACCATGCCTTGTGGATAGACCCGAACAATACCCGCCACCTTTATATCGGCGGTGATGGCGGCATCTATGAGAGCTGGGACCGGGGTCAGAAGTGGCGCCATGTGCGCAATTTGCCGACAACACAATTTTATCGGGCGACTCCGGACAACGACTTCCCGTTCTATAACGTGTGTGCCGGCACCCAGGACAACCAGACACTGTGTGGTCCCAGCCGTAATACCTTCACGGATGGCATCAGCAATGCCGACTGGTGGATCGCGCAGTTTGGTGACGGTTTCAAGGCGCAGATTGACCCCACCGATGCCAATATTGTTTATGCCCAGTATCAGAACGGTGGATTAACCCGCTTTGACCGCATCAGTGGTGAACGTCTGGCCATTACACCGCAGCCAGGATCCGGCGAGAACGATTACAAATGGAACTGGAATGCGCCACTGATCATTTCGCCACACGATCCTCATCGCCTGTATTACGGTGCCGAACGCCTGTTCCGTTCGGATGACCGGGGTGAAAGCTGGGTGGCGGTCAGTGGCGATCTGAGCCGTGGCATGGATCGCAATGCCCTGCCGGTGATGGGACGGGTGTGGAGCGTGGACGCCATTGCCAAGAATGCCTCAACGTCCATTTACGGCGCACTGATCGCGGTGGATGAAAGCCCGTTGCAGGAAGGCCTGCTGTATGCCGGTACCGACGACGGGCTGATCCATGTCAGTGATGATGGCGGCGCTAACTGGGTGCGGGTGGAACGCTTCAAAGGCGTGCCGGACCAGTCGCTGGTGGAAGACATTATTGCCTCGCGGCATGACCGCAATGTGGCCTATGCCACCATCGACAACCACAAGCGCGGCGACTACAAACCCTATGTGCTGAAAACCTCAGACCGGGGCCGCAGCTGGCAGCTGATCTCCGCCGGCCTGCCGGAACGTGGCACGGCCCACACGATTGTTGAAGATCAACAGATGCCGGGGCTGTTGTTTGTGGGTACGGAATTCGGTGTGTTTTTCACCCAGGATGATGGCGGCCACTGGCATGAACTGGGCAACCTGCCCACGGTGGCGGTGCGCGACCTGGAAATCCAGCGGCGTGAGGACGACCTGGTGATCGGCACCTTTGGCCTGGGCATTTACATCCTGGATGACTTGTCGCCATTGCGCACCCGGCCGGCCAGCCTGGCAGACAAGGCCGTGCTGTTTGCCCCGCGCTCCAGCTGGATGTATCTGCCGGACAGCCGCCGGGGCTGGGGTGGCAAGGGTGACTGGGGCATTGGTCGTTATACCGCTGACAATCCGCCATATGGAGTCGTTCTGTCGTATTACCTGCCGCAAGATCTGCTGTCGCTGAAGGAACAACGGCGGAAGGCAGAGCAGGCGAAAGCCGGGCAGGGCGAAGACACACCTTACCCGTCGTGGGATCAGCTGCGCCGCGAGGACAGAGAACAGGAGCCGGGAATTACCCTGGTTATACGCGATGCCCAGGGTGAGGTGGTGCGGCGTATCGAAGGGCCGGCCAGCAAGGGGTTTCACCGGGTGGCATGGGACATGCGCTACCCGGCTGCGGAACCGATTGAGCTGAATCCGCCGGGAGAGTATCCGCCGTGGCAGTCTCCACCGGCCGGGCCGCTGGCCACGCCCGGCATGTATCAGGTCAGCCTGGTGCAGCGTAAAGAGGGGCAGGTCAGCCAGCTGGCCGGGCCGGTTTCCGTGGAAATCAAGCCGCTTTACAGCGGTGGCCTGGTCGCCAACGACCAGGATGCCCGGCTGCGTTT
>JBFIHZ010000174.1:0-8192 GCA_041601535.1 Lysobacterales bacterium | reverse complement strand
GCGGGCAATCGGGTTTTGCATGCCGGTGACAATACCGCATTTTTGCGACTGTCCGCCAACCGGGATGGTTAACGCAACATCAGGCGCGTTTCAATTGCGGTTGCTGTTGCGCAAGATACTGCAGCATGGATTGGGCTGCGGCCCGTGCATCCGCGATGGCAGTCACCACCAGATCCGAACCGCGCACCGAATCACCCGCGGCAAAGATGGCCGGGTTGCTGGTCTGGCCAGCCAGCGCGCCTGCGGTGTTGACCAGTCCACCAGGGTGAACGCCTACATCGAGGTCCTGCAACCAGTCCGGCGGACTGGGGCGATAACCAAAAGCGAAAATAACCGTGTCGGCGGGCAGGGTTTCTTCGCTGCCTTCAATGATCTCGGGATAAGCCCGGCCATCGCCATCCGCCGGTTTCACCAGCCGGGTGCGGGCCACACGCAAACCGCTCAGCCGATCACCTTCATGCTCCAGCGCCAGGGGTACGGTGTTGAAATCAAACTGCACGCCTTCTTTGATTGCATGCTCCACTTCGCGCCGTGAGCCGGGCATGTTGTCGCGATCCCGCCGGTACACGCAATGCACTTCTTTTGCGCCCTGGCGCACTGCGGTGCGAACACAGTCCATGGCGGTATCCCCGCCACCCAGAACCAGTACGCGCTGGCCGGCCAGGCTGATGACCGGGAAATCCGGCAGGTCCATGGAATACAGTTGCGCGGTTTGTCCGATCAGGTACGGCAAGGCCGGCACAATACCGCCCTTCTCGATGCCCGGCAGTTCGGCGTTTACCGGCGTATAGGTGCCGGTGCCAAAAAACAGTGCATCGTGCATGTCGAGAAGTTCCGCTGCCTGGATGTCGCGGCCGATCTCGCAGTTCAGACGAAAGCGGATGCCGGCGTCTTCCAGCACCTCGCGGCGTTTGCGGATGACCTGCATTTCCAGCTTGAAGTCGGGAATGCCAAAAGCCAGCAGACCGCCGATTTCGGGATAACGGTCATACACGGTCACGCTGACGCCGTTGCGTGACAAAACGTCAGCACAAGCCAGGCCGGCGGGACCGGCACCCACCACGCCCACGCTCCACGGAGTTGGGCGCACGTGTGACAGGTCCGGCCGCCAGCCCTGTTTCAATGCCTCATCGACGATGTATTTTTCGATCGCGCCGATGGTGACCGCGCCAAAACCGGTTTGCAGCGTGCACGCCTGTTCACACAGCCGGTCCTGCGGGCAAATACGGCCACACACTTCGGGCAGGCTGTTGGTTTCATGGCACAGGTCGGCCGCTTCCATGATGCGGCCTTCAGCCGCCAGCTTGAGCCAGTTGGGAATGTAATTGTGGACCGGACATTTCCACTCGCAATAGGGATTGCCACAATCCAGGCAACGTTCCGCCTGGTCGGCCGCCTCGTCTGGCTTCATGGACTTGTAGATTTCGCGAAACTCACTGCGCCGCACTTCCAGCGGATACACATCGGGGTCGCCGCGCTGGCGATCGATAAACGCAAAATCGTCGTGCACCTTGCTCATGGCCGGGTACCGCGTTGTGTGTGACTGGAGGTAACGACTTTTCTCATAATCAAAACAAGTTCACTGCCTGGTGGCGTGTTGGTTAATGGAGTTCTGCTGGCCATGTCAGGCCTTCACCAGCCGCAGCGGTACATCTTGCTGGGAAATGGCGTTGCTGTCCTGCAGACCACGCGGCAGGATGTAGACCCAGTGCGGCAGCATCAGTTCAAACTCGTCCAGCACCTTGCGCGCCCAGGCGCTGCCGGTGTGGTTGACGTGCGCGGTAATCAGCGCGCGCAGGCGCCGCTGTGGCGCATCAAATTGTTGCTCTTCCAGCGCCGTCGCCTCTACGAACTCCGGATTCAGCACCTGGCTGGCCAGTTTGTTCGGGTCCAGCAGGAACAACTCGCCGCCGGTCATACCGGCCGCCAGGTTGGGACCAACCGGCCCAAGGATGACCACGATGCCACCGGTCATGTATTCACAGGCATGATGGCCGGCACCTTCCACCACGGCATTGGCACCGGAGTTGCGCACCGCAAACCGTTCACCTGCCTGGCCGTGGGCGAACAGTTCACCGCCGGTGGCACCATACAGGCAGGCATTGCCACAGATCACGTTGCGCCGGGCGCGCTGCCGGTCGGCGTCCGCCGTGGTGATCACGATGCGGCCGCCCGACATGCCTTTGCCGACATAATCATTGGCATCACCAGCCAGGTGAATGCTGACACCGGGTGTGTTCCAGGCACCCAGGCTTTGCCCGGCGGTGCCGGTCAGCGCCAGTTGCAAGGTATCCGGCGGCAAGCCTTCACGGCCGTGGCGGCGGGCCACCGCACCGGCCAGCATCGCGCCGGCGGAGCGGTCGTAATTGTGGCTGGTAAATGAGCCCGACCAGGACACGCCCTGTTCGACGGCGGAGCTGGCTGATTCCAGGATCTCAAGATTCAGCCGGCCGGCGTCAAACGGCGGATTGCGTTCCTCGGTGCAGAAGACGGCGTGTTCGCCACGCGTCGCCGCGGAACGCAGAATGGGGCTTAAGTCCAGCTTTTTGTGCTTGGCTGTGATGCCCGGCAGTTGTTCCAGATAATCACTGCGGCCGATGATGTCGGTAAACTTTTCCACGCCCAGCTGGGCCAGGATTTCACGTACATCGCGGGCCAGGAATTTGAAATAGGCCATCACCCGTTCCGGCAGGCCGTGGAAGTGCTCTTCGCGCAGGCGCTTGTCCTGCGTGGCGACGCCGGTGGCGCAGTTGTTCAGGTGGCATATGCGCAGGTACTTGCAGCCCAGCGCCACCATCGGACCGGTGCCGAAGCCGAAACTTTCCGCGCCCAGCATGGCGCCTTTGACCACATCCAGCCCGGTCTTCAGGCCGCCATCCACCTGCAGGCGAATCTTGTGGCGCAGGCCGTTCTGTACCAGTGCCTGGTGGGTTTCGGCCAGGCCCAGTTCCCACGGCACACCGGCATATTTCACCGAAGTCAGTGGGCTGGCGCCGGTACCGCCGTCGTAGCCGGCAATGGTGATCAGGTCGGCATAGGCCTTGGCCACGCCCACCGCGATGGTGCCGACACCGGAGCTGGATACCAGCTTCACCGAGATCAACGCTTTCGGGTTGACCATTTTCAGGTCGAAGATCAGCTGCGACAAATCCTCGATGGAATAAATATCGTGGTGTGGCGGCGGTGAGATCAGCGTAACGCCCGGGGTGGAGCAGCGCAGCGCGGCAATTTCGGCGGTGACCTTGTGGCCGGGCAGCTGGCCCCCTTCGCCGGGTTTGGCACCCTGCGCGACCTTGATCTGCAACACGTCCGCGTTGACCAGGTAGTGGGCACTCACACCGAAGCGGCCGGAGGCCACCTGCTTGATGCGCGAATTGCGTTCGGTATTGAAGCGTGCCGGGTCTTCACCGCCCTCGCCCGAGTTCGAGCGTCCGCCCAGCCGGTTCATGGCAATGGCCAGTGACTGGTGGGCTTCGGGTGACAGCGCACCAATGGACATGCCGGCTGAATCGAAACGAGGATAAATGTCCTCTTCCGCTTCAACCTGTTCGATATCCAGTGCTTTATCCGCCGGTTTCAATGCCAGCAGGTCGCGCAGTGCCAGTGGTGCCCGGTGGTTAACCGCATCCGCATAGCTTCGGTAATCACTCCATTTGCCGCTTTGCACCGCGCGCTGCAGTTCCATCACCACGCCCGGGTTATAGGCATGCGCCTCGCCACCGTGCACGTAGCGGTAAATGCCGTCCCGCGGGGCCGCCACCTGTTCGTTCCAGGCCAGTTCATGCACCCGGCGCAAATCCTCTTCCAGTTCGGCAAAGCCGGCACCGGCAATCTTGGTTTTGACCTTGGGGCAGCACAGGTCGATCACTTCATGTGAAAGGCCAATGGCTTCGAACAACTGTGAGCCACGATAGCTGGCCATGGTGCAGATGCCCATTTTCGACAGGATTTTCAGTAAGCCCTTGCGAATGCCACGGCGGTAGTTCTTGCGCAGTTCGATCGGATCGCCCTCCAGCGCGCCGGATTCGATCTGCTGGTTAATGCTCTGGAACGCCAGGTAGGGATAAATGGCGGTCGCGCCCAGCCCCAGCAATACCGCAAACTGGTGCGGGTCGCGGGCAGAACCGGTTTCAATCAGGATATTGGCCCGGGTACGCTCATGCGCGCGCATCAACGCCTGGTGCACCGCTCCAACAGCCAGCGGCGCCGGCAGGGTGAGCGTGTCCGCGCTGATGTCCCGGTCGGACAGAACCAGGATGGTCGCACCGCCCTCGACTGCAGCCAGGCAATCGGCTACCAGTTGCTCGATGGCATTGCGCAGATCATTGGTTTGCGGGTCGTAGTTCAGGCTGAAGCGCTGATTGCGGTAAAAGCGCTGATCCAGCCCCAGCAGGGTCTGGTACTTCACATAATTCAATACCGGCCACGGCAGCACCACGCGGTGCGCATGCGAGGCGGTTTCATGGAATACGTTGTGCTCCCGTCCGATGCTGGTCTCCAGCGACATCACGGCTGATTCGCGCAAGGGGTCAATCGGTGGGTTGGTTACCTGGGCGAAACTCTGGCGGAAGTAGTCGTAGATGGAGCGGTTGCGCAGTGACAGCACCGCCATCGGCGTATCGTCGCCCATGGAGCCCACGGCTTCCTGTGACTGCAACGCCATCGGCTTGATCACGGCCTCGCATTCTTCGGCGCTCAGCCCGAACAGTTTCTGGTAGGTGGGCAGCTGGCCGGACGATTCGCGCATGAACTTGGTGGCGGCTTTGCGCTCCTGTTCATCATTGTTCCACACGCGGATGACGTTTTCGGTCATCCATTCGCGGTAGGCGTGACGGGCTTTGAGGTTGTCGTCAATGGCATTGGATTTCCACAGCTTGCCGGTCTGGGTGTCCACCGCAATCATCTCACCCGGGCCCAGGCGGCCGCGGCGTTTGACGCGTTCGGGCGGACAATCCCACACGCCGGTTTCCGACGCCACGGTAAACACGCCATCGTGGGTGATGCTGTAACGCGCCGGGCGCAGGCCATTGCGGTCGAGGTTGCAACACGCCAGCGTGCCATTGGTGCTGACCACGCCGGCCGGACCGTCCCAGGGTTCCTGGTGCATGGAGTTGAATTGCAGGAAGGCGCGCAGTTCGTGGTCCATGTCAGCGCGCATGGCGGGCGGCAGCAACAGCCGCATCGCGCGGAAGACGTCCATGCCACCGGCCAGGAAAACTTCCAGCAGGTTGTCCAGCGATGATGAATCCGATCCGGTTTCATTCACCAGGTGGGAAAGAGACTCCAGCGACGGCAACAGCGGTGATTGCAGGATGCCGGCGCGCGCATTGGCCCAGTCGCGGTTGCTGTTGACGCTGTTGATTTCGCCGTTGTGCGCCAGGTAGCGGAACGGCTGGGCGTAATTCCAGCGCGGCAGCGTGTTGGTGGAAAAGCGCTGATGACAGATGCCGATGGCGCTGCTCATGCGCGGATCACGCAGATCCAGGTAAAAATCCCCCAGGTGTTCAGCCTGGACCAGGCCTTTGTACACCAGGGTCAGGTTGGACAGGGTGACCACGTAATACAGCGGGTCCGGGTCGGGCAGTTTGCCGTGTTCATCAAACGCGAATCGCCGTGCCGCGAACAGCTGGCGTTCCAGGTCATGGGGTTGCCAGCCGGGCGGTGCATTGACAAATACCTGGTAGATGGCCGGCATGCTTTTCAGCGCCTGCTCTCCCACTACGGCCGGGTTGGTTGGTACTTCACGCCAGCCCGCCACTTCCAGCGAACGGCGGCCCAGGTGTTTTTCCAGCAGCCGTTTGCCGCGTTCGATCAGCGCTTCGTCGGGTGAGAAAAACACCAGCCCGGCGGCGAAACTCTCGGCCAGCCGGAAGCCGCAGTCAGTTGCCACCGCGCGCAGAAACGGTTCGGGAAACTGCAACATGATGCCGCAGCCATCGCCGGATTTGCCATCAGCAGCCACCGCGCCCCGGTGGGTCAGCCGCGCCAGCGATTCCAGCGTGGTTTCCACCAGCCAATGGCTTTTCTGCCCGTCCATGTGCGCCAGCAAGGCAAAACCGCAGTTATCCTTGAAGTCCCGCTCCGGGTCATGCAACAAGGGCGAATGTATTTGATTGTAGTCCGGCAAAGCGGTGCTCCGGATGGCGTGAAAAGTGCTCCACAGGGAGAAATCTGACCCTACAATGTAACGGAGCCACATACATTGTGGAAGTTAATATTTTAAATAAAGATATCACTGAAACTTATAATGGCTTCTGGGACATCCGGCATTGATTGACAGGGAACCGGCCGGTGAGTAGGCTGGAATCTGCATTGGGGTTTGAGTTGAACAACCCCGGACCATGGACGGAACACCAGCTCAGGATGAGCACAATGTCTGTTTCAAACTGTATTAATGGTCATTCAATTACTTGGTTTAAGAGCCCCTGGGAACGGGTTCCGGCCGCTGCCATGCCTGGATAATCGCGCAGCCCGGTCCGGGATGGCCTTGAGCTTCCAGGGAAGTGGCCGGGCGTAAAAATCATGCGCGATACCAGCATGGGTAATGCATTCGGATGGGGATAGTGCCGTGAGCATGGCCCACCGTACCCAGGGGCATTTTACCCTTAAATCGAATATTTAGCGCACGTCAAAGAACCACAGCCGGCACCCTTTTTCTGGCGCCCTGGTGTCTGCTTACACCCCGGCAGTACGCTTGCCACGGTCAGCTTGCCAGGCCACCCGCAAGCAAACATGCCCGCCCGGCCCGGCTGGTGATCCAACTGTTGCCTTAACGTATTACCTGCCCAGGCCCGGTGCTGGCTGCCCGCACGATTGAACACCTTTCACGTACGCAGTGTAAACCGGCTGCGCCCGGCGCCGGTCCGGCGGCCGTGGACACACCGTGCGCCGGGAGCCCGAGCCCCAGGCTCAGGTTACGGACAGTTCAGTCTCGTAGGTCTGCAGGTCTTCCAGCATCTTGCGGTGCATGTTCTTGCCTTTCCGGCTTAAAAACAAACGCCGCACCCGCCGGTCCGCCGGATCAAATTTTTGCCGGATCCAGCCGCGCCCATTACTGGTTTCACCCAACAGGGAAATAACCCGCGACACCGTTTTGGCCGACAGGCCGGTGATACTGGATATTTCAACCTGGGTGCTGCCTTCGTGGTGCGCCACGCACCAGAACACGGCATAACTGGACAAAGAGGCTTCGCCCTGCCCCAGCAATTTCAGTGGTTGTGAGAACGCTCTGCTGAACAGCGCGGTCAAGGCGTGCTCAGACATCAGCTCTTCTTTCAGGTTTTTTCCATTAATCGTGCTCAAATGACTCCCCCCATTCTTTGGTGTCATATGGCTATTATTATGCCTTATGTTTAAACGTTTGTTCGAATTAATCCGCCTTTTGACTAATTAACTTCGCTGAATGAAGAATTTTTTGCTTTTTCAGACAGATTAAGACAAAAAACACCGTTTGAACGAGGCAATTCTGGTATATGGAGTCTGCCGGGGTGATGGGAACTGACAGCCTGGGATCAGGCTTGAAAAAATTGCGTGGCAAAAACCAGCGGAATGCCCCGGTTTGCACAGGAATTGCAGCCAGAGATACGATCCCGGGCCGCATGACAGTCTGACCTGCATGTCATGCGGGCCTGGCGGGAGGAGTTAACGTTGCAGGTCCGGTAAGGTGGTTCCGCCGGATGATGTGCGGCGCGAATCGTTGTGTTGCGGCTGCTGTTGGCCGCGTTCGCTCCACATGGCACGCAGGCGCGCCGGATGGATATGTGTGGCAGGGTCGAGACCCATCTGCAGTTTCAGGCTGATCTGTTGTATGGCGTTCATAATATTCCAATCTCATGACAGTGCGATTCATCGTCACTCCCATAGACGCCCATAAAGCACATAAAGTTACCTGGCGGGCGGCAGGGCGAAAGCAAAATCCGATAGTCAGTCCTACCGGCGTGATGGTCAGCGCGTGTGTCGGCTGAAACTTGAATTCAGCCGTGAAACGGGCAAAAATTAAGCAGCGTCGCTTTTCGGAGCAGCGCCACAAGGGAATGGCCCCGGCTCAGGAAGAGCAGTGTTCGCAATTTCACCAGTCTTCTTCTGCGGTCAGGCCAGCCCGTGCTGCTCATGCTGCACGGGTTGCAACAGGGAAAGCCGCCAGCGGGCGGCAGGTTGTACAACAAGGGGAAAAACCATGAGAACATGGCTGT
>JBFIHZ010000173.1:0-8206 GCA_041601535.1 Lysobacterales bacterium | reverse complement strand
GCGCAGCGGCGGCAATCAGGCTGTCGTCGACAGCGCCGGGTGAAAATACCGGGGTGGAGCGGGTCTTCACCCCGTGCTGTATGGTCCACGGATTGCGGGCGTTCACACGTCCGGTCGGTGAAAGCGGGTTCGAGAAGGCGGCACCGGTGGCCGATATAAACCGGGCCCGGTGCCGTGGGCGATTATCAGCCAGCGCGGATCAAGGCGCTGAATACTGTGCAGCTACCCGCTGAATTGGAGGTCCCGGCGCGTAGCGTCCGGGACACAGAATGGTCAGTCAGCGTAAAACTTCAAACTGCCGTCATCCTTGTGCACGCAAGCCATGTTGTCAGACCGGCCGTTCTTCTTGGTAATTTTCAGATCCACCCGATAGCCACCCAGGCCGGAATTCCATTTGACGCGGTTATTACGCAGCAACACATTGTCTGCAGCAACGCCATAGCGTTGTTGCGCCGCCGCAATGCACTCTGCTTCGGCAGCAGCGATTTTTGCTGCCTTGTCATCATCCTGGGCCAACAACAACGCAGGGCAGAGGCAGAGCATGCCGGTGAAAACGAGATTGAAATTAATGCGCATTTAAATGCTCCGGTTATCGTAGGGTAGAGTTATCACACGCTATGCCGAGCCGCTGTGGAAGTGACCTGCGTCACCCGGTGGTCGGGGTATGCAGGCTATCTTGGCAACATGGACTGGCCTATGGATGACAGGGGTTGTTACTTGACCTCATGTGCACAATCAGCGTAACTTAACGAACGTTTAGTAGACCACATTAATGAAAGCAGATCAACAGCAAGCCGACCCGGACAAAGCGACAGGCACGCGCCAACTCATCATGCAGAAAGCCATTATGCTTTTTGCCAAGTCGGGCTTTTCCGGCGCATCCATGCGCGACCTGGCAAAGGCTGTCGGCATAACGCCAGCCGCTCTGTATTATCATTTTCCCGACAAGGAATCGCTGTACTTTGAATCCATGCGGTTTGCCTATGCAGGCCGTGCGGCACCCTTCAATGAAACCCAGGACGGCCAGCACACACCGGCGGAACGCCTGACCATATTTTTGCGCCTCTTCACTCAACAGATCTACCGCGAGCCGGATTTCCAAAGATTGCTGCAACGCGAACGGCTGGAAGGCGACCGCCAGCGCATGAAACTGCTGGCCGAGCACTTGTTCCAGGAACAATTCAAGGGCTTGTCGGATCTGCTGCAGGAACTGGCGCCACAATACGACCCGCACTTGCTGACCATCTCCATCGTCGGCCTGATCAGCTACCATCTGGAAACCGCTCCGGTACGGCCTTACCTGCCAGGCAGCAAAGCAGAACACGATGACCCCAATACGGTGGCCGACCATGTTATCCGGCTACTTTTCAATGGCATTGCAGATGAGTGACCGGCTGCACGCCGGCCAAAGAACCTCAGGAATGGGCTGCCGGCCCGGGGCTCAAAGGAAAGTTTTCAGCACTTACTCAATCAGTTCGTAAGCATTCTGCAGGCGGTCTGCCAGCACATTCATGATGTGCAGGGTGAAATCCGGAACGTGCCGCAGCAGGGCTTCAAAACTGGTCTGGTCAATCAGGGCCAGTTCACAATCGGTCAGTGCGGTAACCGTGGCACTGCGGATTTTGGCATTGATCAACGCCATTTCCCCGACTACCTCGCCGGGTTTCACCGTGGCCAGCACCCGGTCCTTCAATGAGATGCTTACTTCACCCTTCATTACCACGTACATATTGCTGCCTTCCTGGCCTTCGGTAATGATCTCGGCGCCTGCTGGAAACTCAACCAGGTCTTCAGAATCCTTGAAAATCTCTAACAAGTCCATATGACCAACCCTGTTGCACTATTGCGTGTATCAAGCCCTTTACTGGCACCCGGATTTTACAGGGTGGTGCCTGTCTGCCACCAGCCTGCCCATTCGCCCTTGTGGTTTATTACATAAGGATGTCGTGAATCATGCCTGCTTGGTTTGCCGGGTTGAAATAAACTGATCCACCGCGCGCAGACGGTTGGCAAGCACATTCATGACCTGCAAGGAAAACTCGGGGTCTTGTGCAACCACTTCCTTGAACTGTTGTTTGTTCAGGCGGGCCAGCCGGGTTTTACGCACGGCGGTTGCCTGGGCATTGCGCGTGGCCGAACTGATCATCGCCATCTCCCCCAGCATGCCCCCTTTCTTCTCATGCCCGATGGATTCTCCCCGCAGGGTCAGTTCCACTTCGCCCGAGAGCACCAGGTACATGACGTCGGCACTATCCTGCTCAGAATAGATGATGGAACCGGCCTCATACTCTTCTACGTCATCCCAGTCACGAAACCTGTTTACAAAGTTCATCAGTAGCTCGCTGTCATCACGCTGGTTGGTACCCACCTAGTCTACGCGAAAACCGCAAGCAAAATCGATGCAAACCCGTATAGCCAGCTACGCTGCGTGCATAAGGACCCCTGTAGCAAAGTCCCCGGCCCACTCAAACACTTCAATGCAGGCAAACACTTTCCTGCCAGGCTGAAAGTCCGGTTGGGTAAATTCTGCAGGGTAAATACTGAGTGATTTCCGGAAATAAATTCCGGACACCCACTAAATTCCGGACACCCACAAGATTGACAGGGTAAATTCCGGACACCCACAACTTTCACTCTGGCTCGTGAACTCCTGAATTCCGGACATCCACAAGTTTCGCTCTGGAGTGTCTTATCCATTCATGGACTGGCCGTTTCGACTGTGCTGACATTTTTCAGCTCCTATAACTTCCAGCACATAACAAAATCGGCAGAGTGCCGGATAATCCCCACCCTCAAAACCGACCGACTGGACGGTTACTATTGCAACCGACCGGCTGGACGGTTTATACTTTACCAACCAACTGGACGGTTTAGGAGTATGACATGGTAAGACTGGATCCCGGTGCAGTGCGCCGCAGCATTCTTGACGCTGCCGAGAGCGTGGTGCTGCGCTCCGGACTCAGCTGCATGACGCTTGAGGCAGTTGCGGCCGAAGCCAACATGAGCAAGGGCGGTCTGCTACATCACTTTCGTAGCAAGGATGAACTGATTGAAGCCCTGGTCACCCGCTCGGCTTCGGACTGGCGCAATTGTTATACCGAAGGGTATGAACAGGCTGATGCCGGCCCCGGGCGACAGGTGCGCGGCTTGCTGCACCATTGTCTATCCGATGCCAAGGACCGCAAAAAAGAATTGCAGCGCAGTTCCTGCGCGTGCTTTTCAGCCCTGGCCCAGAACCCGTCCCTGATTGACCCCATGCGCGACGCCTACACCGAGCTGCAACAACGCGTGGAAAACGATGGCCTGCCACCGGGTGTCGGTGCCGCCATCGCCCTGGCCATCGATGGCCTGTGGATCTACTGGGTCTTGGGCCTGGTGAAAGTAGACCAGGACCTGATCGAACGTGTTCGCGGCGCACTGGAAAAAATGCTTGAACTGTCGCAGACCCCCGCGTGGAACTCTGCAAACCCTCAACAACCTGAAGCCCGGGAGGGCAATAGTCATGAAATGTCGTAGCTGGATTGGCACGGCCATTCTTGTGGCCACCGTCCTTGTAACTGCAGGCGCTTTGGCCGCCTGGAAACAAACTTCACTGGAAACTGCGCAGGCGGCTGCCGCTCAGCAGATGGAGCCGGCTGCGTTTGTCACCGCCGACATCGCCCGCGCCACGCTGTACCAGCCCACGGTATCGGCCATTGGCACGGTACTGGCGCTGCGCTCCATTACCTTGCGCAACGAGATAGCGGGAACGGTAAGCACCGTCAGCCTGGCTCCCGGCCAGGTGGTGGAAAAAGGCACGGTACTGGTTGCCCTGGATGTTTCGGTGGAACGTGCTGAACTGGAAGCATTGAAAGCCGAAGCCCGGCTGGCCGAAACCAACCTGACCCGTATCCGGCAACTCAGCGACAAAGGCGTGGTATCCGAGCAGGAACTGGACCGGGCCCTGGCGGCGCGCGATGTTGCCCAGGCGCAAATCGATCGCACGCGGGCAATTATTGAGCGCAAGACCATCCGCGCCCCGTTCCGTTCCCGGGTAGGGATGGCCGACGTGCATCCTGGCCAATACCTCAATGAAGGCAGCCTGATCACCACCCTGCAGGGCATTGACGAATTCACCCACGTGGATTTCGCAGTGGAGCAACAGGTGGCGGCCTGGCTGAAAGCCGGTGACCTGGTGCAGATCGCCGGCGGTGAAGAAAGCAGCCGTCAGATCAACGCCGAGATCGTCGCCGTTGACGCGCGCATTGATCCGGGCACACGCAATGCCATGGTTCGGGCACGCATTGAGGCATCCACGGCGCAGCTTGCACCAGGCGCCTCGGTGCGGGTCAGCGTTCCCAGTGGTCCTGCCATGGATGCGCTCAGCATCACGGCCAGCGCCATTCGCAAAGGTCCGGATGGCGACCACGTATTTGTGCTTGAGCAGGCAGAAGACGGCATGATTCGCGCCCATCAGCGCCCGGTTAGAGTGCTGGCGATGAACGATGACCGCGTGATTGTCCGCCAAGGTCTCAACCCGGGCGAACGGGTGGCTGCGGCCGGCTCTTTCAAATTACATGAACATTCGCTCGTTGCCATCGCCGACAACATGAGCATCAAGACAGGAGCAGCTCGTTGAGGCTGACCAATCACCATGCGTGCCATTACCGATATCTTTATCCGCCACCCCGTTGTGGCAGTGGTCGCCAACCTGGTTATCGTTTTGCTGGGTTGGCGGGCACTCAACAGCCTGCCGGTACAGCAATACCCACAGCTTGAAAGCTCTTCCATTGTCATCAGTACCCAGTATTACGGTGCCAGCGCAGAAACCGTACGGGGCTTTCTGACGACACCTATTGAGCGTGCGGTATCCGCCATCAGTGGCGTGGATTTCGTCGAATCCACCAGCCGCGCCGGCGTCAGCGCCGTAACCGTCCGGCTGCAGCTCAATCACGACAGCACTGCTGCGCTGGCAGAAGTAAATGCGCGTCTGCAGCAGGTGCGTGCCGAGCTGCCGACCGAAGCCGAGCCGCCGACGGTGGAGGTTATACGTGCCGACCGGCCGTACGCCTCGTTCTACATCAGCTTTACCTCAAACGAGCGCAGCGTACCGGCCATCACCGACTGGCTCACACGTACCTTGCAGCCGCAATTTTCCACCGTGAAAGGCGTACAACGCGTGACCATCGAGGGCGGCCGTGAAATCGCCATGCGGGTATGGATAGATCCTGACAGGCTGGCCGCACTGGGACTTACGCCGGGCGATGTGTACTCCGCGCTGCAACGCAATAATTACCTGTCAGCCGTGGGCCAGACCAAGGGCAACCTGGTACAGATCAACCTGCTGGCTGACACCGACCTGCGGTCGGCTGATGAATTTGCCGAGCTGATCGTCACCGAGCGCAATGGCGCCGTGGTGCGCTTGCGGGATGTCGCGCGCGTCGAATTGGGTGCGGAAGAAACCCGCATGGTGGCGAAGTACAACAACCAACAGGGTGTCTATCTCGGTATCTGGCCCGCTGTCGGTGCCAATGAACTGGACGTGGCCGATGCCCTGCGCGCCGAAATGGACCGGGTTGCCACCACCCTGCCAGCCGACCTCGACATGCGACTGGTGTGGGATGGCACCAAGTTCATGCGCGAAGCCATTAACGAGATCACCAAGACATTGAGCGAAACCATGCTGATTGTCGGCCTGGCGGTATTCCTGTTCCTGGGCTCACTGCGCACCGCACTGGTACCGCTGGTGGCCATGCCGGTTTCACTGATCGGCGCAGCCATTGCCATGTTCCTGTTCGGCTTCAGCCTGAACCTGCTGACCATACTCGCCATTGTACTGGCGGTAGGCCTGGTGGTAGATGACGCCATCGTGGTGGTGGAAAACATTGAGCGCCATGTGCGCAAGGGTAAAACGCGGCTGGAAGCAGCCATGGCCGGAGCCCGCGAGCTGGTGGGGCCGATAATTGCCATGACCATCACGCTGGCCGTGGTCTACACGCCCATTGCGTTCCAGGGCGGCCTGACCGGATCACTGTTCCTGGAATTTGCCATTACCCTGGCTTCTGCGGTGGTGGTTTCCGGCCTGGTGGCCATTACCCTGTCACCGGTGATGAGTTCACGGTTCATACACCCCAAAGGCCGGCAAGGTTGGCTGACCCGCCAGGTCAATACGCAATTCGAGAAAGTCCGTAGCCTGTATGCACGCATGCTGGAAGGTGCCTTGCACATGCGCGCCGCCATCGTGGTGGTGGCCGTCATCATCACCGTCGCGGCCTGGCCTTTGTACGAGATGTCCCAGCGTGAACTTGCACCGGTGGAAGACCAGAGCCACATCAGCTTGTTTTTCCAGGCAGCTCCCGACTCCTCCATCATTGCCACCGAGCAGGAGTCCCATGCCGTGGTTGATGCCATCCGGTCTTTTCCCGAAACCGAATTCATGTGGTCTCTGACCCTCGATTGGGGCGGCTTTGGCGGCCTGGTGGCGAAAGACTGGCAACAGCGCGCACGTTCGACCGCCGAGATGTACGGGGAAGTTTACGGCGCGGTGTCACAAACACCCGGCCTGCAGGTTTTTCCCCGGCTGGATCCGCCCTTACCCACTCCGGGCCAGTACGATGTCGAACTCGTATTACAGAGTGACGGCGCGCTTGAGGACATGGCTGATATCACCGCTGCCGTACTTGGCGCAGGCTGGCAAAGCGGCAAGTTCCTGTACGTGGATACGGACCTGAAGATGGACCTGCCTGAAGCCCGCGTGGTACTGGACCGCGACCGTATTGCCGATCTCGGCCTGGACCTGGCCACTGTCGGCCAGGAGCTGGGAACCCTGCTGGGCGGTGCCCATGTAAACCGGTTCAATTATTTCGACCGCAGTTACAAGGTCATTCCGCAGATCGGCGACCAGGACCGCGCCACGCTGGAACCGCTGCTGGATTTGAAAATCCGCACGCCATCCGGTGAGCTGGTGCCCATTTCCACTTTCACCCGCATTGAAAGTCACACCGCCCCGCGTACCCTTAACCGCTTCCAGCAGCGCAACGCGGTGCGCATATTCGGTGGCGTACAACCGGGCGTAACCAAGGAAGAAGGCCTCAGTGTGCTGGAAGATGCGGCGCGGCAGTTCAACAAGGCCGGCGTGGTGCTGGATTATGTGGGCGAATCGCGGCAGATTCGCCAGGAGGGCTCCGCACTGACCGCCACCCTGGCGTTCTCCGTCCTGCTGATCTACCTCGTGCTGGCAGCCCAGTTCCAGAGTTTCCGTGATCCGCTGATCGTACTGCTGGGCTCGGTGCCGCTGGCCATTTCAGGCGCGCTGCTGTTCAGCTTCCTGAACCTCACCACGCTGAATGTGTATTCGCAGGTGGGGCTGATTACGCTGGTTGGCCTGATTGCCAAGAACGGTATTTTGATTGTCGAGTTCGCCAACCAGCTGCAGCAACGCGGACGCAGCAAAAGCGAGGCCATCCGCGAGGCTGCACTGACCCGTTTGCGGCCGGTATTGATGACCTCCACTGCCACGGTGTTTGGTCACCTGCCGTTGGTACTGGTAATCGGCCCGGGTGCTGCGGCGCGTAACAGCATCGGCACGGTGCTTGTGGCCGGCATGATTATCGGCACCCTGTTCACGCTGTTTGTGGTGCCGGTGTTCTATTCGCTGATTGCAGCCCGCCATCTGGCTGCAGATGGCAGCTCCGCAAGCCCCAGCGGCAGTGACACTGAATCGGACAGCAGCGGAACCACCTCCGGCCTGGCGCATCCGGCATAAGCCGGACGGTGCCTGTGTTCGGGCTGGGCCGGCGGCCCGGCCCGAACATCGCCCGAAGCTGCACCCCCAAACCCCGGTCTGCGGCGTTAACCCAGGCGTCAGCCCGCGCCAGATGGCCCACCCGGCCTACTCACGGTCCGGATTAATCCGCACACCCTTTACCGTGATGGAAATGATTTCGACGTCAAACCGCTCGGCGCCAAACCTTCTTTTCACCAGCACGTCTTCACCATCGTCACGTTCAATGTAAAACTGGTCTTTGGGTAACTGTGCCCGCAGGCTTTTCACCACGGTCCGCGCCACCGCATTTTCACCCTTGCCTTTCCTGATGGGCGTTTCCGTGACCGAGGCCACACCTTTTTTTGGCACAAACCTCAGCGTGATCACGCCATCCGACTCGGCATTACCGCTGAACTGCAAACGCCACTTGTTGGACAATCTGGCCTGCGCGCTGGTGGACAG
>JBFIHZ010000172.1:0-8224 GCA_041601535.1 Lysobacterales bacterium | reverse complement strand
GGGAATTGACCGCAAACTGTTGATCGGTTTGCTGGAGTCGGAAGTTCACAGCGCAGAAACCATGCGCATCTGGGAAAACGATGCCGCGCTGTATGTTCCGGCCTACCAGATCGGCCGCTTGCTGGAACCGCAGTCGGCCGAACCGGCCAATGAACGCCAGGCCGCGTTGCTGGCCCTGCTTGGCAAGCTTCCGCAGCGCCTCGAACAGGCCAGGGAAAACCTGCGCAATCCGCCGCGCCGCTTTACCGAATCTGCCATTTTCAAGACCCAGGGAAGCATTGCCACGCTGGAAAAAGAGGCACCCGCTCTGGCCAATGCAGGGGTTACCCCGGCGGACCAGTACATCAGCGCCGTGAACGATGCCATCACCACACTGCGTGCCTTCGAGCAGTACCTGCAGGACGACGTGCTGCCACGCTCCACCGGCAGCTGGGCGCTGGGCAAGGAACATTACGATTATATTCTGCAACACCGCTGGCACCTTGATGCCGACGCTGACGATATCCTGGCACGCGGACAACAGGCCTTTGCAGAAACCGAGGCTTTGGCCCAGGAAGTCAGCGAGCGCATTGAGCCAGGCAAGCACTGGAGTGAAGTTTACGAAACGCTGAAAGACCAGCATCCACCGGCGGACGGCATCAAACAAGCCTACCAGGCGCAGATCGACAAGGCCCGGGCTTTTGTCATCGAAAACCAGATTGTCACGCTGCCTGCCGGCGAGCGCGTAATCACCATAGACACCCCACCGGCCATGCGGCGCTCATCACCGTTTGGCACCTTCCAGATGGTGGATCAGTTCGGCGAGGGCCTTGAAGGCCGCCTGGTGCTGACGCCTATTGAGGACTGGATGACCCCGCAACAGCAGGCCGAGCGGCTGCGGTCGCACCACGATGCCTGGATTCCGGTGATTGCGGTACACGAAGCCTACCCCGGCCATCATGTTGATGGACTAAAAACCCGCGAGAACCCGCGCCTGCTGCGCAAAGTGGTTCAGGAGCCGATTTTCTCCGAAGGCTGGGGCCTGTTTACTGAAGAATTGTTGTTCGAGCAGGGATTCCTGCAGGGCGATGATGTGCGTTTGACACAGCTGCGAAATCGTTTGTGGCGTGCGGCGCGCGTAATACTCGATGTAAGTCTGCAGACGGGGCAGATGAGCTTCGAGCAAGCCGTCGACTTTCTGGTCGAACGGGTCCGCTTTGAGCGATATGCAGCAGAGCTCGAAGTCGGTATGTATATCGTTCGTCCCACCTACGTGCTCGGTTACCTGATCGGCATGCAGGAAATCATGAGTATCCGGGATGAATGGATCGAAACCTACGGTGAGCCATCACCACCCAGCCAGTTCTATGACCCGCTTTTGCGTGTCGGCGCCCTGCCCCCCGTTCTGGTCAGGGAGTCGCTGTTCGGATCAGATCAAACCGCAACAGCAGGGACGACAGGCACAGAAAATTAACATCAAACCAGAGATTTCCAACCAGTCTCAAGCTGAGGAAGCCATTATGCAAGACAGTAGCAAGCAAGCCATTAACCGCAAGACCCCGGGAGCCCACGGACGGGCTTTCCAGCTCAACAAACTCGCCCTGGCCCTGCTGCCCGCACTCGCCGTGCTGGCCGCCGTACCAGGATCGGCCACGGCGCAGGAAGCAGAAAAAGGCACGTTCGCCGTTGAGGAAATCATCGTTACCGCGCAACGGCGTGAGCAGAACCTGCAGGATGTTCCGATCGCGATTTCGGCCTTTACCGCCGACAGCATCGAGAAGAACATGTTTGCCGATGTGACCGATTACGTAACCAAGATCCCCAATGCCAGCTTTATCTCCAACGGCGCACGCTCACGGCGGCAGATCAGTATCCGTGGTGTGACCAGCTTTGCCGGCACCGGCACCACCGGGTTCTACGTAGATGATTTCAGTGTGGCGGCCAGCACCATCAACCCGCCCATCATGGACATTGAGCGCATCGAAATCCTGCGTGGCCCGCAGGCAACTTATTTTGGTCGCAATGCCATGGGCGGTGGTATCAGCATCACCTCCAAGAAACCGGACAATGAGTTTGGCGGCTCTGCCATGCTGGATTACTCCAGTTTTGACACCCTGGACACTGAAGCCGTATTGAATGTGCCTTTGATTGAAGACCAGCTGGCAGTCCGTTTCAACGCCAAAAGCATTTCTTCCGATGGCAACATCAAGAACATCCACCCGATCGGCGGCGGTAACGACCAGGACTACCGCTACGTCAAGTCCTCCCTGCGTTACACCCCCACCGACAGCCTGACCATCGACCTGATGTTCCAGTACGCCACCGAGGAAGTCGGCATGCGTGAAGGCGTACCGTCGGGTGTGTTCTCGAACTTCGCCGGTAACGTGCTGTATCGTGACCTGTTCCCGGATGTTGACGGTGACGGCCGCGGCGACGCATTTTTTGATACCGTTGGATTCTGGCCGGAGAACGACAACCGCACCAACTTCAACACCGATCAAAGCGTTGGCACCAACATGCGCAACGGTGTCATGCGCATTGATTACGAACACAGTGATCTGCTGTTCACCAACATCACCGGTTACATCAACTCTGACTTTTTCCTGGCCGGCGACATCGACGGCAGCAGTCGGGATTTCTTCAATGAGTACCGCAACCTGGAACGGCAAAGTGTCAGCACCGAGTTCCGCGTACAGAACACCAATGACAGCGCGCTGCAATGGAACCTTGGCTTCCTGTATGCCGAAGATGAAGGCGATGACTGGAACCGTACCTTTGTGGGTAGCGAAATGCTGTTTGGCCTGCCGAATGGTTTCCTGATTGACCGCGAGGATTCCACGTCAGCGACCGACACCTGGGCTATCTTCGGGCAAGTCGATTATGACCTGAACGACAAGTGGACCCTGTCTGCCGGCGGCCGCTACAGCGAAGAAACCAAGGAATCCAATATCAGTGGCTTCTCCGGTGTGCTGGAAAGCATCGTATCGGTAAAAGACACCTTTACTGATTTCTCTCCCCGCGTAGCCGCAACCTTCCGCGCCACCGACAACACCACCTGGTACGGCACGATCTCCAAGGGCTTTAAATCCGGCGGTGTGCAGATTGCACCCAACCCGGATGCTGAAACCTACGATCCGGAAACCCTGTGGAACTACGAGGTGGGTTTCAAGGCTGACCTGCTCGACCGTCGCCTGCGTGTGAACGCTGCCGTGTTCTACATGGACTGGACCGATATGCAGGTATCCTTCCAGGAAAACCTGATCAATGAAGACGGTGATTTCGTGCTGTTTGGCGGTGTCAACAACGCCGATTCCGCTACCTCCAAGGGCGCGGAGCTGTCAGCCACCGCCCTGGTCACGGAAAACCTGGTGTTCAACTTCAACGTGGGCTACCTGGACGCGAAGTTTGACCAGTTTATTGCGTTGATTGACGGCTCAAACCGCCTGCTGGATGGCGAAACCATTCCGAACTCACCGAAATGGACCATGAGCGCGGATGCCGAGTACAACTTCAACCTGACCGATAACTGGGAAAGTTACGTGCGCCTTGAATGGAGCTACCGTGATGGCATCAAACCCACCACCACGTCGCTGATCTACTCCGGCTTCCCCTGGGATGTACCGAGCTACGACGTGTTCAACCTGCGGGTGGGCATGGAGCGTGACAACTTCCGGCTGGTCGGTTACGTCGAAAATCTGTTCGATAGCAGCTACTTCACCAACGCCTACCAGAAGGCGTTCGCGGGTGGCCTGTTCATTGAACCTTCGTACCAACGGGTTGGTGTACGCGCGACGTACCTGTTCAACTGATACGTGTGACGGGCTATCCGATGCACAGCAAAAACCAAGGATGAGCATATGAAGCAAATTCGAAACCTGATCGTCACCCTGGTCCTGGCGCTGCTCAGCAGCGCCGCCAGCGCCGCTGACGGTGCTGCATCAATAGCCCTGGTGGGGGCGTCCGTCGTCGATATTGACGGCGGCCGCCCACTCACCAATGCGGTGGTATTGGTGGAAGGCGAACGCATTGCAGCCATTGGCAGTGCCGACGATGTAACCATACCGCCTGGCGCGGAGGTCATTGACATGCAGGGCGCCTGGCTGATTCCGGGCCTGATGAACATGCATGTCCACTTCGGTCTGAAACTGCCCGGCAAGATGTCTGCCGAGCTGGCTCATGAAACCGAAGGTGAGCTGACCCTGCGCATGGCCCAGGCCGCGCGTGAATCACTGCAGGCAGGTGTTACTACCATACGTTCACCCGGCGATGACAAACACGGTGATCTGGCGCTGAAAAAGGCCATTGCCAGAGGCCAGGCCCATGGGCCACGGATTTTCAGTGCGGGTGAAGCACTGGTCATCACCGGAGGGCACGGTTCGGAACACGGCGTGACCTATAACGACGGCCCGTATGAGCTGATGAAGGCCGCACGGCGTGAAATCAGTGCCGGTGCCCAATGGGTCAAGATCCTCATCTCCGGTGGTATTGCAACCGACGGAGGCGATATTTCCAAGGCGTTGATGACGCCAGAGGAAATCAATGCCGTGGTCGATGCCGCGCACCGCTTTGGTGCCAAGGTAGCCGCCCACTCCGGCTCGCCACAGGCGACCAGCATTGCAGTGGATGCCGGTGTGGACAGCATTGAGCACGGCTATTACCTGGACCGCCCAACGCTGCGCAAAATGGCCAAGGCCGGCACCTGGCTGGTACCCACCATTGTGGTCAGTCAGCCTGCTACCGCACCCTTCTTCGAGAAGATCGGCTCACCCCAGTGGTACCTGGACCGCCGCACCTCGGTGGGTAAAGTACACTGGAAAGCCTTGCAGATGGCCATTGAGGAAGGGGTCAACATTGGCCTGGGCACAGACCAGTTACCCAGTGAGCCAAATGACGGTACCACCGCAACAGCTCGCGAAGCGCAGTACTACGTGGAAGCGGGCATGACGCCGTTGCAGGCGCTGCGCTCAGCAACCATCGAGACCGCACGCATGCTGGGAGCCGAGAATGAAATCGGCTCACTGGAAGTCGGCAAGTATGCCGATATCGTTGCCGTTCCCGGTAACCCCACCGAAGACATCAAGCAACTGCGCAATATCCAGTTCGTGATGAAAGGTGGTCAGGTGTACCGCGACGATTTGCAGAACTGAGCAAAGGATTGCCTGGAGAGCAAGGCCCGCACCACCAAGGCCAGTAATTTCAAAGGAATGAAGCAAAGCCGCAGGGGCCCTGGCCCCCGCGGCTTTTTTTTACCCGAGTGGATTACTCCGCATGACCCTAATCGATAACAGCCGCCGTGGCTGCCTCACAGCTTGTCGAAGAAGTAATCGCGGATCTTGGTGTACACGTGCTGGCGGTGGCCTTCGATGCCGTGGTGCTCGTTCGGGTACACCATCATGTCGAACTGCTTGCCGGCGTTGATCAGAGAATTGGCGAACTGCAAAGTGAAAGCAAACTTGACGTTCTCGTCCCCGGTGCCATGGATCAGCAACAGATCGCCCTCCAGCTTGTCCGCGAAGTTCATCAGATTGACCGCATCGTAGCCGGCCTGGTTTTCTTCCAGCAGCCCCATCCAGCGTTCAACCCCCACTGCCTGGTAGTTGGTGATGTCAATCACCGGCGCCACGCTGACACCGACCTTGTAATGCGGCGCACCCTTGGTCATCATCGCGGCAGTCAGGTAGCCGCCGCCACTCCAGCCCCAGAACCCCACGCGCTGCATATCCACGAATGACAGGGTGGCCAGATGCCTCAAACCCTGTAACTGGTCCAGCACCGCCCACTTGCCGTATTCGCCGTAGGTCAGGTTTTTGGCCTGCTTGCCACGGCCGGCCGTGGTGCGGTTATCCATGCTGAAGATGATATAACCCTGCTGCGCCATGTAACGGTGCCACAGGTCGCGCTGGGCGCCGCGTGAACTGCCCCAGCGGTTGACCACCATCTGTGAGCCGGCATTGCCGTAGCCGTAGGCAATCACCGGGTATTTTTTGGTCGGATCGAAGTTTGTGGGCTTGATCATGTAGGCATTAAGAGTGATGCCGTCATCGGTGCTGAACTGGAAAAACTCGGGGTTGGGCACGGCGTACTCGACCAGGCCCTGCAAACGGTTTTCCAGCAAGGTGCGCCCTGCTCCACCAGCCGGTTCGCGCAGTGAAATGACGGGTGGCGTGGAGGCGCTGGAATAGGTCTCAATGGCCTGCTTGCCATCCGGCGACAAATTCCATTCATACCAGCCGGACACGCCAGACAGTTTTTCCACTGGCCCGCCCGACAGGCTTACCCGGTAAACGTGCTGGTCGATCAGGGAGTCCTTCTTGGCGTAGAAATACAGCCAGCCAGCCGCTTCATCCAATCCGATCAGGGAATCAATGGCCCAGTCACCACGGGTGAGCTGACGTTCCTTGCCCTGATAGTCGTACAGGTAGGCGTGACGAAAGCCACTCTTTTCCGAAGTCCAGACGAACTGGTCGCTGCCCTTGAGCATTTTCAGATCGCGTGAGATTTCGATCCACGCCGGGTCACGGTCGGAAACGATGACGCCTGATTCTCCCGTTACCGCATCAGCCATCAGCAAATCCAGCAGTTGGTGCTTGCGGGTCAGCCGCTGGATCGCGAGTTTGTCCGAAGCCCGCGTCCAGTCAATTTTGGGAATATAGTCATCCGGGTTGTCGCCCACATCCATCCAGGTGGTGGTCTGTTTATCCAGGTCATACACACCGATTTGATTGACTGCATGCTTTTCCGCGGTATTGGGGTACTTCAGTGCGTGTACTTCGTTGTACTTGCCCAGTTCATCAATAATCCAGAACACTTTTACATCGGTTACATCCAACCGCCAGAACGCGATTTTCCTGCCATCCGGTGACCACTGCCAGGCATCGGTGAAACCAAATTCGGTGCTGCCGTAATCGTAGATGCCGTTAAAGATGTTTTCGCTGCCATCATCAGTGACCGCGTGGGTTTCACCGCTCTCGAGTTCCGTGAGGTACAGGTTGTTCTCGAACACGTAACCCGCATGACGGCCAGTGGGCGACAGGTAGACATTACGCAAATTGGCCCGGCCTTCAGCCAGGGCCCAGACCGCCTGGTTGCTGGCATCGTAAATATACCAGGCCGCTTCCATCACACTGTCCCAGGTACGTACCCTGGGCCCACTGAACAGCAGGAAGCGGCGGTCCGCCGACCAATGATAAGAGCCCATATTGATGTTCTGGCCCTGGTAAACCAGTTGCTGCGAAGACAGCAGCAGCTGTTCACCGGGCTGGCCTGCCCGTTGCTCGTACATATCCGCCAGGCCGGTAGACGGGTTGCGCCGGGTGTAGCTGAAGCGGGTTCCATCCGCGCTCCACTGCAGGTTCTGCAGGTTGTGGCTTTGCAGGCTGTCGCCATTGAAAATGGCCTCAAGCGGCAGCGCCGGTTTGGCGGTATCCGCCCACCCCGGAGTCATGGTCACACAGGCACAGATAATCACGAGCAGGCTGAACATGGCACGATTGCGCATAACGGTCTCCTGGAAAATGAAGGGTTTGAATCCCTCTGAACACCTTAGATAACGACTGTCTTGCTATCAATTGCCGCGCTACGGTAAATGTATTGCGTTTAACGCAACCTGACGGTTTGCCGCTTGTATCAGTGCGGCCGGCGAGTGAAGATTCCTGCATACCTTGCGGCGAACCCGCGTGAATGTGACCAGACCCACAGGAGATTCTGCATGTCCCGCTGGCCCGGAATTGTTGCGGCTGCCACTGCCGTATTCAGCATGATGCTCAGTTCAGCCGCTTACCCGAACGAACCTGCCACTCCCGGCATTAAGGGTTCAGTGGTGTTTTTCTATTACCAGCAGTGGGATCCGGCCGTGGTTTTTTATCGGGACGTGTTGCAACTGCAGCCCATCATGAATGAGGATTGGGTGAAGATTTACCAGATCAGCCCCGGCGCGCATGTCGGCCTGGTCAAACAGGGGCACGGCTATCACGAGGTAGCGGACGACAAGCCAGCCATGTTGAGCATCATCACTGACGAGGTGGACTCCTGGCACGAGCGGCTGCTGGCCGCTGGCGTGACCATACTCAAGGCACCACCGCCTGCGGACCGGCAGCCGCAGTCAGGCGAGGCGCCGATCAGGGGGTTTATTGCCCAGGACCCGGGCGGTTACACGGTTGAATTTTTCTCCTGGCAGTCCCCACAACCCTGAGTAGATTGGCCGCCAAACCGAATTTTTGACAACGCCAAACGCCGCGACGCCAGC
>JBFIHZ010000171.1:0-8265 GCA_041601535.1 Lysobacterales bacterium | reverse complement strand
GGGGGAACACATCCCGAACATCCAGACCTCGTGGGTGAAGATGGGCCTGCAGGGCGCACAGCTGTGCCTCAAGGCCGGTGCCAATGACCTGGGCGGCACACTGATGAACGAGAGCATTACCCGCGCCGCCGGGGCCATTCATGGCCAGGAGATGAAGCCAAATACTTTGCGAAATGCCATCGCCGTTTGTGGCAGGCGACCTTATCAGCGGACCACGTTGTACACCAACGCCCATAAGTCACCCGCACATCCTAAGAAGCCGAATCAGCTGTCGGTTCAGGCAATGTGAACAGGCAGATAGCCGGTTCCGAATCAGCCCAACAAGCTTGTTCAATCATTAACGAACCTTCCTTCATGAACGAATGCGCCACCCTAAAGGATTAAAGGCGACCGGGTGATCGCGTCATATTTGCTTCCCAAAATCAAACAACATGAGCATCTGTGCAGTACGTTGCCTGCGACCACACAACTTTTCCCAAGCGGCATTAAACCAGCGGCATCTAAATGCATATTAGGTTATGTATACATACAATCTTGTACATTTGAATCTATTATTTGTATACATGATACATTATATGTATGCTAGAGTGGCAATTACTGCATGAACAAGCTGTATACCACTGAGCCATCAACGATCACTGATTGACTGAGGTACTAACATGAAACCCTTGTGCAACTATCTGAAAAGAGCCGGCCTTACTGTTGGTTTTCTTTCGGTTGTTATGCCAGTAACCGCGATTCAGGCGCAGGATGCCTCCGGCACCGGATCGGAACTGACACTGGAAGAAGTTACCGTCACAGCCCGGCGACGCGAGGAAAATCTGCAAAACGTTCCAGCTTCCGTGCAGGCTTTCAGTTCAGAATTATTGGATGCTTTCCAGATTAATGATCTGGCCGGAATAACCGCCCGCGTACCGGGTGTGAACTATGCGCAACCGCTGATCACCGACCCGCAAATCTTTATGCGTGGTATCGGTTCAGACATTCAAAGCGCCGGCGCTGATGCGCCTATAGGCATTTTCCTGAACGGCGTGTTCATGGCCCGAAACGCCGGTACCCTGATTGACCTGTATGATCTTGAGCGGGTTGAAGTAGTGAAAGGTCCGCAGTCGCTGCGTTACGGAAAGAACGTGGTAGGTGGTTTGATCAACTACGTTACGAAAAAGCCAACAGACGAATTTGAGGCTTCATTCGAAGCTACCGCTGGTGACTACAACCGCATTGACGTAGCGGCGTCCGCACGTGGTCCAATTTCAGAAGATGTTCTGTTCGCCTTAAGCGCCGTCAGCCGCGGACATGACCCATATGCCGACAACTTTCTTGGCGACGGCGAAGAAGACGTCAACCGGGCAACTCTGCGTGGCGAACTGTTGCTTCAGGTCAATGACAGGCTGGATATTACACTGGCGGGTGACCTGACCCGCTTACGCGGTGGCAGTGTATGGATTGACCCGGCGGTGACCGGAGACAGCAGCGCAGTCACTTATAACCGTTTTTTTGCGCCTCCCATCGATGGACTGCCAGGGTTTGTACTGCCCGACCGCAATCGCCCGTTTGTGGAAGGCGATGAACGCAGCGGCCGCAAAAACTTTGACGGGCGCAATAATGCCGACATGTGGGATCTCAACCTCAGGTTTGACTATGAAACCGCATCGGGCCTGGATTTAACCTCCATTACCGACTACCGGGACACCGAAACTGCCACCGTCTCCGAATCATGCGGCTTGTATTGGGACTTCCCGCTGATTCCGGCGCGCGGCGGTCTTTTCATACCGGACATCACCAGAATATATGGTGAAAGCGTGTACGAATACCTGGCCCAGGTTCCAGACTGCTGGTTTAACCAGAACAAGGAAGATAATGTTTCACAGACCTCTCAGGAATTCCGGCTGTCGGGAGGCAACACCGATCATATGGAATGGAGCGTCGGCTTATTCTATATGAACGAGGATATTTCCCGGGTAGAACATGTCGGCTTCCTGTTTCCGGATTTCAGCGTTATCACCGAGTATGCATTTTCAATTGCATTTGGTGGTGAGCCGGTTGGCGAAGATCTTACTCAGGGTGTGAGTACAGCCATTACCCAGTCCGATTCGGAAAACCTGGGCGCATTTGGTGAGACTACCTGGCATATTAGCGACACACTGTCGCTGAATGCCGGACTGCGGTATGCACGCGACTCCAAAAAATTCACGGTTACCCGATTTGGTGATTCGTTTGATGCGCCTATTGCCGGCGGTGGCTTCACCGTCAGCGAAAAGGAATCCTGGGATGCCTGGTTGCCTTCGGTAACCCTGAGCTGGACGGCGGCAGAAGATGTCAGTGGCTACGCAAGCTATTCGAGAGGCTATAAACCCGGTGGGTTCTTTGGCGAAAATGCTGGCGACCCCCAGGCCGCACTGGTTTCATTTGACCCTGAATTTTCAGACAACTTTGAATTGGGCCTTAAAAGCATGCTGGCCAACCGCCGTGTGCGGCTGAATGGGTCAGTGTTCTATACCGACTACACTGATCTGCAAACTCAGCAATTCGTTCAGATTGATCCGGCACGTCCACCAGACAACTTTATTGCCAATGCGAAAGACGGCACGACGGCATATGGCCTGGAATTGGATCTGGAAGCATTACTGACCGAGAACCTGATGGTGTTTGCCAACTATGCCTATACACGCTGCGAATTCAACGGTGAGTTGATTATCGACGATGAAGGTACGGATATAGACGGCAACACCTGCCGCCGTACTCCAAAGAACGGTATCAATACAGGCGCCAACTGGATACAGCCCATCAGCGACAATTTGCAGCTTTTCGTTGGAGCCAACTATTTCTGGAGTGACAACTTCTATTTTGACAATGAAAACTCAGACTTCCTGGAAATCCCCAGTCAGCACAGCCTGGATCTGCGGGCGGGCGTAAGTGCGGCCGATGGCAAATGGTCGCTCACTGCGTGGGCCAAAAATGCCACCGATGAAACCAATGTGGTAAACGCCTTCGAGTTGTTTGGCACCATTTATTACAACTACGCAGCACCCAGAACTTATGGCGTGACGTATCGCCATAACTTCTGATTACGCAGTACCTGACACAGGAACCAAATAGTCTCAGTCTTGATTTGCAAAGCAAGGGTGTCAGCCAGACACCCCTTTTTTTACCACCAGGGACTTGCCATTCATCATGTTGAGCCAGGACCAACGACTGTTCACAAAACTCAAGCTGTTGTTGCATTGGACCTGGCTACTTCCTGCTGTTTTTCTGTTGGCAGCTCCTGCGGCGCAAGCCAGGGATATGCGACTGGGTCTGTTGACTCCGACCGGACATATCTGGACACAGGCTGCTGAGCTGATGGCGCAGGATCTTGCCCTGAGAAGCGAAGGCAAACACAGCTTGCGGGTTTACCCTGCACGCCAGTTGGGTGATGAAGCGCAGATGCTGCAGTTAATGCAAACGGGCGCATTGGACATGGCCATTATGACGGTCGCGGAAATCTCCAACCGGGTTCAGTCGATGGGCGCATTCTACACACCGTACCTGGCAAGCGATATCAGCCAGGCGGCGCGTATATTACGAAGCGACACAGCCAGGGGCTTGCTGGATCAACTGGGCCAGGAGATAGGAGTAATTGGCCTGGCTTATGGCATGGCCGGCATGCGACAGATTCTCAGCACGGTAGCGGTTGCAGACCTGTCCGATTTACAGGGGCGAAAACTGCGCATCACTCCATTTGAACCACTCAAGGACTTCTACCGATTGGCCGGAGTCGCACCTACGCCCATGCCACTTTCCTCCGTTTTTGACGCGCTGGCCAATGGCCAGATAGACATGCTTGACATGGATCTTGAGTTGATACTTAAGCTCCGTTACCACGAGTTGGCCGATACACTGCTAATCAGCAATCACATGATGTTCCCGGCCGTGGCGCTGATCTCCGGCCGCGTGTGGTTGCGATTGTCGCAGGCTGACCAGATCATGATAAGGCAGCTGACGCAAACACATATGAACTGGGTTTTGGACGAAGCCATTCGGCTCGAAGCAGAATGGCTGCAGCAGGCGCGCCTGCTCGACATTACGGTACTCGAAACGGGGCCTTCTTTTTTTGGCGATGTCCCTGCCGAATGGGAGAAAATCTGGGCAATCAAAGCACCAGCCATTACCACACTGCGTAAAGATCGTAACCAATGATCCGTCTGGAGCAACGGCTAGTTCATATTTCGAACCGGCTTGAGGCTGTCGAGCAACCACTGATGGGTCTGCTGATTGCTGTTTTGTTTGCTGTAGTGCTTTGCAACCTGGCATTCCGAACAGCGGGAAACGCCCTCTATTGGGCAGACGAAGCGGCTGTTTACCTGATGATATGGTCTGCACTGATCGGGGCATCACTGTCAGTAAAACGCCGCAGCGGTATTTCAGTGCGCCTGCTGCACGAGTACCTTCCTTCTCCAGGCGTCCATTTTCTTGACCGTCTGGTGGATACGCTTGTGCTTATCTGCGCGCTTGTGTTGTTACTGGTGAGCTGGCTCTGGTACGACCCGGTTTTACTGGTTCGCTCAGGGTTCGACATCACAGAATTCAAGAACGTTTCGTACAACTTTATCTATCACGAACCCTCGGTCAGCCTGGCTATACAGAAATTCTGGTTGTGGCTGATCATGCCCATAACTGCAATTACCATGTCAATTCACGCGGGATCCAATCTGTGCTCAGCCGGCGCTGCGGCCAGACAGGCCTACTGATGACCGGGGCGCAAGCATGCCTATAGCCGCGCTGTTTCTTGGACTATTGCTGGCCGGTCTTCCGGTGGCATTGATTTTATTGCTGGCGGCAATGGCTTATACGGCCATGAGCGGCAACCATCTCTTGTATCTCTCGTTTTCACAGCAGATTTTCTCGTCGCTGGAACAACACGGACTTCTGGCCATTCCGTTGTTCTTGCTGTTGGGTGAACTGATGGCCGCCGGAGGCTGCACCCGCCGCTTGATTGATGCTGCCGCTGTATTTGTCGGAACCTTGCGTGGGGGACTGGCCTATATCAATTTGCTGGCGAATATGATGATGGCATCCATCATGGGATCAGCCAATGCGCAGATTGCCGTGATGACAAAATCCATGGTTCCTGCAATGGCAGGCAAAGGCTACGACCCGGCGTTTGCAGCAGCGACGACCGCGGCAGGAGGATTGCTGTCGCCCATCATTCCGCCCTCAATGATCTTCATCATTTACGGTGTGCTGGCTCAGATCGCCATCGGGGATATGTTTATTGCAGGAATCGTACCTGGCCTGATCATGGCGGCCGGTTTTATTACCATTATCAGTCTGCTCGGTGTGATCCATAATCTGCCGAGACTGGAAAAAAAGCATCGCCTGGAACAGAGGCGGCACATGCTGCACGCGCTGCCAGCTCTGTGCATACCCGTCATCATTGTGGGCAGTATCGTTATGGGCATCGCCACACCCACGGAATCAGCAGCCGTTGCGACCCTGGCTGCCTTGCTATTGGGAAAATGGGGGTATCGGGAGCTTCAGATTACAGACATCTGGAAATCCTGTATCAATGCCGGGCTGCAAAGTGCAGTGGTATTGTTTCTCATCGCCATGGCCAGTCTCTTTAGCTGGGTGCTGATATTCGAACAGATTCCCCAGCAGGTCGCACAATGGATTACCGGCCTAACCACCGACCCGTTTGTCTTCATGTTGCTGGTAAACATGGTTTTATTACTGGTCGGTGCGGTGATCGATGGTATTCCAGCCATGATCATGGTGGTGCCGGTTTTACTGCCTATCGCCCAGAAAATCTACGATATAGATCCGTATCATTTTGGAGTTGTGATATCTATCAACCTGGTGCTGGGCCTGCTTACTCCACCAGTTGGCACCGGGCTGTACATCGCCGCTCAAGTGGCAAACGTTCGGCCAGGTAAAGTATTTGTGGCCATTATTCCGTTTTTCCTGGTGGTTATCCTGACCTTGATCTTGCTCAGCTGGCAGCCCGGTCTGGTGACCTATTTTCTGAATCCTGCGCATCCGTAACGGAGATCATCATGCCTTTACACCCCCGTTTCACACCCTTCAATTTCAAACAATGGGTAGAAGACTACCAGGACGCCCTCAAACCACCCGTGGGCAACAAATTGTTACACCAAGACAGCGGGATGATTGTAATGGTGGTCGGCGGTCCCAACACTCGTGTCGACTTTCACGACGACCCGGTAGAAGAATGGTTCTACCAGATCAAGGGCGACATGATGCTGAAAATTTTTGAAGACGGCAGAATATACGATGTGCCCATCCGCGAGGGCGAAGTATTCATGATGCCGTCACATACCATTCATGCGCCGCAGCGTCCGAATGAAGGATATGGCATTGTGGTGGAGTCCCCGCGCATGTCTGGCATGCGTGAAGGTTTTCAGTGGCATTGCTTTGAATGCGAAGCTCTGGTGCACCGGGTGGAAATACCCGGTATGACGGACCCGTCCGGCATCGTCGATATCCTGCCCCGCGTGTTCGCTGAATTCCATGAAAACATGGATGCGAGAACCTGTCCGCAGTGCGGCGCGCTGCATCCGGGCAAAGGCAAGCCCCCGCCGGGCTGGGTTAACTTATAACCACCAGCCTTAATGTCAGCTGGAACGGGTGTCTATAAGGTAACTCATGGCATTCAGCGCGGAATTGGCAACGTGACTGTTCATGGCCTCATAGGCAGCATGCAGGTCCGATGACAGAATGGCTTTGATCAGGTCATCATGCTCCATGGATTTGACATCCGGCCAGTTACCCTCTTTGAAGAAGCTTGAGCGCCGGAACGGGCTTAAACGGCGGCGCAGGTCCTGAGCTATTTCCGCCAGCGCACTGTTGTGCGCTCCTTTGTGAATGGCAGAATGAATCTGCTCATTGTAGTCAAAATACAGTTGATCATTTTTTTCTGCGAGCACACTGGCTTCACGCTTGTACAGGTTTTCAAGCTGCTTTCGTTCCATGGTATTCATTCGTTGTGCACTGAGCCGCGCACAGATTGCCTCCACCTCACCCAGCGCCTCAAACAGCTCATTCAGCTGATCCAGCTCAAGGTTTACAACGGTTACGCCACGATGTGGCCGGCTTTCCGCCAGCCCTGTTGCAAGCAGCTGCTTGAATGCATCCCGAACGGGAGTACGCGACACTTCAAACCGCTCAGCGATGGCTTGCTCTTCAAGTTTCTGGCCGGGCTGCAGAATACCGTTGATGATGTCTTCTGCCAGGCAGCTTGATATGTGTTCTGCAATTGTTTGCGCCATAAATGAATCCAGGAAGATTTTGCAGCAGCCCGTGTACCAGGCCGGAAACCGACGGGTATTGCCGCGCCATTGAAACCAAAAGCGTGGTCGAATAATTTTGCTTCACGGTCAGAGTATAACGTATACATGCAAATGATGGTGCATGCAACATTTTCCTGGTGTATTTATTTTAACAACACAGCTGTCCCGTGACAGCCCACAGCGCAGCCGCATGGCAACGCCATGCAGACGGTTAACAAGGGTTTCTGCAACGCGCTCTGGAAGACGAGCCAGCTCGCTTACGACATCAGTACCGCGGCTTTAAATCCAGTCTTCAGGAGATTCAAGCTGCGTTTTCAGTTTACCCAGAAAACGAGCGGCACCCACGCCGTCGACGGCGCGGTGATCAGAGCTCAAGGTAGCATTCAGAACAGTCTGCACCACGATGTTTCCATCAACAACCCGGGGCCGCTGTATGGATCGTCCGGTAGCCAGGATGGCCACCTGAGGAGGGGTAATTATGGCGGTGAAGGAGGTGATATCAAACATACCCAGGTTACTCAGCGTAAATGTGGCATCGCTGAGTTCCTGGGCTTTTAATTTGCCGCTTTTTGACCTGGCTGCGAGATCTTTCAGACGGCGCGACAGCTCTTCCAAATCCGGTGCGGCGCAATCCATCAAAGCGGGAGCAATCAGACCGGCCGGAACATCAATCGCAACGCCAATGTTAATGGCGCGGATGATCTCATGCCCCTGCTCCGTCCAGTGAGCATTGAATTCAGGTTCAGCCGCCAGGGTCAGCGCCAAAGCCTTAAGTAACAGAGCAGTCTGGGTTATTCGATCAGAGCCCTGCCGGTTTTCATTCAGCCGGTCCAGTGCGGCAATCGCAGCATCCATGATGATTTCGCAACTGACATAAAAATGTGGTGCCTCTGCTTTGCTCTGGCTCATGCGACGGGCAATCGCCTTTCGCATTGGAGTGGGTTTGACCAGATTGCGCTCAGGTAACTCATTTTTG
>JBFIHZ010000170.1:0-8313 GCA_041601535.1 Lysobacterales bacterium | reverse complement strand
CCAGCCAGTCCGGATATCAGCTGGAGCACCTGGAAGGCCGCATTCCGCCGTTCAGCGACCGTATCGATATCGAGTTTATTTCCGAAGACGCCGCCCGCTGGAACACGTTTGCGTCAGGCCAGCTCGATTTCGTGAAACTTCCGGTCAGCCTGTTTGACCAGGTGCTGGCGGATAAATCACCACCCCGGCTCGATGCAGACATGGCGGAAAAATACCATATGCTGGCCAGCATGGAATCGGGTTTCGTGCATACCGATTTCAATATGGACGACCGGCGCATTGGCCACCATCCGGACACGGACCAGAACGCCCGTAACCGCGCGCTGCGCTGCGCCATCACCAAGGCTTTCGACTGGCAGCGCCGCAACGAAATCTTCTATTCGGGCCTGGGCCGGGTGTTTGCCGGCGTGATACCGCCCATCGCACCGGAGTTCGATGCCAACCGCAGCCTGGAACCGGTCACCCGTGACCTGGACAAGGCCCGCAGCCTGTTGAGCAGCTTTGGCTGGAGTGCGGACAACCTTCCGGTACTGGAATACGGTTTTGCCAGTTCGGTCACCGAACGCCAGATGTTTGAGCAGTTCCGCAGCTTTATGGGTGACATCGGCTATCCGGCGGACAAGATCCGGCCGCTGACTTACGCCACCTACGGTGATTACGCCCGTGCCTACATCAATCGCGAGGTGATGCTGATCACCTCCGCCTGGACCATGGACTACCCCGATGCGGAAAACACCATGCAGCTGTTCTTCGGGCCCAATGCCTCGCCCGGCTCCAATAATGCCAATTACGATAATGCCGAGTTCAACCGCCTGTACCGCGCCAGCGCATCGATGCAGCCCTCACCCATGCGCACAGCCATGTACCGCAAAATGAACCAGATCCTGATTGATGATTGCGTCAGCATCAGCGGCATTTCCCGTACCCTGATCCTGCTGTGGGACAAGCGGGTCAACATGCTGCCGGACCGTGAGTTCGTCGGCGGCTACTTTTTCCGCTTTGTGGATACCGCAGGCCCCGGAGCAGGCGTTCCCGACGGTACGGCGGCGGGCGCTACAAACACCGGCACGGATAAACAGACAGGACTGTAGTGGCTTACGCGCTGCGCAAACTGCTTCACAGCCTGTTGCTGATTGTTGGCGTTACCTGGGTGAGCTTTGTACTGATGGTCTGGTTCGGTCCGGACCAGACCTATAACCTGCTGGGCAAAAACGCCAGCCCGGAACAAATTGTCGAAATACGCCAGCAGCTGGGTTATGACCGGCCTTTCCTGGCGCGCTACGCCAGCTATCTGCGCGACCTGGCCACACTGAACCTGGGGGCTTCCAGTTCCAGTGGTGAACCGGTCAGCGCGATACTGGTACGCACCCTGCCGGTCACGCTGGCACTGCTGCTGCCCGGCTTCATACTCGGCAATGCGCTGGGCATTGTGCTGGGCCTGGTGGCAGCCTGGTATCAGAACCGCTGGCCCGACCGGCTGATCACCGGCTTGTCGGTATCCGGCATGAGCCTGAGCTTGCTGGTGATGATCATCGTATTGCAGGTTCTGCTGTGTACACCCTATGGCCTCAACCTGTTCCCGGCACGCGGCTGGCAGGTCAGCGGTGCCGGCAGCTACCTGTACTACGTCACCGTGCCTACGCTGGCGCTGGTGCTGATTTCGGTGGGTTATAACGCCCGATTCCTGCGCGCGGTGTTCGTTGAAGAAAGCCGCAAAGACCACATACGCACCGCACGTGCTTACGGTGCATCGCCACTGCAGCTGATGGGGCGGCATGTGTTGCGCAACTCGCTGGTGCCACTGATCACCCGCGTGCTGTTTTCCATACCGCTGATTCTGATCTCCGGCAGCCTGCTGCTGGAGACCTACTTCGGCATCCCCGGCGTAGGCAAAGTCACCTTTGATGCCATCACCAATGGCGACCAGCCGGTGCTGAAAGCCATCGTCGCGCTGACGGCCATACTGTTTGTGCTGGTGCAGGGCCTGGCGGATTTCCTGTACCGGCTGGCTGACCCACGGGTGGCATCGGCTGACCGGCCCGGCAGCATTAACAGGCTGGTATGAGCCGATCATGAATGCACTGAGCCAAACGCACGCGCTGCCCGCTGAGACCAGCCCCCAGCGGGTGCGGCGCCCGCGCTTGTTGCGCCACAGCCGGTCGGGCATGGCCGGTTTGCTGGTCCTGCTGGTGTTTGGCGCGCTGGCGCTGGGCGTGGCCTTGGGCGCATGGGGGCAGGACTGGTCTGCTGCTGACGGCGGCCGTTGGGAGGCTGCCGGCAGTACCTACTGGTTTGGAACCAATGCGCTGGGGCAAGACATTTTTCAGCGCTCTCTGTTCAGCGTACGCGTGGCTTTTGAAATTGGCATGGTGGTGGCTTTGGCCTCCACGTTTCTCGGTGCCTGCAGTGGTGCGGTGGCCGGCTGGTATGCACATGGTTGGGTCGATGCCGCCGTGGTTTACTGCACCGGCGTGCTGGACAGCATTCCCTTCTACCTGTTCGTGGTGGCGGTGGCCTACGCCATGCAAGGCAGTCCCTGGGCCATACACATTGCCATGGTGGCCAGCTTCTGGACTGCCACCAGCCGCCTGGTGCGGGCCGAAGTCCTGCGCCTCAAGCAGCGTGAATTCGTCCAGGCCGCCATGGCCATGGGCGTACCGGTGCCTGCCTTGCTGTTGCGCCATGTGCTGCCCAATACCGTGCCCATATTGCTGGCGCAGTTTTCCATTACCTTCGTGGCGGCCATCAAAGCCGAAGTGGTGTTGAGTTTCCTCGGGCTGGGCCAGCACGACGGCGTCAGCTGGGGCCTGATGCTGGCCGAAAGCACCCAGGAAATCCTCAGCGGGCATTTTGGCAACCTGCTGGCCGCGGCGGTGCCGTTGTTTGTCTTGCTGCTGGGGGTCAATCTGCTGGCTGATGCCCTGCAGGACGTACGCGATCCCAGGCAAGGTATGGCATGAGTCAGCGCGCAGAGCATGTGGCCGTTTCCCCGGCAAAACCGCCGGTGCTGAGCGTGCGCCAGTTGCGCATCAGCCTGGCCGCGCTGCCGCATGCCCCGGCACTGGTGGACGGTCTGGATTTTGAGCTTGCAGCAGGCGAAGTGCTTGGCCTGGTCGGTGAATCAGGCTGCGGCAAGTCCCTCACTGCAGCCGCGCTGCTGGGACTGGTACTACCCGAAACCGGTCAGGTGAGTGCCGCGCACATCAGGCTGGGTAATACGGAACTGGCGCAACTGGACGAACGAGGCTGGCGACGGCTGCGCGGGCGCGATATTTCGATGATTTTCCAGGAGCCGCTGACCGCGCTTGATCCGGTGCTTTCCATTGGACAGCAACTGCTGGCGGTTATCCGCCGCCACCGCAAGGTCGGCCGCAAGGTGGCGCGGCAACTGGCGCTGGATTCGCTGCAATCGGTAGGAATCAGCGATGCCGTGCACCTTGTGCGCCAGTACCCCCATCAGCTTTCCGGCGGTATGCGCCAACGGGTGATGATCGCCATGGCGATGCTGTGCCAGCCGCAAGTGCTGGTGGCGGACGAACCCACCACGGCACTGGACGTCACCACGCAGGCGCAGATACTGCAGCAATTGCGGCAGCTGGCCAGGCAGACAGGCACCGCGGTTCTGTTGATTTCCCACGACCTGGGCGTGGTTGCCAGCAGCTGCGACCGCGCCATGGTGATGTATTGTGGCCGGGTAGTGGAAGAAGGGCCTGTGGATGCCCTGTTTCGCCGGCCGCGTCACCCCTATACTGCTGCATTGCTGGCCGCCCGGCCACGCCTGTCAGCCACCGGGATAAAACCGGTTGCGGCCATTCCGGGAACGGTGCCCGCGGTCAGCCAGTTACCTGCTGGCTGCCGTTTCAACACCCGCTGCCCACAGGCTGGCCCCGCCTGTCAGAACTCTCCCGGCTGGACCACAGATCAGCCAGGCGCGCCGAGCGTTCACCGTTACGCCTGCCATCACCCACTGCCTGCGGCCGGGGGTGCCGGTGCATGAAAGGACTACCTGCCGGTCAGGCTGAAGAACTGCTGCGTATCAATCAGCTGGACGTGAGTTATGCGCTGGCACGCAGTGGCTTCGGCCACGCGCCCCGCCGCACGGCGGTGCACGATGTCAGCATCAGTATCCGGCCGGGCCAGGTTGTCGCGCTGGTGGGCGAATCGGGCTGCGGCAAGACCTCGCTGGCCCGTGCCGTATTGCAATTGGCGCCGGTCAGCCGCGGTGAAATCGTGTTTCGCGGACAAGCGGTACACGCCATGGACAAAAATCAGCGCCGCCACATGCGTCGGCAAATCCAGTTTGTCTTCCAGGATCCACTGGCATCGCTCAGCCCACGCCGCAGCCTGTGGCAAACCCTGCTGGAGCCGCTGAAGCTGTACCGCAACTGCCCGCCGTCTGCGTACCGCAGCCGCATCATCGAGGTGCTGGAGCAGGTTGGCCTGGGGCCGGACTGCCTGGAAAGCTACCCGCATGAGCTGTCCGGCGGGCAACGCCAGCGGGTGGCCCTGGCCCGCGCGTTGCTGGCCGGGCCGGCGCTGATCGTGGCCGACGAACCCATGTCTTCGCTGGATGTGTCGGTGCAGGCACGCATCATTACCCTGATGCGACAGCTGAGCGACGAACTGGGCATTGCGTTCTTGCTGATTTCGCATGACCTGGCGGTGGTGCAGCAACTGGCCGACCTAATTGCTGTCATGTACCTTGGCCGGGTGGTGGAATTTGGCGAGGCTGGCGAAGTGCTCGCCAGGCCGGCACATCCCTATACGCAGGCCCTGATCAATGCAGTAGCCATGCTGGATGCCACAGCCGGCCCAAACGACCCCGGCTTGCCCGGTGAACCCCCGTCGGCCTTGACTCCACCGCCCGGCTGCGTGTTTCATACACGCTGCCGGCATGCGATGGAAGTCTGCCGCGCGACCATCCCTGGCAAGTCCGCTGCGCCGCAGGCACCAGGCGAGTACCCGCACCAGGTATGGTGCCATCTATGGAGTTAGTGTCATGAAACTGCGCTTGATGTGGACTGTATTATTCCCCCTGCTGGCCTGCGTTGGCTGCGGATCCAACCTGGTCAAGGGTGAGTCGCCGTTTGTCAGCATTTCCGCAATGTCATTATCCGAACAGTCACTCACCATTGGCCTGAATGTCCGCAATATCAATGACCTGGAAATGAACATTAACTCCATCAACGTCACTTTGCAGGCCGGTGATGTTGAAATGGCGCGCTACGTGCAGCCACTGCGGCTGGTGGTAGACCGCAATGCCACCGAAGAGGCACTGATCGAGGTAAACCCGGGGCCCAGAACACGCGAACTGCTCAACGCGCTGTCCAGCGGAGAACGCCAGAGCATCGCATTCGAACTGCAGGGTAAGGTACGCACCGCGGAAGACGGCTTTCTGGACTTCAAGCACGATGGGCACCTGTATCCGGTACCTGGCCGGCCGGGGCAGTTTCGCTCCGCCTCGACGCGAACCAGGGAACCGCGTTGATTGCAGGCGCCAAGGCCACGCATTGACGTCAATGCACCGGCCGATTACGCTTAAGGCCGTTGCTGAACCTGTCCCGTCAGCCACCTTCCCGTCAGGAGAGCGAAATGTCCATGAAGATCACCTTTGAACTCAGCGAATCCGACCTGGACCATTTCAGGGAAGTCATGCTGCGGGCACGGGAAGCGACCAGTGACCTGTCGGAAGAAGCCATTATCGACAACGCGCGCCAGTTGTTGAAGCTGGTGTGGCAATCCAATACCTCCGATTTTATCCGCGAACGCATGCACCGGCTGGAAACCATGATCGGCATGGTAGTAGACAAGGGTTGGGCGCTGGAGGAAGAAGACCGCTCACGCGCGCTGCAGGCGCTGTCATATTTCTCAGAACCGGAAGATCTGATTCCTGATGACATTCCCGGGCTGGGTTTTCTGGATGACGCCATTATGATTGAGATGGTGACCCAGGAAATGGAACACGAAACCCAGGCCTACCGCGATTTTTGCGTATTTCGTGCGGCCGAGGCCAGCCGCATGGGCGAGGATGCCAATGACCTGGTGCGCTCGGATTGGCTGGAAGAACGCCGTCAGCAACTGCATTCCCGCATGCGCCGCCGGCGCCGGCGCGGCAAGGGTGGCGGCGGTGGCGGTTCACCGTTTTCCCTGTTTGCCCGCCATCCCTGAGACAGCATCAACGGCCGCCTGTTACCGGCGGTAAATTCTTCAGGTCAGTTCGCGGCGGCTGTGGCAGCCAGTTGCATGGGCACGTGGGGAATGCCGTCTTCGATAAATTCCGCGCCACAGGTGACAAACCCCACCGAACGATAAAAGTCTTCCAGGTAAGACTGTGCGTTCAGCACCACGCGGCTGAGGCCGTCGTGTTTCTCAATATGCCGTAATGCCTGTAGCAGCATGTTGCGGGCCACTCCCCGGCCGCGCCATTCGGGCGTTACCGCCACCCGGCCGATACGCCATTCCGGTTCATCATCAGCCGGTGCCAGTACCCGCAGGCAGGCCACCAGCGGCGCCTCCGCAGCCTGGCCACCACGGCCCAGCAAGTGCCAGGCACCGACATCAAGGCCATCAAGATCGCGATAGACACATTGCTGCTCCACCACAAAAACAGCTTCACGCAATGCCAGCAGTTCATATAACTGCCGTGGAGTCATGTCATCCAGCCGCCACCAATGCCACAGCGGTTCAGCAATTTGAGTCATGGGCGTCCATCCTTTTTCCACGGGTTTACCTGTCACCATTATCACTTACAATGGTGGCGAACCAAAAACCTGCCGGGACCACATGTCAAACGCCACCAACAAGCCACTCGGCACCTATCGCTATCTCGTGGCCATCGAAACCGACGCCACGCGCTACCACGGTGAAACTCCCCGTCGCCCGCGGCTGCTGAGCGCCAACGATGCCGACCAGTTGCTGGCCCACCTGGCGGTTGATCTCGGCAAGCTGTTACCGCCCTTGCAACAATGCAGCATCGCAGCCGCTGGCGCCTTGTTTGACCAGACCCAGCTGCTGCGGCCCGGCTTCCCGGTTTTTACCGCCCTGGAACAGCTGGCCAACCAGGCGCAGGCCGGTGGCAGGTCCGGGCTGGTCAGCCTGGGCAGCAAGGACGGCCGCATGCCGGTAAGCGCTCTGCAACCGGAAAACGATATTCCCCTGGGCCTGTTACAGATATTGCCCATGGTCATCAGCGGCCCGGCAGAACTGATTGAGACGGTAGGCAGTGAGATGGAGCACCGCTTTATCGAGCAAGGGCAAATCTCGGCGCATACCGCCAGCTGGATGGAGAATGCGTTCGCCATAAAACTGAACCATGCCCGGCTGATGACGCTGACCGACCTGAATGCCATGTTCCGCCTGCAACTGGAGCATTTCGGCTTCCTGACCCTGTGGGAGTTGCTCGATGCCGCGTTGACCGGCCGCGAACAGGCCCTGGAGCGCACCATGCAAAACGGTCAGACCATTCGCTGGCAGGATGGCGCGGTGCATACCGAGTTTGAAACATTTGATCACTGGGCGCATGCCGGCGGCGGCCAGCACCTGGAAAGCGTGCGCGGTAAACTCGCCGGCGGTTATGCCGACTGGACCCGCATCACCCGCCAGTACCTCACCACCCTCAGGGCGCACGGCGTGGACATGGTGTTCAGCCTGCCGGATGCAGCCCGGCAAACCATCACCGGCACCTATTTCATCGAAGACAGCCCGCGTCCACCGGCGGCCAATAGTGCAGCGGTAACCGAACACAGTTTCGCCGAGCTGGGTACGGTGTGCGTTACGGTGGTGGAGGACGGCAAACAGGAGAATTACTACCCGGTTTCCGCCCAGGGCCTGAACGATATACACCGGGCCATCCAGGCACGCGGCCTGGGTGATAAAACCGTGGCCTATCCCGGCAGCATCCTGTACGACGAAACGGACCGTTTTCTGGTGGCCGAACCCGTCACCGGTCCGCAACGGCACTGAACGATGGATCAGGCTGGAGATAATTCGCCGGTCCGGGTGGGCGACTCACCAATTCATGGCAAGGGCCTGTTCGCCTCCCGCCTGATACGTGCGGGTGAACTGATTGGCCATTACGAAGGCAAACAGGTAAGCGAAGACGGCATGCATGTGCTGTGGGTGGAAGAGGAAGACAACCACTGGGTGGGCTACGAGGGCAGCAATGACATGCGTTTCATGAATCACGACGACCACCCCAATGCCGAACTGGACGGGCGTGACTGCTACGCACTGGAAGACATTCCACCTGGCCGGGAAATCACCATCGACTACGGGTGGAACGAAACTTGATAACCGCTGATCAAACCCAATATT
>JBFIHZ010000169.1:0-8345 GCA_041601535.1 Lysobacterales bacterium | reverse complement strand
GCCGCCTCCATTTCCTTCAACAGCCAGGGGTGGGCACGGATGGCACCCTGGCCGAAGATGATCAGCGAGCGGGTCAGGATGTTGGCGCCTTCCACGGTGATGGATATCGGTACGGCCTGGTAGGAATGCGCCAGGTAATTCGACGGGCCGGTGATCACTGCCTTGCCACCGTGCACGTCCATCGCATCATTGATGCAGGCGCGGTTACCTTCGGTGAGCTGGTACTTGATGATGGCCGACAGTACGGCCGGGCGATGGCCCTGGTCCAGCGCCACCAGCGTCAGCATACGCGCGGCATCCATGCGGTAGGTGCGTCCGCCAATGCGCGCCAGCGGCTCTTCAATTCCCTCAAAGTGGCCGATGGGTATGTTGAACTGGCGGCGGATGCGGGCATAGGCACCGGTCAGCAGCGCGCACATCTTGCCGCCGGCCACGCCCAGTGCCGGCAGGGAAATCGCCCGGCCGGCGGCCAGGCTTTGCATCAGCATGCGCCAGCCCTGGCCGATGTACTCCGGCCCGCCGATGACCCAGTCCAGCGGGATGAAGACGTCGCGGCCACGGGTGGGTCCGTTCATAAACACCGCACCCACCGGCATGTGCCGGTTGCCGATTTCGATTCCCGGGGTATCGGTGGGAATCAGCGCGCAGGTAATGCCCAGGTCTTTTTTCTTACCCAGCAGGCCGTCCGGGTCGTAGGCCTTGAATGCCAGGCCCAGCAGGGTCGCCACCGGGGCCAGCGTAATGTAGCGCTTGTTCCAGTTCAGTTTCAGCCCCAGCACTTCCTTGCCGCGGTGCATGCCACGGCACACGATGCCGGTATCGGTCATGCTGGCCGCATCGGAGCCGGCTGCCGGTGAGGTCAGCGCGAAGCAGGGTATGTCTTCGCCGCTGGCCAGCCGCGGCAGGTAATGCTTTTTCTGCTCGTCGGTGCCGTAGTGCAGCAGCAGTTCGCCCGGGCCCAGCGAATTGGGCACCATCACGGTGACGGCGGCGGTCAGGTTGCGGCTGGCCAGCTTCATCACCACCGCGGAATTGGCCTGGGCGGAGAAACCCAGCCCGCCATAGGCTTCAGGGATGATCATGCTGAACAGGCGGTGCTCGCGGATGAACTCCCAGATGTGGTCCGGCAGGTTGCGGTGGGTGTCGCAAATCTTCCAGTCATCCAGCATGCGGCACAGTTCTTCCACCGGGCCATCGACAAAAGCCTGTTCCTTCTTGCTCAGTGAGGGTGGCGGGTTCTTCAGCAGGCTGCGCCAGCGCGGCCGGCCAGAGAACAGTTCCGCATCCCACCAAACGGTGCCGGCGTCCAGTGCCTCCTGTTCGGTTTCCGATACCGCCGGCATGACCTTGCGGAACCAGCCGAACAAACGGTCACTGATCAGCAAGCGGCGCAGCGGCTTGATGGAAAAGCCCATCAGGATCAGCGCAATGATGCCGTGTGCGTAACGGAACCAGCTGGGTACGAAAAACAGGTGGCGCAGCTCGGTCCAGCCAATGGTCAGGCCCACCATGACTGCCATTGCCACCAGCAGGGGAACGCGGTTGTATGCGAGAAACAGCAGGGTGAATATCAGAATGGCGAGAAACAGAAGATCCATGGTTCAACCTCTGGTGTGGCGGGCAGGGCGGCCTTGTCTTGCGCCGGACGCAGAAACGCGGGCACCAGGCTGTTTGCCTCGCGGCGGGTCCGGGTCATCATAGGATTGTGCCATTTATAGGGTCAAGGTGGCTACTTTAAGGGCCTTCGCGGCTGCCGCGCTGATTGCACCCTGCCTGACATGTCCGTAAAATTCACCCGGTTTATCCATCCTTCAGCAATTGTGCTGTTTTTTTTTGCAAAAGTATTAAAATACAATTAATTACCAGGAGTTTTTAAGTGCCCATCGAAAGAACGCTTTCCATTATCAAACCGGATGCTGTGGCCAAAGACGTGATTGGTGAAATTTATAGCCGTTTCGAACAGGCGGGTTTGAAAATCATCGCCGCGCGCATGAAGTTGCTGTCTCGCAGCGAAGCCGAGGAATTCTACGCCGTCCATCGTGAGCGGCCATTCTTCAATGATCTGGTGAAATTCATGACCTCCGGCCCGGTCATGATCCAGGTGCTGGAAGGTGAAGATGCCATTTCCCGCAATCGCCAGCTGATGGGCGCCACCAACCCGCAGGAAGCGGCACCGGGCACCATTCGCGCCGATTTCGCCGAGAGCATCGATGCCAATGCGGTACACGGTTCCGATGCGCCGGAAACCGCCAAGGTGGAAATTGCCTGCTTCTTTGAACCTGCTGACATCAACTCCCGCTGAGCGCCACCCGGACACCCTTAATGCCAGGCTCACCCACACGCATCAATCTGCTTGACCTTGATCAGGCCGGGCTGCGCGAATTTTTCGTCTCCATGGGCGAGAAACCGTTTCGCGCCGAGCAGGTGCTGAAGTGGATTTACCATGCCGGCATCACCGATTTCGCCGAGATGTCCAATCTCGGTGTGGCCCTGCGGCAAAAGCTGGCTGAAATTGCCGTGATCGAACCGCCCTCCATCCTGCGCGAACAGCGGTCGGAAGATGGCACGGTCAAATGGCTGATGGGCTTTGGTGGCGGCAATGCCATCGAAACGGTGTTTATTCCCGAACCCAACCGCGGCACCCTGTGCATTTCCTCGCAGGTGGGCTGCGCGTTGAACTGTTCATTCTGTTCCACCGGCGCGCAGGGTTTCAGCCGTAATCTCAGCACCGGCGAGATCATCGGCCAGGTGTGGCTGGCGGCCCAGTCGCTCGGCCACCAGCGAAACGGCACCCGCCGCATCACCAACGTGGTACTGATGGGCATGGGCGAGCCGCTGCTGAATTTTGATGCGGTTTTGCCGGCCCTGTCGCTGCTGCGCGATGACCTGGGTTTTGGCATGGCGGCCAAGCGCGTGACCCTGTCCACCGCCGGTATGGTGCCGGGTATCGACCGGCTGCGCGATTCCATCGACGTGGCGCTGGCCGTGTCGCTGCACGCACCGGTAGACGATTTGCGCGAGCAGCTGGTGCCACTCAACCGCAAATACCCGATCCAGGAATTGATGGCCGCCTGCCAGCGGTACGTGTCCGACAAGCACAAACGCAGCGTAACGTTTGAGTACACCCTGATTGACGGGGTAAACGATAAACCCGAACACGCCCGGCAACTGGTGAAACTGTTGCGCCGCGTGCCGAGCAAACTGAACCTGATCCCGTTCAATCCGTTTCCCGGCACCGAATACCGCTGTTCCACCGAGCAGCGTATCCGCGAGTTCCAGTCCATCGTGATGGCCGGGGGGTTGATTGCCACGGTACGCAAAACCCGCGGTGACGATATTGATGCCGCCTGTGGGCAGTTGGTGGGCAAAGTGCTGGACCGCACCCGTCGCAGCCAGCGCCTGCGTGAGCAGCGGGCCGTGAACCTGGGCAATGCATGATTTGTCACGTCTATCCGCTAAATTACCGGCAACCACATGGTTGTAATGCTGTGATAAGGTCCCGAACCGATGAACTGGGTTATGCAAATACCGGAACTAGTGTGCCAGCCGGGCTCGTCATGACACCTCTGGCATGGCGTAAAAGCTTCCTGCTGCTGACCGGCCTGCTGCTGGCGTTGCTGCTTGGCGCCTGCGCTCCGGTGCAGCCCAAGGCGACGGACAAACCCAGCGAAGCGCGCCGTGCCGCCCAGACCAATACCGCTCTGGGCCGCCAGTACATGGACCGCCGCCAGTATGAGATTTCGCTGGAGAAACTCAAGCGGGCCGTGGCTTACGACCGCACTTACGCCCCTGCGCATACCTTGTTGGGTGTGCTGTACGAAACCCTGGGCCAGCTCGATCAGGCCGGCGAAGAATACCGTCTGGCGGTTAAATATGACCCGGAAGACGGTGATGTCAACAACAACTATGCGGTCTACCTGTGCGGGCAGGGCAAGGGCGAAGAAGCGGACAAATACTTCCAGACGGCAGTCAAGGATCCGTTCTACAGCACCCCCCAGGTGGCATACGCCAATGCAGGTTTATGCGCATTGGGCATAAATAATCTGGACAAAGCTGAGAAGTATTTGCGACAATCGCTTGAATATGATGCAGAATTTGCTCCGGCACTGCTTCCAATGGCAAAGGTCAGTTTCGCCAGAGGATCGTATTTGACCGCCCGGGCATTTCTGCAACGGTTCGAATCGGTGGGGGAAGCAAACCCTGAAAGTCTGTTACTGGGCTACCGTATTGAGAGTGCTTTGGGGGACACCAAGGCTTCAAGTCGTTACCAGAGGGATTTGTTCGACCAATTTCCAAACTCGGCTGAAGCCGCACAGGCGAGAAATTGACTTTGAATAAAGAAAATCAATCTGAATTGATACCGCTGAGCGCAGGTGATCTGTTGCTGCAAGCGCGACAGAAGCAAGGTCTGGATCTCGTTGGCCTGGCGCAGCAATTGAAAATCAAGCCGGAAGTATTAAGCGCCATCGAGTCGGGCAACACCGAGCATATACCCGCCGTCTATCTGAAAGGCTACATGCGCAGCTATGCGCAGCGCCTGGGCGTTTCCGCCGCCGAAATTGAACAGGCGCTGCCACAGGTGGCCTGCACTGAGCCGGCCATGCAGGCGGTGTTCAAGGAACGCCTGCCCAGGCACCGTGGTGATCGCTGGCTCAAGGCCACCAGCTACGTGCTGGCCTCGGCCGTGGTGATTGCGCTGGTGTGGCAGTTCACCAATGAAGCCGTGCGTTTTTCACAGGGCGAGGCCATGATCCGCGCCGCCGGCACGCTGGGCTCGGAGACAGCCGCTGGCCGTGTGGATCCGGCTGATGCGCCCACGCTGTCAGGCAATACAACGAAACCCGCGGCGGATGGCAAGGAACCCGCTGCCATGGCGGCGCCTGCGAAAACCCATTTACGCGCCTCCATCGCCGCCATGAACCCGGCGGGTGATGGCCGCGGATCGACCCATCGTTCAGCCGCTGAAGGCGCCTGGGCGGCCATTGGCAAGCGCGAAGCCACGGCGGACACTCCGCCGGCGACAGAATTACTGGCACCGGTTAGTTCCGCCGGCGCGGAGTCCCTGTCGATCAGCACCTCGGCGGACAGCTGGGTGGAAATTGTTGATGGCCAGGGCAACCGCATCGAGATGGATTTGCTGCGCGCCGGCAGCCGGCGCAATTATTCAGGTGCCCCGCCGTTCCGCATGCTGCTGGGCCGCGCCGCGTCCGTGGAAGTGTTTCATAACGGGCAAAAAGTGGATCTCGCGCCGTATACCCGGGGCAATGTCGCCCGGTTCAACCTGGGTAATGACGTTGATGCCCCGGCGCAAGCAGCCGATGAACCGGTTGCAGAGGACCCGGCACCACCCCGCCAGGGTTGATTAGCGTTCACGGCCCTCATCGTTGCCTTTCCGGGCACGCAGTACGCATTGCGGGCTTTCCTGGCAAAATTCGTCCGACATTCAACCAGGTCATGCCGCCAGCCGGCCACCGGAGAAAACCGATTTGACTGCAAGCATTAATTCAATTCGCGGCATGCATGACATTCTGCCGTCCCAGCAACCCGCCTGGCAAAAGCTGGAGCGCACGGTGCAGGACGTGTTCGCCCGCTATGGCTTCGCCGAAATACGCATTCCCGTGGTGGAAAAAACCGAACTGTTCGCCCGCGCCATGGGCGAAGCCACCGACGTGGTGGAAAAGGAGATGTATGCCTTTGAAGACCGCAACGGCGACCAGCTGAGTCTGCGCCCGGAAGGGACGGCCGGGGTGGTGCGTGCGGTATTGCAAAACGGCCTGCTGTATGCCGCGCCGCTGCGCTTGTGGTATGCCGGCCCGATGTTCCGCCGTGAGCGGCCGCAAAAAGGCCGTACCCGTCAGTTCCACCAGGTGGGCGCCGAGGTGTTTGGTGCGGCTGGCCCGGATATCGATGCGGAACTGCTGGCCATGTGCCAGCGCATCTGGAACGAGTTGGGGCTGCGGGACCTGCGCCTGGAAATCAATTCGCTGGGCACCGCCGACGAGCGGGCGGTGTACCGCACCGCATTGCGCGAGTTTTTTGCCGCCCACCACGATCAGCTGGATGAAGACAGCGTGCGGCGGCTGGACCGCAACCCGCTGCGCATTCTCGACAGCAAGAACCCGGCCATGCAGGAGCTGGTAAGCGCCGCGCCGATGTTGCATGACTACCTGGGTGAGGCTTCACAACAGCATTTCGATACCTTGCGCCGCTACCTGCATGAATTGCAGGTTGCCCATACGGTCAACCCGCGGCTGGTGCGCGGCCTGGATTACTACAGCCACACCGTATTTGAATGGATCACCGACCGCCTCGGCGCGCAGGGCACGGTGTGTGCCGGCGGCCGTTACGACAGCCTGGTGGAACTGCAGGGCGGCAAACCCTGGCCGGGTATCGGTTTCGCCATGGGCCAGGAACGCCTGGTGGAACTGATCAATGAAGCGGGTGAGCCAACGGCGGAATCGCCGCATGTGTACGTGGTGATGGTGGGTGACCAGACCACCTCCACTGGATTGAAGCTGGCTGAGCAGCTGCGCCAGGCCCTGCCTGCCTTGCGTGTGCAACTCAACCTGGCGGGCGGCAGTTTCAAGTCCCAGTTCAAGCGGGCTGACCGCAGCGGTGCGCGGCTGGCACTGGTGCTGGGTGAAGAGGAACTGCAGCAGGGCGTGGTGTCCATCAAGCATTTACGCAGCGATGACGGGCAGCAACAGGTCGAACTGAGCCAGTTGGAAACCTGGCTGCGTGACTGGCTGGTGGAAAACCCCGCATAATTTTTCCTGTGCCACGGCGGTCAATAATTTAGAATAAGCAGCCTGCCCGTGCGGTGCCTGTCGGCACGGCACAGCGGGCCACCGGAATTCGAACACAAGAGAGTACAAAATGGTTGAGATTTATGATGCCCACGAACAGGGCGAGATCGTCAAGAAGTGGCTGAGCGAGAACGGCAGCGCCATTGTCATGGGGCTGGTGCTCGCATTTGGCGGCCTGTTTGGCTTCAATCAATACAAGCTGTGGCAGAACAACAGCAAGCAGCAGGCCTACGCCGAGTTCGAAGTGATGAATGAACTGCTCACTGCCGGACAGCTCGACGCGGCGATTGCCAATTACCAGGTGTTGCAGGATGACTACGCCAAGTCGCCTTATGCCTCGCTGGCTGCCTTGCAGATTGCACGGGCCCGCATTGAGGCCAGCCAGCCGGACCTGGCCATCCAGCAATACCGCTTCGTGGTGGAAAATGGCCGGCCCACCGCACTGAAAGCCATCGCGCGTGACCGCATGGCCCGGGTGATGCTGGACCAGGGGCAGGCGGAAGAAGCGCTGAAAGTGCTGGACGAAGCCAAGGATGTCGGCGGGTTTGCCGCCCGCATGGCGGAAACCCGCGGCGATATCTATCGTCAGCTGGGCCGCAATGAAGACGCCATTGCCGCATATCAGCAGGCACTGGACGAACTCGAATCCGGCGCCGGTGACCGTGCAGCGCTGGTGCTGAAGCTGGAAGGCCTTGGCGTGATCATCGATGACGAGGTGGCTGCGTCATGATCCGGCTGCTGGCGGCAATGTGCCTGTCCCTGTTGCTGCTGCAAAGCTGCGCCTGGATTCGCAGTTGGGGTGACCCGGAACCGGGTGATCCTGCGCCGCTGGTGGATTTTGATGAGTCGGTCAAGGTGCGCAAGCTGTGGTCCACCTCCATTGGCGATGGCATGGGCAAGGAAGGCGTCGCGATGGCACCGGTATACGTCGGTGGCACACTGTACGCCGCCGATCATGAAGGCCGCCTGGCGGCGGTCAACGCCGATAACGGCAAGAAACTGTGGGAACTGAAAACCAAGCAGCCGTTCTCCGGTGGCCCCGGCGTCGGCGATGGCCTGCTGGTCATGGGTACGCTCGATGGCGCGGTGATTGCGTTTGATGCATCCAACGGCAACGAGGTGTGGATTGCCAAGCTGTCGTCCGAAGTACTAGCCGTGCCCGGCGTTTCCGAGGGCGTGGTGGTGGCACGCAGTATTGATGGCCGGGTATTTGGCCTGGATGCGCAAACCGGCGCCCGTCTGTGGATTCACGACCACAGCGTTCCGCTGCTCACCCTGCGGGGCAATGCCGATATCCTGATGCGCGGTGGCACGGTGTACATTGGTTACGATGATGGCACGGTGACCGCCCTGAAAGTGACCGACGGCAGTCTGGTATGGACCCAGTCCGTGGTCTCGCCCGACGGCCGCACCGAACTGGAACGGCTGGCTGATATCGGCACCCAGATGGTTATTGTCGCCTCGGACCTGATCGTATCCAGTTATAAAAACCGCGTGGCTTCGGTGGCTGCAGATTCCGGCCGCCTGTTGTGGTTCAAG
>JBFIHZ010000168.1:0-8364 GCA_041601535.1 Lysobacterales bacterium | reverse complement strand
CCGTCCGTCAGGCCTATCTGGAATTGGAAAAACAAGGCCGCATCGAAGCCCGTCCCAAGCCCGGCTATTTTGTACAGGCCAGCCGACAAAATCCGCTGGTAAGCGTCAACTGCAGGAAATGCAAGCCCTTGCCAGTACGGCGACAAAAGCTGATCGACCGGGTTTACGAACACATTCACCAGCCGGGTATCGTGCCCCTGGGCATTGCCAACCCGACCATGGCCTACCCGGCAACACGAACCCTGCACCGCGCCATGAAACGCGTCATGTCGCGTGCGGCCGAACGCTCCCTCAGTTATGCGCCGGCCTACGGTGAACCCGGCTTGCGCCGCCAGATTGCCGTGCGCTATCTCAACCAGGGCGGCTCGGTAAATCCGGAAGAGGTGCTGATTACCAACGGCGGCCAGGAAGCCCTGACCCTGGCACTGCAGTCGGTTGCCAAACCGGGCGATATCATCGCAGTGGAAAGCCCCACCTATTATGGCTTGCTGGAACTGATTGAAAGTCTCGGCATGCTGGCACTGGAAATAGAAACCTGCCCCCTGGACGGCGTTTCGCTGAAAGCCTTGGAGCGCGCGCTGCAAACCCATAGAATCACCGCCTGCATGTTTTCCTCCGCCATCAGCAACCCATTGGGGTTTGTCAGCAGTGATACACACCGCCAGGCGCTGGTCGAAATACTGGAAAGGTCGGACGTGGTATTGATTGAAGATGATGTGTACGGCGACCTGGTATTCAGCGGCCCCCGCCCGCGGCCGGCGCAGTTTTTCTCCCGCAAAGGACTGGTGCTCACCGTGGGTTCGTTTTCCAAGACTGCCGCGCCAGGGTATCGAATCGGTTGGCTGCTGGCCGGCAAATTCACGGATCGCGCGCGCCAGTACAAGCGGGCAATTTCGTGCTCATCCGGTATGTTGCAACAACTGGCACTGGCCGAGTTTATTGGCTCGGGTGACTATGACCGCCACCTCAACCGTCTGCGGCCGATTCTGAAATACAACGCTGAGCGCATGACGGCCTGTATCGAAAACTCATTCCCGGCGGCAACCGCCATTTCGCACCCCCGAGGCGGTTCGGTGTTGTGGCTGGAATTGCCGGACAACCTGGATTCCGAGGACGTGTTTGACGGTGCCCTGGAACTGGGGATCAGCATTTTTCCCGGCCGGATTTTCTCCGCCAGTGACCGCTACCGTCAGCACATCCGGCTCAGCTTTGGTCACCCCTGGAGCGAGGCGCTGGAACAAGGCATCCAGCAGCTGGGCCAGTTGGTCAGGCGGCAGAGAATGGCCGCCTGACCCGGCTGATCAGGACTGTTGTGGCAGATTATCCCAGCGGTTTGCGGAATCTCAATGTCATGCGGTCACTTTCACCAATGGCCTGGTAGCTGGCTTCACATTCGGTTTTCTCCTGGCCTTCTTCCAACTCACGGCAAACCGCCATACCCGGCGGTAAACTCCATACGCCCTGCGGGTGATCGTGCGTATCGGCCGGGTTGGCGTTTACTTCGGAGCGTGCCTCCAGGTACAAACCGGCCTGGCGGGCCAGTGCGATAACCGACTCTTCGGACAGGTAACCGGTTTCTGCCGTGACCTTCGGGTCCGTACCCTTATCGGCCCGGTGCTGCACCACGCCAAGGATACCGCCCGGTTTTAATACCCGGGCAAACTCGGCAAATACCAGCTCGGCGATGCCATCGCCCACCCAGCCATGGGTGTTACGAAAGGTCAACACCATATCCATGGAATTCGCTTCACCCAGCGAAGCCGATTCGGGTGGTGAAAACGGTACGGTTGCCACCTGGTCGTAAATATCCGGATGGGCGGCAAACGTTTCCATCAGCTGCTTGGGCAAGCTGTACCGGTAAGCCGGTTGCCCTTCGACATCCGGATCCCAGCTGGCGATGACGTACTGTCCGTGATGCCGCATGACAGGCGCAAGAATTTCACTGTACCAGCCGCCGCCAGGCCAGATTTCAAGCACCGACATGCCGTCTTGCAGGCCCAGGAAGCTTAGCGTTCCCACCGGGTGACGGTAGCGGTTACGGGCCTGGTTGGCAGCCGATCGATGGTCACCAAACATGGCCTGTTCAATACGCGCTTCAATGGACAGATTTTCGGCACAGACCAGGCTGCTCGAAAATACCAGAATGATAAGACTGATGAATCGGTACATTTTTATATCTCCGGAAATCAACAAACGTAAACAATCAAAAGGACCCGGCCCGTCAGCCTGAGCGCAGACCCTTTACCGGGCTGCGAAAAGCCCTGCGAAAAGCTATGCCCAGACTCAGGCCACCAATGGTGGCTGCAATAAAGGCCACCTGTGATAACTGATCCAGACCCTGCACGGTGGCCAGAATGCCAATGACCATGCCGCCCTTGACGCGTTCCAGCTCCAGCCTTTTGTTATCGGCGTCTCCTCGGGAATGGATTTTTTTCAACATCAGCACCTGCAACAGGAAAAACAGCAAGGCAATGATGCACAGCCAGAGCAACAGCGACTGTGGCACTTTGACCTGCAGCAACACCACGTCATGGTCCACGGCATACACTACCGTGGCCAGAAAGCAGATCAGCGCAAAGGCCCACTGCCGCTTGGCCGGCCGCTTGAGCAGGCCATCCAGCAGGAAGGCCGCCGCGCCCACCAGCCCGAACCAGGCGCTATCGGTGGCATAAATCGTGATGATGACCAGCGCCGTCACCGCTATGGAATCACCCAACCTGGGCAGCAGACCGCTGCTGCGATTGATGATGCGCACCAGTACCAGCGTGCAAAACAGGGTAAGCAATCCTGGCGACGGGAACGAAAAAGCGGTTAAAAAACCCAGCAACATGCTGATAAAAGCGGATACCTGATCATCCGGCAGCAATTCCCGCGCCAGAGCCCAGCAGCCAAACACCGCCGCGGCAAAAACCAGTGCGGCATGCAGCGAAACACCCCAGTCCGCACCGGAATACAGCGCCCACACCAGCCCTACGAGGGCTGCCAGGGGCACCAGGATCATGACTGCCCGGTTGCTAGGCCAGGCGGGATCCAGTGGCCGTGCTATCGACGAAATTCGGTATATGCGGTGGCTATTCAACAATCACCCGGTACGGTTGCCCTGTGCTCATGAGGCGGAGAGCGCAAAGCCGCTATCAACCGGCGCTGCCCCGCATGCATTTGATGATACCAGCACGGCGTCTTGCAGTTCGAACTTTGCGCACCTGATCTGGGCCTGCCAGTGTCGAACCGGGCTGCCATAAGGCTCCTACAAGCGTGTAGTTTCCTGGCTGACCACTGCCCCCTGCAGCTGTTCAATCAGACGGCTGACCCGCTGTGGTGACGAGGTTTTACGCGCCATCAATGCATATAGCGGTGGTACGATAAACAGCGTCAGCGCTGCCGAAATGGCCACGCCAAACACCACCACGATGCCAATGGGTTGCCGCGATTCCGCGCCTGCGCCACTGGCCAACAGCAAAGGCAGGGCGCCAAACGACGTGGCTGCGCTGGTCATAAGAATGGGGCGCAAGCGCACCATTGCCGCTTCCAGCACCGCGTCAGTAATGTCTTTGCCACGGTCGCGCAGCTGGTTGGCGAACTCCACGATCAGGACCCCGTTTTTGGCCGACAGGCCAATCAATAAAATGGCGCCGATCTGGCTGAATACGTTGATGCTGGAACCGTGGTACCACAAGCCCAGCAGCGCACCGGTCATGGCCAGCGGCACGGTCACCAGGATAATCAGCGGATTGATAAAACTTTCAAACTGCGCTGCCAATACCAGGAACACGATGATCAGGGCCAGCCCGAAAGTAACATACAGGGATTGCCCCGACTCCAGGAACTCCTTGCTCTCACCGTCCCAGCTGATCCGCGCCGAGGGTGGCAGGGTAGACCTGGCCGCCTGGTTCATCAACTCGATGCCATCGCTCAGGCTGACGCCTTCAGCCAGTGCGGCGGATATGGTTATCGAGCGCATACGGTCGTGGCGGTTCAGTTCGGAAGGGCCGGCTGATTCGGTGATGTTTACCAGGTTGGACAACGGCACCAGTTGCGAAGTAACCGATGAACGCACATACAGATTATCCAGGTCATCCGGGCTGGAGCGGTCGGACTCCTTGCCCATCAGAACGACATTGTATTCCCGCCCGCGATCCAGGTAGGTGGTGACGATGCGCGAACCCAGCATGGTTTCCAGTGTGCGGCCGACATTCTGCAGTGACACGCCGAGGGTGGCGGCACGGTCGCGGTCCACCGCAATGTTCATTTGTGGTTTGCGCTCCTGGTAGTTGCTGTCCACGTTAACCAGTTCGGGAGTGTTTTCCAGTGCCTGTATCACCGCGTCGCGCCAGTCCTGTAACTGCGTGTAATCAGGCCCGCCAATCACCATCGAAACGGGACGTCCGTCGGAACGAATGCCCAGACTGCTGCCGGTGTTCAGGAACGACCGCACACCAGGCAGGTCATCCAGACTTTGGCGCATTTTGGCTGCCAGCTCCTTGTCGCTGATCTCCCGATCGTCCCAGTCTGCCAGCAAAGCGACGATTTGCGCTGAATTCACCTGGGCGCTGCCCCAGCCGCCGGGCAAGCGGGTCAGAAAGCGTTTGATCGCGCCACCTTCTTCCATTTCCTTGATGAATATTTTTTCCGTTTCGCGGGTATAACGGTCCATATATTCAAAGCTGGCGCCTTCCGGTGCCCGCAGCATGGCAAAAAATATTCCGCGGTCTTCGGGTGGCGCGTACTCGGACGGCAGCTGCGTCACCAGCCAGCCGGAAAAGGCCGTCAACAGCAACGTGGCCACCACCGCGATCCAGGGCCGTGCAACAAAATGTGCCAGCGCCTTGCGGTAGGCTCCGGCCAGCCGGGTAAACAAGGCATCCACCCGATGCGCCAACCCGGTACGCAGCGTCCTGCCATGCAGGATTTTCGAACTCAGCATGGGCGTCAGGGTCAGCGCGACCAGGCTGGACAGTAATACTGCAGCGGCCAGCGTAATGCCAAATTCACGGAACAGGCGGCCGATATTGCCATCTACAAACGACAACGGCACAAATACCGCAACAAGCACCAGCGTGGTAGCCACCACGGCGAACCCTATTTCGCGTGAGCCCTCCAGCGCCGCCAACAGGGGTTTCTGGCCCATTTCGATGCGCCGGTAGATGTTTTCCAGCACCACGATGGCGTCGTCCACCACCAGGCCGATGGCCAGCACCAGGCCCAGCAGCGTCAATATATTGATGGTATAGCCCATGGCGGCCATGACGATAAACGTTGCGATCACCGAGATCGGCACCACCAGCGCGGGAATCAATGTGACCCGCAACGAACCCAGGAACAGGTAAATCACCACCAGCACCAGGCCTATGGCCACGAACAGTGCCTTGTACACCTCGTTCATCGAAGCTTCGATAAATTGCGATTTATCGTAATTGACGGCCAGGTTCATGCCCTCGGGCAAATCCCCGGCCACCGCTTCCATTTCCTTGACCACGCCCCTGGACACGGCCACGCTGTTGGCCTTGGATAGCTGTTCAATGGCCAGTGAAATGGCGTCGATACCATTGGCCCGGGCCGCGGTGCGTTCGTTTTCCGCACCGACGCGCACATCCGCCACATCACCCAGCCGCACCACCTGACCGTCCGGGCCCCGGCCGATCACCAGCTGGCGAAAGTCACTTTCTGCCACAAAACCGGTTTCGGTCCGCAGCGTGAATTCGCGCGTGGTGGATTCCAGCCGGCCTGCGGGCAGTTCAACATTCTCCGCCCGCAGCGCCGTTTCTATATCCGCCACGGTCAGGCCGCGAGCCGCCAGGGATTCGCGGTCCAGCCAAACCCGCATGGCGTAGCGGCGCGCACCGGAAAAACGCACCCGCGCCACCCCGGGAACGGTTGAGAAGCGGTCAATCAGGTAGCGTTCGGCATAATCGGTCAACTCCATGCTGTCGTGCAGGTCCGATGCCAGATTCAGGTACATGATGGCTTCTGAGCTGCTGTCAGACTTGGCAATCTGCGGCGGTTCCGCTTCCACCGGCAAGTTGTCCACAATACGTGCCACGCGATCCCGAATGTCGTTGGCCGCATCATCCACGTCGCGGTTGACGTTGAACTCCACGCGGATATCGGAGCGTTCATCGGCACTGCTGGAAGTCAGCTTTTCGATACCTTCGATGCCGGCAATCACATCTTCAATCACCTGCGTAACCTTGGTTTCGACCACCTCCGCGGAAGCGCCACGGTAGGTGGTGTCAATGGAAACCACCGGCGAATCGGTGTCCGGATACTGGCGCACCGGCAACTGCAGTAACGACGCCAGCCCGAGGATGACCAGCAGCATGGAAATTACCGTGGCGAAGACCGGGCGGCGAATGGAAACATCCGAGAGAAACATGCCTACCCCCTGCCGACTACGGCCTGGCTGCTGATCTGTACGGACTGCCCATGACGTACTTTCTGGGTGCCCTCGGTGATCACCCGCTCGCCGGCCGACAGGCCGTGCAGGATCTCAACTTCCCCCGGCCGCCGCCGGCCGGTGCGAATCTCGCGGACCTCCACGATGCCGGCATCGTTCACCACGTAAACGAACTGCTTGCTGCGCTCCGGCACAATGGCTTCCTCGGGAATCATCAGCGAGCGCACATCCTCTTTCAGCAGGGACACAGTCAGGAACATGCCGGGCCGCAAGCGGCGGTTTTCATTCGGCAGCTCGGCCCGTACCATGACCATGCGAGTGACCGGGTCGACGCGCGTGTCTACCGAACTGACCGTGCCGACAAACTCGGTATCCGGCCATGCCGCGCTGCGGGCAACCACCGCCAGGCCAGGTTCCAGGTTGGCGAGAAACACCTCGGGTACGTTGAAATCCAGCTTGATGCGCGATGTGTCGTCCAGTGTGGTCAACACCGTATTGGAATCCACCACGCTGCCCATACTGACGCGCCGCAGGCCCAGCCGCCCGGAAAATGGAGCGCGGATAACGGTTTGCCGCAGGCGGGATTCCGCCGCGTGCACTGCAGCCAGGTCGGCGTCGCGTTTGGCTTCCAGCTGTTCCAGTTGCGAAGCGGACACCACCTTGGATTTGAACAGTTCCTGCGAACGCTGGTACTGGCTGCTGGATTCCACCAGCGCTGACTTGGCGGCTGCCAGATTGGCCAGCTGCTCGGCGTTCTCAAGCTCTACCAGCACATCACCCTTTTCAACCAGCGCCCCTTCCTCGAAACGGATGGCCGTGATGGCGGCAGAAATTTCCGACCTCACTTCAATGGCTTCATTGGCGCGCGCGTCGCCCAAGGCTTCAGCCGACAGGGGAAACGATTTCAGGCTGGCTTCAGTGACGATCACTCCCGGACCCTGCGCCACGGCAGACATCAGCCAAAACATGGTCCCCAGCAGGACCGCCAATACTGCTGTTATTCTCACTACCCACCCCATTCGTATCTGGCGCTGACGCCTGACCCACCCGCACAGGTGGACGAATCAAACCAGCTTGTCTTATGTGTTATTGGAATTAGCCATTGTGCCTGTTTTGGCGTCCCGCCCGGGTAAATTTTTACGGGCATATCCGCAGGGATCAGTGCAGTACGGAAACCGATCCGTCAGGAACTTGATGCAGCAGGGGCCAGCCTGCCGATTACCCCGCTGCTCCAACGCTTATGACCGTGCCTTTCCCACCGAGTTCCATGGCCGCTGCAATCCGCGAACGACACGGCCCGATACCCGGATTGAGCCTGCCTGCGGCGATGCAGAAAACGGGCTTGAAGACCGTGAGCCATGGCCGGTAAAGAACGGTTCGCATTATAGCAATCTGGCAACTTTGCTGACCGCCATGAGCCGCTGCCTGCGGCCAAACATGCTTTTGCACCGGCAAAGCCGGCTTTACCTCTTGAGGCGCGGCATCAGCCGGGGTACTTTAGGCACTGCACACACTCAGCAGCACCGCTTCGGGGATGCCACCATCGTGAAGTCTTATTCCGCCGTCAGCCTGGCCCTGCATGCGCTCATGCGGCACCGGCACTGGGCCCCAGCCTGGGCCAGACCCACTCGCCTGGATCATTACGACGTGGTGATTATCGGCGCCGGCGGTCACGGTTTGGCCACGGCCTACTATCTGGCGAAAAACCATGGCCCGCTGAAAATCGCCGTGCTGGAAAAAGGCTACCTCGGCGGTGGCAACAGCGGACGCAACACCCAGGTATGCCGCTCCAACTACTTCCACCCCGAAAGCGGCGCCTTTTACGAGCATTCCCTGCGGCTGTATGAAACCCTGGGCCTGAAACTGAATTTCAATATCATGTTCAGCCAGCGTGGCATCCTTGAGCTCAGCCACAGCCAGGACGAACTGGACATGAACCGCCGCTGGGCCAATGCCCTGCATATGAGCGG
>JBFIHZ010000167.1:0-8421 GCA_041601535.1 Lysobacterales bacterium | reverse complement strand
CCGCCTGATACGTGCGGGTGAACTGATTGGCCATTACGAAGGCAAACAGGTAAGCGAAGACGGCATGCATGTGCTGTGGATAGAAGAGCAAGACGACCACTGGGTGGGCTATGAGGGCAGCAATGACATGCGTTTCATGAATCACGACGACCACCCCAACGCCGAACTGGACGGGCGTGACTGCTACGCGCTGGAAGACATTCCGCCGGGCCGGGAAATCACCATCGACTACGGGTGGAACGAAACTTGATAACCGCTGATCAAACCCAATATTAGTTCCTTGCATTGTATCCACCGCGGAGCCTGATCCGCACCATTGGGAGTAGCAGCATGAGCCTGAACGACGCCGTCCGGGAAAAAATTGAATCCCGCCTTAACAGCAACAAGGTGGTCCTGTTCATGAAAGGCACGCCGCGGCAGCCCATGTGCGGTTTCTCAGCCCGTACCGTGGCCGCGCTGGACAGCGTCTGGCCTGATTACGCCTCGGTGAATGTGCTGGAAGACGAAGAAATTCGTGAAGGCATCAAGGCCTACGGTAATTGGCCGACCATTCCACAGCTTTACATTGACGGCGAGTTGGTGGGGGGCTGCGATATTGTCCTGTCCATGCTCAATTCCGGGGAATTGCATCAGCAACTGGGGCTGGAGAAACCTGACCGCACGCCACCCGAGGTGCATGTGAGCGACGCGGCCGCGGAAAAAATCCGTGAGGCCATGCAAGGCCACGAAGGCATTGGCCTGCATTTCCAGGTGGATTCAAACTGGGACGCCCAGTTCAACCTGGCACCCGTGCAGGGCGACGAAATTGCCGCGGAATCGAACGGCATTACCGTGCTGATGGACATTGCCACCGCTCAACGCGCACGCGGCGCGCGGATTGACTGGGTCAAATCGGTCACCGGCGAAGGTTTGTCAATCAGCCTGCCGGACGCGCCCCCACCGGTTATCCCGCTCAGCGTGCAGCAACTGGCCGACAAACTGGCGGACAATTCCGTCTTACTGGTGGATGTACGCGGCGCCGAAGATCGCGCGCGGGCTTCCGTTGAAGGAGCCGCCGTGCTCGACCAGGAAATGATGGACAAGATCGCGCAGATGCCAAAGGATACCGAGTTGGCATTTATGTGCCATCACGGCAATTCCAGCCAGGGGGCCGCCGAATATTTCCGCAAACAGGGTTTCGTCAAGGTATATAACGTCAGCGGCGGCATTGACGCCTGGTCACGTGAAATCGATCCATCCGTTCCGCTGTATTGATCAGCCGGATGTACCGTTTGCGGCACCCTGCCCGGTAAATTTCAGTCCAAAAGCAAAAGGCGGGCAAACAGCCCGCCTTTTTTATGCCTGCCAGATGTGGAAAATCTGTATGTCAGGCGCCGCCGTCCATCTTGTCTGCGGCATCTTCAGCAGCGTCTTCCGCTTCTTCAGCAGCATCTTCCGCCGCGTCCATGGCATCATCAGCCATGTCTTCCGCATCATCCATGGCATCATCGCCCATATCGCTGATACCGGACATGGCATCAGACGCCTCTTCGGCAGCCGCGTCATAAGCATCCTCAGCAGCGTCTGCAGCGTCATCGTATGCTTCAGCAGCCGTATCTGCCGCATCATCATAAGCTTCTTCGGCAGCATCCATCGCATCGGCAGCAGCAGCTGATACATCGTCGGCGGCTTCTTCAACCGCTGCAGCAGCATTGTCGGCGTGCTCTTCGGCCTTTTCACATGCGGTGATGACCAAAGCTGAAGTAAACATCAATAACAGAATCAACCATTTATTACGCATAACTTTTCTCCCAAAGCTGGCTTTGGCCAACCATCCTCGTTGCGGTACCCAGCTATTTGCCATCCCTGGGCTTGCTGGACTTTGCTATCTTCCCGAATAAGGGAGCCAACGAAAAAATTCCCTGTTGTTCCTGTATCCGAGTCTTGTGGTTCTGTAACGCGTTCTGCTGTAAGTAGTTCAAGAATAAATCATTTTAACGGACAAGACCGCTGGTAATGCAACTTTTGCCGGCTCTGGACCTGGCCGCGTCTCCATTATCCGCCGAATTCAGCTACCGCGGGCGCATGATCCGACGGCCGCTCCTGGCGGCGCGGCTCCACATCGATATAGCTGGCGGAACAACGCCCTGACAACTGTTCTGAAGCCAGCACCAGGTCGATGCGCAATCCCATTTTGCGGCGGAATGCGTTCATCCGGTAATCCCACCAGCTGAAGGTTTTCTCCTCCTGTTCGAACTGACGGAAGGTGTCGGTGAGACCCAGAGCAAGGATTTTTTCCAGCGCCTCACGTTCCAGCTCACTGCACAGGATCTTGCCCTGCCAGGCCTCCGGATCGTGCACATCACGGTCATCCGGTGCGATATTGAAGTCACCCAGCACCACCACCTGCTCATGCTGCCTGACCTCCTGCTCCAGCCAGGCCGTGACTTTTTCCAGCCAGTTCAGTTTGTAGGCGTACTTCTCCGTGCCCACCTCGCTGCCATTGACGACATACAGGTTGATAATCCGCAGGTCCCCCAGCTCGGTCGGCACGGTAGCGGCCAGGATGCGCCGCTGTGGGTCATCCAGCCCGGGAATATCGGTGACCAGATCACCCGCCGGTTCGCGGCTGAGTATCGCCACACCATTATAGGTTGGCTGGCCGGAATACACCGAGTGGTAGCCGGCTGCGACCAGATCATCACGGGGAAAACGATCATCCGGCAGTTTGGTTTCCTGTAAGGCCAGGATGTCAGGTTTGCATACATCCGTCCAGGCCAGCACATGCGGCAGCCTGACATTCAGCGAATTGACGTTCCACGATGCGATTTTTACCACGATTCAGCCTGTCTGTTCCGGTTAACGATTTCTCATTCAGCGGGCGGACACACTTGCCAGGCGGTCAAACCAGTCCGCCTGACCAAAGCCTGTTTCCTCCGCCCTGCGCCGGGCCGTTATTCCAGCCCGTAGCTGTGCAGCAGCGGGCCTGGATCGGGTGCACGGCCCCTGAACGCCTTGAACGATTGCATCGCAGGCCGGGAGGCACCCACCGCGTAAATTTGCTGACGCAGATCCCTGCCTGTAGCCGGGTTGAATGCCCCTTCATCGACGAAACGCTGCCACACGTCTGCCGCCAGTTGCTCGGCCCACAGATAACTATAATACCCGGCCGCGTAACCACCTCCAAAAATATGGCTGAAGCTGTGCAGGAAGCGGTTCCACTCGGGTGCCTTGACCACCGCATAGCGTTGCCGGACTTCGTGCATAACCTGCAGTGGGTCGGGTGGACTGTCGGGGTCATATTCCAGGTGCAGGCGCATATCACACACCGCGAACTCGAGCTGCCTGACCAGCATCAGCGCTTTATGAAAATGGTGCGAGCGCAACAGACGCTGCTTCAGTTCGGCCGGCATGCGTTCACCGGTCTGGTAATGGCGCGCAAACCCGTCCAGCAGATGTTCTTCCCAGCACCAGTTTTCCAGCACCTGGCTGGGCAGCTCCACCGCATCCCACTCGACATTGTTGATGCCATTGATCTGCGGCCATTCCACCTCGGTCAGCATATGGTGCAAGGCATGCCCGAATTCGTGAAACAGGGTCTGCACATCATTGTGGGTCAACAGGCTGGGATGGCCGTCAGATGGCGGCGGGAAATTGCAGTTGATATAAGCTACCGGGTGCTGCACGCCGTGCGGCAACTGGCGCCGTGAACGGCACACGTCCATCCAGGCGCCGCCACGTTTGTCCGGCCGTGCATACAGATCCATGTACAGGCCGGCGCAACGCTGACCATCCTCATCGTGTAACCAGTAAAAACGCACATCGGGGTGCCACACCGTTACACGCTCATCCTGCTCCAGGCTGATACCGAAGATCCTTCCGGTGATGTGTAACAGCGCGCTGACCATGGCCGGCAACGGAAAGTAGGGTTTAAGCATTTCATCAGAAAGCTGCAGCTCCGACTGCCGCAGGCGTTCGGCCCAGAAGCCGGTATCCCAGGGCTGCAACGGCAGATTCGCACCGTGTTCAACGGCGAATGACTCCAGCGCCGCGAATTGCTGCCTCGCGGCCGGCAGCGCCCGTTCACCCAGATCGTGCAGAAAATCCATTACCACGGCGGAAGATTCCGCCATGCGTGATGACAAGGCGTAATCAACGTAATTGTCGAAACCCAGCAACCGTGCCAGGCGGTGCCTGAGTGCCAGAATTTCGCTGATCACCCCGGAATTGTCCCATTCGCCGGCATCCGGTCCCTGGTCGGACGCACGGGTCACATAGGCCGTATAGACTTCGCGGCGCAGATCGCGGTCCTCAGCATGGGTCATGATGGCCGAATATGAGGGATAGCCCAGATCCACCAACCAGCCACTGGTATTGTGTACACGGGCATTTTCCGCCAGTAACCTGAGTTCACCCTCCGGCAGGCCGGCCAGACGCTCGGTGGTGTCGAACTGCAGCGTCCACGCCTGCGTGGCGTCCAGCAGGTTTTGCTGGAACAGTGTGCTCAGTTCGCTGAGACGCAATACCACTTTGCGGTATTCCTCCCGGCTGGCCTCGTCCAGGTCCACGCCGGCCAGGTGAAAATCACGGATTTCCAGTTCAACAATCCGTTGTTGTTGCGGGCTGAGCTGGGCAAATTCCGGTGAGTCTTTCAAAGACCGGTAGAGTTTGAAAATGCCGCGGTGTTGCTGGCGCCAGGTGCCATGCTCGGTCAGCAGCTTGATGCCGGCAGTGTAAACATCGCGTAATTCGGCATTATCCGCCACGGCACTTAGGTGCGACACCGGCGACCAACTGCGGTCAATGGCATCGGACCATTGCGTTTCTGCTTCAACAAAAGACCAGTCCGTATTCTGGCCGGAAGCCTGGTATTGCTCCACGCCGGCGCGGTATTCGGCAACCAGTTGCTGCAGGTGTGCCAGCACCTCTGCGGGCTGCAAGACGGAGAAATCCGGTAAACCATTGGATGGATTGAATATCATTGGACCGGCTGTCGCCCGTCCCTGGCTGTTAGACATAGTGAACTGCCGTGTATTTACTGCGAAAAAGTAGGCAGCGAATGGTAGCATGGTTCCGCTTTGGCCGATGCCTGATCGTTTTCCTCCGGGCGGAGAGATTCATGAACCCACGCACACAGCGCAACCTGCTTTTAGCCCGCCAGCGGGATAATGACCTTACGCCACCGCCGCTCAGAACGTGGCCCCTGTCAGCCTGGAAATCAAGGAGCAGCTGATGAAACCAGGAAAAACCGGGCTCACACGAATTGTGTATGCCGCCGGGTACTCACTCAAGGGCCTGCGCGCCACCTGGCTTCACGAAGCAGCTTTCCGGCAGAATGTGCTGCTGAGTTGTGTGCTGTTTCCATTGTCGTTCTGGCTGGCCAACAGCGCGCTGCAATGGCTGGCGCTGATCGCCCCCTTGTTCCTGCTGTTGATCGTCGAGCTGATCAACAGCGCCATTGAAAATACCGTGGACCGCATCGGCTTTGAAAAACACGAACTTTCAGGCCGGGCCAAGGATGCCGGCTCCGCCGCAGTCATGCTGTGCCTGTTGTTGATTATGCTGTGCTGGTCAGCCATTATCTGGCAGAACCACTTTCAGTGAGGTAGCCGCGATGCGATTCAGCCCGATCTGTGTCATTTGCAGCGCGCTGCTGAGCCTGCTGGCCTGCACAGCAGAAACCAGCGACCCGGCCGGCCAAGCGGCGGCCGCCGGACAGACAGAGCCGGCAGCGCAATCAGATGCCGTCAAGAACACCGAGGACGGCTGCGTACTGACCCCCCCGGCTGAGCCGCTGTCCTGCACCATGCAGTACGACCCGGTATGCGGTTGTGATGGAAAAACCTATTCCAACGCCTGCATGGCCACGGCAGCCGGCGTGCCGGAAAGCACCCCCGGAGCCTGCGACGCCAGCGACCGGACCTGAGTGCCGCCGGATGCGCTGAAACTTCAGCTGTCTGCTTGAGTCACGGCGCGGCGGCTGTGTTCACGGTGCAGCAGCACAAACACCACCGAGCCTACCCCCGTCAGGCTGAGCGGCAGCAACATCACCCACTCGACGTGATCCGGCCAGTGCTCGGCCATGAACTGGTAACACATCACACCCAGCAGCGGCATCACCAGGCCGCGCAGGCCGGTGAGACTGACGTGAATCGCCATGTAATGGGAGGCATTGGCATCGCTGCTGAAATCGTTATGCCCCAGGTTCCAGCCGAGATGCCCACCGGCATAGGCACCACCGAGCAATACCGATGCCGGCCACAACAGCAATGCCTGTGAACTGATGATGGCCACTGCGAACAGCGCCGAGGAGGCAAAGAAATACCAGCTGTGGATGGCGCGAAATGAAAAAATATGACGCCGGTCCAGCACCCTGGCCCAGTACGGTATCGCCACGCACAGCATCAACAGCGGTAAAGAGGAGGTAATCATTACCTGCTGCAACTGGCTGATGGTGAAATGCTCATTGAGCAGAATTACCAGCAGCGGCACCAGCATCAGATTACCGCTGCCAAATACCATCATGGTCGCCATGTAACGTCTGAAGTCGGTATTGTTCCGCAGCACCCGCTGCAACATCGCCAGGCTCAGCCGGCGCCCTTCCAGGTTCTGTTCGGCCAGTTCGGCCGCCAGCAACTGCCGATGACGGCGCACCCGCGCGTTGCGATACACCCAGGCGGCCACCATCGAGCTGACCCCGCTTAGCACAAAGGCAAAACGAAACGCATCGGCATGCCAATCCAGCATGAACCCAATCAGGGCAGACACGGCCGCCACCAGCAAGGAAGCCACCCGCACCAGCCGGGCCGTGACCTGCGCCCGCCAACTGCGCTGGTAATTGGCCCGCCACACCGCCGCGCGTACCGTCAAAATGCCCGACCAGGCGGTGCGCGCCAGCACCGTCAACACGCAAAAGGCCACCAGACCAAACCCGTTTCTGCCCGGCAGGGCCATGGCCACCAGGCAAATTCCCATCACGGCCATCAAGCCACTCAGCATCGCCAGTTTGTCACGCCCGGCGCCATGAGCGGCGAACAGAAAGCTGGTGAGATTGGTAAACGAGGGGGCGGCAGCCACCACCGCTACCGCCAGATTGACCAGTCCGGCGCTGGCAACCGCGTCAAACTGGTTCTTGACAATCACCCCGAGCAAGCCACCTTCCAGCGCGCCCAGAGAAATGGCGGTGAGGCTCCAACTGGTGAGCTCCCGCGGCATCAAGGCCGCCGCCATGCGAGGTAAGGCGGGCATCAGTGCAGCAGCGAGGGGTTGACCAGCCGACCGGAGCTGGCGGAAAAACAGGGGGTATGACGCGATTGCAGAGTGTACATATTCTGTGGATTCCCGGGCTTCGCCCGGCCGGTTAGCAGACTTTAAACATCAAACCAGAGAGTAACCTAAACCGAACGCTTGCGCCGCTTCAATCTGGCCGCCACAGTCGTCACGCCGGACGCCTCATTCAGCTACAATGCCTGCTCTTTTGAATTTTTGGACCCCGCACCACATGACTGCCAAGCCTTCCCCCCACCACCACACCGGTGATCGAGAACTGTGCCAGGAACTGCAACAGCAACTGGACTGTTCCATTCCACTGGTATCGGCCATGCAATTGAAAGTAGCCGGTATTGATGCGCTGGGCCTGAAGCTGCGCGCCCCGCTGCCGCCCAATATGAATCTGCACGGAACCGCATTTGGAGGCAGCCTGAGCGCCATTCTGACCCTGGCGGGCTGGTGCCAGATGTGGGTTTCCATGCGCCGCTCATCGGTGCACGGTGAACTGCTGATTCACCGCAGCGAGGCCTGTTATCACCTGCCTGTGACCGGCGCGATTGAAGCATTTTGCCCCACCCCGCCCCTGCCCCAGTGGCAGAAATTTGTCCGTCAGCTGCAGAAAAAAGGCAAGGCGCGGATGCGATTGCGGCCGGTGATACTGGACGCCAGTGGCCAGGAAGCAGTAACGTTTGATTCTGATTATGTCGCCATAACGAGGGAGCCGTGATGAGCAACCACGTCAGCAAGCGCATTTTTACCGCACAGCACAATGTCGCAGGACCGGCTGCCCGGTGTTCAGCCGGCTGGCGGGCCATGCTGTTATTCAGCCTTTGCTGGCTGGCTGCATGCACCCCCAATCCGGCGGAAAAAAGCCGCGCTGAAGCATTCAAGCAATATGAAACCATCGTGCGCTGGAGCCAGTGGGATGCGGCCGCAGACTTTATCGCGCCGGCTTACCTTGAAGAACATCCCATCACGCGGCTGGACATGGACCGCCTGCGGCTGTTCCGCGTCACCCAGTACACCATCCGCTCCACCGGCATTTTTGATGACGGCATGACCGCCCGCCAGGTGGTTGAAATTCGCCTGTTCAACGTCAACCAGGCGGTGGAACGCACCATCATCGACGAGCAGGAATGGCGCTATAACGAAACCACCCAGCGCTGGCAGCTG
>JBFIHZ010000166.1:0-8423 GCA_041601535.1 Lysobacterales bacterium | reverse complement strand
GCCGGATTGCCGGGCCACAGACAGCGATGCCAGGTTGCGCTCCACGTCTTCGCTCAGTAACTGCCCGCTCTCGTCCGTGCGCAGTTCGTTGATGCCGGCGGAACTCGCAGTGGCGGCGCCGCCCTGGGGGATTTTTCCACAGGCCATCGAAACCAGTGCGGTGCTGCCATCATCCAGCCAGGCGGGCGCACTGGCCTGGTGAAGATCCGCGCCGCTGCCGGCGGCGGCGAAACCGGCCTGCAAAACCGCTTCCCGGGTGGCCAGTACACCGGCCGTGTGTAAATCCCAGGCGTGGTTATTGCTCAGAGCCAGCAGGTGGAACCCCATGGCCTGCAGGCAATCCAGCACGGATGGCGGGGCTGTATGCAGAAAAATATTATTGCGTGTTGGTGCACCGGATTGAGGCGTGCGGATGGCTACTTCCAGGTTGGTGAATACCGCGTCGCCACGCTGCAGTTCAGCCATGACTTCGCGCAGGCCGGGGTAGGGCATCTGGCACAGGGGATGCTCCATCAGGGCCTGGCCGGTTATCGTCAGGTGTCGGGCAGGTTGTTTCGCAGCCTGGCCCGGGTTGCGCTGTCCGGAACCGGGCTGGCTGCTGTGTGATTTGCAACCGGGCAACCAGGGCAGGGTGGCCGCGGCCAGCAGCGCGGTGATCAATTCACGCCGATCAGTCATGGTTTCCTCCGTGGGGTTCGGGCCGGGATGGCAACAGTGGCAGAATCAGGCGTGAAGGATGCCGCGCATTGCAGTGCAGCGTATTGGTGGCGATGCGGCTGTGGCGGGCGGAACCTTCGGCTTCGCCGGTGTTGGTATTGATGTCAAAATGCGGATAATTGCTGCTGGATACATCAACCCGCAAACGGTGGCCAGCACAAAACCGGTTGGCGGTGGCAAACGGCACAACCACGATGCGGCAAATTTCATCCGGCTGGAGAAACACTTCCTGCTGCCAGCCCTGGCGATAGCGGACACGGAAAATGCCATCGCAGATGTTCATCGAAAAACCTTCCGGGTAGTCGTCACTGGGTGGATAAACATCTATCAGTTTGACCGTGAAGTCCGTGTCCGGACAATCGGATGAGATCCACAATTCAGCCTGCAGTTCGCCACACAACACCAGATCCTGCGCAAGTGGCTCGGTGGTAAATACCAGTACATCGGCGCGCTGGGACAATGGGCCGGTCGGATCGTCCGGCTGGTACTGGAACGTGTCAGCGCGAACCCGCTGGTCGAAGGGGCCGCCTTCCATCACGGGTTCGCCCGAGGTAAGCGCTCCGCCCAATGTGGGTACCGGGTGTGCCGGATCATGACAGTAGTGGAGGGCCCCATCGCGCGAGGCGGGTGGCTGTTGCGCCAACCGGCCATCGGCATGCAGGTACAGTTCGTGTTGCCGGGTTTGCGGCGGGGGCCACTGGGTCGAGTGGCACCATTGGCCGCCATGCTGCAGGCGGTCATTGGCATCGCGCCGGCCGCTGCCGCCACCCATCTCGAACCAGCTGACGCTGGACTTTGGACCGCCTGGCGCAGCGAGTTCCTGCGGTGGCTCGTTCTGTTTCGGCTCAGGGCCGCCTGTCTCAGCCAGTGGTAAGCCGGGCTTGAGACACTGGTTGAACCAGTCGAGGCGGAAATGCAGATAATCCGGCGCGAACTGGCCGTCCAGAATGGAGTGCGGGCCAAAGTCGACTTCGCCGGCCCAGGTCCTGGACCGGTTGCCATGCGTCCATGGACCCATCAGCAGGCGGGTGGCGGAGCGGTGGCGGCGTGACAGTTCAGTAAAATTGGTGATGCAGGTCAGAACGTAGGGGTCATACCAGCTGCCAATAATGGTTATGGGTATGTCCGGAATACGGTCGTAGTGGCCTTCGGCGTACAGACCGATCTGTTTCCAGTAGTCGCTGAACAGGCCGTTACGCCATTGTTCAAACAAATAGTTTTCATACTCCGGCGCGGCCTGCAATGGTGAATGGCCCGGACGCCAGGGCATATGCTGGAACCAGTCGACAATATCGCGGGCTTGCAGCGCATGTTTGCGGCTGCTGTCCGCCGCCGTCGCCGGGCTTTTCAGCGCGTGCTTGTAGGCCCAGGTGGCTTGCTTCAGCTCGAATGCACCGCCCCGCCGGATACCGCCATGATAGGCGCTGGAAAAGCCCCCCGAATCCATCAGCATGCAGGCCAGCCCTTGCGGCGCCAGGCAGGCCAGCGCCAGTTGCGTATGGGCACCGTAGGACAGGCCCATGGTGGCCACGCGGCCATCGCACCAGGGTTGTTGGCGGATCCAGCCCAGGGTGTCCACGCCATCCTCAGCCTCATTGATGTATTTGATGAACTGGCCTTCGGATGCATATCGTCCGCGGCAATCCTGCATTACCACCGCGTAGCCATGGCTGGCAAAGAACCGGGCGACTTGCCGGCGCGTCATTGGCTCGGGGCTGGCCGCGCTCACCTCGGCACGGCTGACGGCGGATTTGCCGTAAGGCGTGCGTTCCATGATTACCGGTACGGCTGGTGCATTCAGCTGGTCCGTGCCAGACGGGAGATATACGTCGGTAGCCAGGTGAATGCCATCGCGCATGGGCACCATCAGGTCGTGGAGCTCTGTCACAGCGCCGGTTGGCGGTGTGCTCATGATCAGTAGCCCACGCTCACTGCGACGGACAACAGCACGATGGCGATCACGATATAGATCAGCCATAACCAGAACACCGCCCGTGCCCACTGCCACCAGCCCACCTGCGCGGTGGCAAGGTATGCCAGCAGCGTGCCCGAGGTGGGAGTCAGCAGGTTGGTGATGCCATTGCCAAACAGGAAGGTCAGCACGGTGGTTTGGGGCTGAATCCCGGTCAGCTGCCCCATCGGGCCGAGAATCGGCATGCTGATGGCCGCCTGGCCCGAGGTGGAGGGCACCAGGAAATCCAGCATCAACTGGGAGAAAAACATGCCGGTGGCGGCCATGTAAGGACCGCCTTGCCCGACCAGCACGGTGAGGCCATGCACGATGGAGTCCAGCACCTGGCCCTGTTCCAGCACCACCGCCACGGCGGCGGCGACGCCGATCAGCATGCTGGCCATAAGGATCTTTTTCATGCCACGAACGAAGGCGTCCGCGGCCTCGCTGGCACCCACGCCGCCCATCAGGGCCAGCAAAGCGCTGAGCGCAATGTAATAGGCGGACAATTGGTGGTGGTCCCAGTGCCAGCGGCTGGAGCTGAACACCAGCAGCGCAATGCCGGCCACCACGGTGAGCAGTACCCGCAGGTGGGCGGCGGACAGGGGTTTGGCATCGAACTCAATATCAACCCGGCCGCTGATGCCTTCCCGCCGGATCAGGTAAATAACGAACGCGATGCCGGTGAGCAGGAATACCAGGTAAAAAGCAAAGCGCAGACCGGCACCGCTGAATACCGGCACGCCGACCAGGGGCTGGGCAATGGACAGCGGAATCGGATTGGTCACCGACGACAAATACCCGGCCTTGACCGCCACGGTGACTATTGCCAGGCCGACCAGGTTTGACAGCCCCAGGCGGTTGGCCATGGCCACCATCAGCGGGATGATCAACAGGTATTCGGAAGCCAGCCCAAGAAAGGTGCTGCCGGCTGAGAACACCACCATCAACAACGGCACCAGCACGTAGATATTGCCACGCAAGTGGCTGAGCAGTTTTTCCAGCCCGGCGTCAACGGCCCCGGTATGGGTCATGATGCCGAACATGCCGCCGATGATCAGCACCATGAAAATCAGCCCGGCCATGCGCTCCAGGCCGATGGGTATGGCCAGGGCCGCGCCGCTCAGGCTGACCGGCTGCGCCACGCCCGCCTGACGGTCCTGCGGTGGCCGCAGCAGGCCGGACAGATCGCGTTCCTTCTGCAGCTCGCTGTACGTGCCCGGAATCACCAGTTTGCCGTCGCGCTGATACTGTCCGGATTCGAACAGCCAGGTCATCGCCATGGCCAGCCCAAGTATCATCAGCATGATAATGATGGGGTTGACATTGCGGTTGTCGGCGCTGCGTGTGGCAGTTGTCATGGCAATTATCCGTTCGCTGGGTCCGGCTATTGTAGGGCTTCAGAACGGGGCCGGGCAGCGGCCCGGCAGCCGGCATTCACAGGCCTGCCGTGGTCTCCGCACCAGGCCGCGATGGCCGGCCTGGTGCGTCATGGCAGGGAAGCGCGGTTGACCCTTACAGGCCGAAGTCGAACGTTACCTGGGCATAGTAGAACCGTCCCACCGCGGTGTAGGTGCTCTGGTCAAAGTTGATGTTCAGGTTGGTCAGCGAGCTTGGCGGTTGCCGGTCGAACACATTGTCAATGCCCAGCCGAACCGCCCAGCTGTCGTTGAACTGGTAAATGCCGGAGATGTTGTGGTAGGTCATCTCGCGGATATGGCGGGGCTGGTCGTCAACGATTTCGTCGCTGTCACCGATGTAACGCAGGGAATAATTGGCGCTCCAGGCGTCCTTGCTCCAGCGCGCGGTGAACAAGCCACGCCACTCCGGATAGGCTTCACGTGAACGGGCTGTGCCTACTTTCTCATCGACCAACACGGTGCCATCCGCCAGCGTGGATTGTTCGGTGAACTCCAGCAGGCGTGAAGCCGACAGGCTGAAGTCAAACACGCCGGCATTGGTGTCCATGGCATAGCGCAGGACCACATCATAGCCTTCCACTTCGGTACTGTTCAGGTTGATCGGGCCATCGGCAATGTTAAGGATTTCACCGCTGGCATCACGCCGTACGAAGTTACAACGCCGTCCGGTGGTGGCGCACAGGTCCAGCAGGTTCTGCGCTCCGAACGAACTGATGGTGTCGTCAATCTGGATGTTGTACCAGTCAAACGTCAGGCTGGCGCCTTCGATATCCACCGGCGTGACAACGAAGCCAAGGGAAATGTTCTCAGACGTTTCCGGCTGCAGATCGGGGTTACCGCCCACCGTGGCGGTCTCATTGGTGTTGGTTTGTGAATAGCTGGGCGGTACTCCGGCGCAGCCAGGCAAGCCACTACCGCCGCCATTGCAGGGGTCGATTACCGGTACCGCGGTTTCACGCACGCCTTCGAACAATTCCAGGATGGAGGGTGCGCGGAAGCCTTCCGCCCAGGTGCCACGGAACATCAGCGCATCCACCGGGCGGTACAACAGGCCCAGTTTGCTGTTGGTGGTACCGCCAAAGGTGCTGTAGTCCGAGTAGCGGGTGGCTGCCTGCACGCGCAGATCCTGCGCGGCCGGGTGACCGCTGAGCAGTGGAATATCAAATTCGACATAAACTTCGTTCAGGTCGTATTTGCCATTGGTGCCGTCGCGCGGGGCGGATGAGGTGGTGCGATAAGTGTTGATACGCGGGTCCGAGTTGATGATCGAATCCGGAGTGTCCACGCCTTTTTCTTCGCGGTATTCAAAACCGGCGGCAAAGGCCAGCGGACCGGCCGGCAGGTTGAACAGGTCGCCGGTGAAATTGAAAGTAAAATCGATCTGTTCCGAGCGGTTGACGTCGTGGCCGGTGAAATTGATGTAATCGATCATCTCGGCCGTCAAGGGGTTGAACAGGTTGACCGGTACGCAGCCCGCTGCCAGGTCGGAAACGTCTACCGCGATACCGCTGCTGTCACAGGCCCGCAGGCCCAGCGCCAGTTTGTCCAGGTGCAACTGGTTGCGTGATTCAAAGGTGGCTTCATTTTCCGCCCACGACAGGAAGGAATCCCATGACCAGCCATTGCTGAACGAGCCTTCCAGACCGGCGCCAATGCGGATGGTTTCGACGTTTTGCACGTTATCGCGCTGACCGTTGTCCTCAAAGAAGTTTTCCACGCGGAAATCCGAACCGGCAAACTCTATGCCGAAGGGGTTAACCCGCGGGTCATTGGCAATGCGGAAGCCGCGGCTGCCGCGAATCACGGCCGTGGCACCAGAGAACAGCTGGTCCGACTTGCGTTCGTTGTACAGTGCTTCGAAACGGAATGCCATATCGTTGCCGAATTCGGTCACGTTCTGCAGATAAATCGCAGTGCGCTCCAGCGGGGCGACCACATAGTTGTTGTGATAGCGGTTGAAGGTGTCGGTTGAGGTATTGGCGGCGCGCCAGTTGCTGATGACGCTGCCGTCAACACCCGGATCACGGGTGATGCCGGCGGAGGGCACGGGGAAGCCAACCACCCCTGCCAGCCCGCTTTCGCGGAACAGGCCTTCCGGTGTGCCAAGAGCCAGGCCGTTCAGCGGAATGGCGGTCAGCTTGCGGTCCTGGGTATAAATCGGGTCTTCATCAACATGGCTGATGGCCAGCATCCAGTTGCTGCGGCCAAAGGTTTTGCCCAGCAGCACATCCAGGCCCAGGGTGTCGCGGTCGCCCTCGCTGCTGCTGCCGTAATAGGCCTTGACGCGGCCGCCTTCAAAATTCTGGTAGGTGTGCATGTTGACCACGCCGGCGATGGCATCAGCGCCATAAATGGCGGTGGCGCCATCCTGCAGCACCTCGATGCGTTCGATCATTGCCTGCGGAATGGTGTTCAGGTCAACGAAATCACGGAAGCCACGGGTACCGGCACCGTTTACCCAGCGATGGCCATTGACCAGTACCAGGCTGCGGTTGGCGCCGAGGTTGCGCAGGTTAAGGCTGCTGGTGCCGTGACTGGTACCGGCCGAGCCGTTGGAGTTGAGGCTGGAACCTACCGAGGGCAGGGTTTGCAGGGTTTCGCCGAGTGACAGCGAACCATCTACCCGCAGGTCATCCTCGGACAGGGTCTGTACCGGGCTGCTGGAATTTTCATCCTGGCGCTTGATGCGTGAGCCGGTGACATACACCTCTTCCAGTATATTTTCCTCGGCCGTCTGCTGATCGCCCGATGCGTTTTGCGCCAGTGCCAGAGCGGGCAGGCACAACAGCAGGGCGGCCAGGCAATTGCCTGTCCAGGTAGTAGCGGTATTGCCTGCGGAGCGGTACTTACTCATGGGTCATTCTCCCAACGGAACTTCCAAATGCTTATCTGCGCCTCTTGCCGATCACGTCTGCTACGCGCATCAGGCCTGCTGGCCCGAATGATCAAACGGGCATATAACAGCCGGGCAAGGGCCCCCACTTCTGGGCTGATCATAAGCAGGCTTTTTTCAGTATTCAATATGATGCAAAAATGCGATCGAAGAATAACAAAATGTTATAGTGTCGGCGGTGCCGGTCAGCCTTTTGATCAAGCTGGGGGTAAGCTGTATGGCATGGCACTATGTCCGCCTGGGCGCTGCCGCAGGATAAACCGGCGCGCGAGTCACGGGCGGGGCAGGCTGTTGGTCAAACCGGGAGGCGCCGTGTCTGTTTCTTCATTTCATATCAACCTGAAAAGCCTGCAGTGTTTCCGCGCCATTATCGATACCGGTTCGGCCACGGCGGCGGCGCAGCAACTGCAGCTGACCCAGCCCGGCGTCAGCCGCTTGCTGAGCCTGTTGGAAGAGGCTATCGGGTTTCCGTTGTTCCACCGTGGTAAGGGCCGGCTGATTCCTACCGACGAAGCCATCACCTTCTACAAGGAGGTGGATATCGCGCTGCAGAGTGTGGACCGGGTGGTGCAGCTGGCGCGCAACCTGCGTAACGAAAACTTTGGTGAGCTGACCATCGTCTCGCCACCCAGTTTTGCCGAAGGCATCCTGTCGCAGGTGATCGCTGAATTCATCCGGCTGCACCCGAATGTCCAGGTCAGCCTGGACTCGCAAAGCGTGGAAACTGCGCGTGACATGGTGGCCCTGCGTGCGGTGGACTGCGGGTTTATCAAGTTGCCGGCCGATCATGCAGGTCTGGCCTGTGAGCCTTTGGTGCGTGCCGGCACGATTTGTGCGCTGCCGTCCGAACACCGCTTGTGCCGCAAAAAAATCATTACGGTCAAGGACCTGGCCGACCAGCCGCTGATCCTGCTGGGCAAAGGGCGTACCTCACGCCAGCAGATCGAGGACGCGTTTCGCGACGCCGGCGTAAAAATGCAGGTGAAGGTGGAAACCCATACCGTCGGGGCAGCCTGTGCGTTTGCGCGCAGTGGTACGGGTATAGCGATCATCAACGAGATGCTGGGGGTGCAGTACATGGGCAGCGGCATCGCGTTTCGCCGCTTCAGGCCCAACCTGCGGCAGGAATATGCATTTATGACCTCGGCCAATGCGCCGATGACCCGGGTGACCCGCAAGTTCCTGGATTTCTGCCGTGACTATCTCAGAAGCAACCCGCAGTTGTTTACCTTGCGAAACACCGCTGGCTGAACCAGCTGGCAGGCGAGTGTCGCCTGACGGCTTTGGGCTACTGGTTTGCTGGTGCTGGCCGGCCTGATCAGCGGCTTTGTCCAGAGCCGGCCGGGAAAGCGTATGATGGGTTATTGATCGCTGCTTTTCACCCTGCCAGGCCGTCCAGGCGGCCCCGGAGTCGTACCATGACGCTGTGCCCCGTTGCTCT
>JBFIHZ010000165.1:0-8439 GCA_041601535.1 Lysobacterales bacterium | reverse complement strand
GGCACCACCGCGGCGCAGCTGATAACGGTGACCGGGCTGGATGATGCAGATAGCGACGGTAACCAGCCCTACCTGATTGTTACCGGCAGCGCCAGCAGCGCGGACAAGGCCTATGCAGGACGAAACCCGTCAGACGTGGCCGTAATCAACCGTGATGACGATCATGACATTATCCTGATGGACGGGTTTGAGTCAGAATTGTGAGGTCCGTGCTCGCGAGAGGCTACGCGCCCGCTTGGGTCGCTCCCGCTGTGGCTGATCCCGCTTTGGCTGAGCCTGCTGCGGGTTTGATGGTCGGTCGGCCTGGCCAGGGCCAAGGTTCGACGACGGCTGTGTGACAGCCGGAACCGGCGCCGCCCGCTTCAGTCCAGGTAGCCGCCAAATAACAGGCCGAACCAGGTCAGTGTAAAGCTGACAAATGCGATTATGCCGATAATGCTCCATAACCACATGCCGCGCCCCGGGCGGGATTCCGGCGGCACGACAGCGCCAAAGACCGCCCGGTGATTGAGTACGGCAATGACTGGCGCCACCAGGAAGGCAACCGTGGTACCGAAATCAAGAAAGGCCCTGAACGACCCGGCCAGCAGGTAAGTCGCCGTGATGGCACCGGCCGCCAGCAGAATCACATACAGCCGGTACATCATTGAGCCATCCACCTGGATATCGGTGGCTGTCCCCACTTCAGCTCCCGATAACACGCGGGTAATCACCACCAGCACGCGCGGCAGCGCGTCCAGGCCGGCCAGTGCCGTGGTCAGCATCACGGAGATTACCGATGCGCCAATCAACGGCGCGGCCCACGCACCCAGTGCGGTCTGGTACAAGCCCAGTAACTGGGCGGCGAAGGGCACCGCATCCGCCGCGGGCGCAACGTCCTGACGGTGCATCAGCGCCGCACCCATAATCAGGAAGCAAACGGCAAAAAACGCCGAACCCCAGTAACCGATGTTGAAATCCGCCAGTACCGGGCCGAGTTGTGGCTTGACGCCGGCATCGCGTGCCTTGGCCAGCGTCCATACCGATTGCCAGGCGGAACTGTCGCTGGATACCGGCATAAAACCGCCCAGGGCCGCGACAAACAGCAACAGTTTCAGGTCCACCTGTTCGGCCGGCAAGGTCAGCATGCTCCAGCTTAGCGATGGCAGTGACAGGATCGCCGCAGCGAAGGTTGAAATGGCCAGCACCAGGATCAGTACCTTGTTAACCCGGTCCAGCCAGTGGTACTGGCCAATCAGCAGAAACACCACCAGTCCGGCCAGGATGCCGGCACCCAGCAGGCGCGCATCGGCCTCAAAGCCCAGCACCGTCTGGATCAGCGCAGCGGACAGCATGCCTACCGCGCCCATGGCAAAGAACATGTAGCTGAGCATCGCCCCCAGCAACAGCCACACCGCAAACCGGCCCTGGCGGCGGTAGCCTTCGATCAATGACTCTCCGGCGGCGGCGGTGTAATACGCGCCAAAACGGAACAAGGGATATTTAAGCAAATGGATCAGCAGGATGGCCGCGCCAATCACCAGGCCGTATACCGCACCCGCACGGGTGGACTGCACCAGGTGGGACAGGCCGATGGCCGTGCCGGCGAACAGCAGCCCGGGGCCAAACGCGCTGCGAAAGCCGCCCTTTTCAGCCATGCGCCTGCGCCTCTAGCGGAGGCTGGCCAGACAGTTGCGGCTGCGGCCAGCCGCGCACCGACACGCGATGCATGATGCGTGCACCCTGGCCGTCCCGCGTGCGCTTGAGTGGATCTGCGCAATGCAGCAACTGCGCATTGTCCCAGATCACCAGGTCGTGCAACTGGTAGGCATGCCGGTAGACAAAACGTTGCTGCGTGGCGAAGGACTCAAATTCATCCAGTATCGCTTGCGCCTGTTCCTGCGGCATGCCCTCAATACCAATACCGGTGTCAGCAGCGCCATAAAGAGCCTTTCTACCGGTTACCGGATGAGGCCTGACCAGCGGATGCCTGAAGGTGGGCATGGAACCGTCGGTTCGACCTTCATAACAATGAGTAACGCAAACGGATTCGGCCAGTTGCCGGCGCTCAGCCGGCAGGGCATCGTAAGCGGCCGTCTGGCTGGCGAAGCGGGTACCGCCGCCGGCAGCGGGAACCGCCACCGCGTGTAACAGGGTGAAGCTGGCCGGCGATTCGCTGTGGATCAGGTCGGTGTGCCAATGGGCACCGCCGTTCAGCTGCCGGTCATCCCGCTCATCCGCATTGGACAGCGACATCACGCCGGGCAGGCCATCCAGGCGGAGGTTCTCCTCGTTATGCTGCACCGGCTCACCCAGAGCTTCACCCACCTTCAGCAGATCAGCCGGAGTGAGTTGTTGCTTGCGCAGGCAGACCACACCGTACTGATACAGCCATCCAACCAGGGAATCAGTAAGCTCCGTCGACAGGCCTCTGTTCAGATTCAGCCCGCGAACTTCCAGACCTAGCAGCGGAGACAATGGGCGGGTGGTTAATTTCATGCGCCAGACAATAGCAGATGTGTTAGCCCGCAAGATAGGGGGTGGCTTGTCACGCCGGCTGCGGACACAGCCAGCTTTGGTCCAGCGCATTGATATCGGTGCAGCCCAGCTGGGCCAACCCACGGCCGACTTCGTCACGAAATATTTCAATGGCCTGGCTGCCCCCCCGCTGCCCCATGGCGGCGACACCAAAGTAGAACGACCGCCCCGAGAAAACACAAGCCGCGCCGCTGGCCACAGCGCGGAGCACATCCAGGCCATCGCGCACTCCGCTGTCCAGCATTACGGTGCAACTGCCGCCCACCTCACGCACAAGACCCGGCAAAGCCTCGATGGATGCGGGCGCAGCATCCAGCTGCCTGCCACCGTGGTTGGAAACGATGATGCCATCAGCACCCGCCGCGCAAACCATTGCCGCATCCTCCGGCCGCAGAATGCCTTTAACGATCAAACTGCCGCGCCACTTTTCGCGTATGCGCTGCAGTTCGTCCAGGCTTACGCCTTTTGCCATCAGCGTGGATATGAATTCAGCCAGTCCACCAAGATCAGCCATGTCGGGGGGCGCGTAAGGGGCCAGGGTGCCGAAGCCCGGCAGGCCGTGACGCAGCAGCGCCGCTGTCCAGGCGGGACTCAGAGCCGCGCTGATTATGTTTCTGGCGGTCAGCCGCAGCGGCAGGGACAATGCACTGCGAATCTCGCGATCGCGTTTGGCCCCCACCGGCACATCCACAGTCACTACCAGCACCCGGTAACCCGCAGCTTCGGCACGTGACAGCACATCGGCTGTAATGGCGAAGTCCAGAGCCGGGTAAAGCTGTAGCCAGGCCCAGGCTTCGGTGGCTTCAGCAATGTCCTCGAGTGATGAGGTGCCGGCCATGCTGAGCGTGAAAGGCACCCTGGCGCGGTGGGCCGCACCGGCCAGGGCCATTTCGGAGCCCGGCCAGATCAGGCCGGCCAGGCCTACCGGCGCAATACCCACCGGCATTGCATAGGTTTGCCCGAACAGCGTTACCTCGGTGCTGCAACGGGATACATCACGTAAGAATGCTGGCTGCAGCAGCACCCGGTCGAGTGCAGCCCGGTTGCGCCTGAGACCTGTTTCCTGCCCCACACCACCGCACAGGTATTCCCTGGCGAAGCGCGGCAGACGGCGGCGCGCCCGTGCTTCAAGGTCTGAAATGGATGGGTAGTGGCTGTCGTAGGTACGCATTGCGAAGGTCTCTGTCGGTAGATGATGTGACGCCGGTACATAGTCCGGCTGGCAGCGGGCGTCCGTTCCATTGCAGCAAACGTAACGACTCCGGACGGGTTCTGCCAGGTGGATTAAAGCATAACCGGCGGTGCTGCGGCTCATGGCCAGTTTGACACTTTGCCCCAATCCTTGAATTGCATGACCAGATGGCTGTTGCCATACTGACAGATGGGTATGGGCAAGCCATGTAGAAAACGCGGACACCTTTACCCGACTGGCAGATGTAGCCGACAGCGCCGCCGCCACTTTTAACCACACCATGCGGCGCTGAACTGATACTCATGCAAATCAGGCTTATAACAGAGGGCACCGCAAAATGACATTCCTACCCTACCGTAAAAAGTTAATCGCTCTATTGACCGGAGCAGCATTCCTGGCACCTGCTGCAGCAGTGCACGCGCAGGACGCCAATGAAAACGAGTACATGCTGGAAGAAATCATCGTTACCGCACGAAAGCGCGGCGACGAAACCCTGCAGGATATCCCCACCAGCATTACCGCATTGAGTGGGGGCATGCTGGAAACCATGGGCGTAGTCAACTTCGAGGATTTCGCTTACCAGGTTCCCGGTTTGACATTTACCGACGCCGGTAAGGGCGAGCGCCGTTACATTATCCGCGGCGTACAATCGGCCGGACAGCAGCAGGTGGCGGTTTACTACGATGAAATGGCGCTTCCCGGCGTGCAGAGTTCCACCTCCAATTCAGGTTCGCAGACCACCGACCTGGTGTTGTATGACATGGAGCGCATTGAGGTATTGAAAGGCCCTCAAGGCACAACCTTCGGTGCCAACTCACAGACCGGCGCGGTGCGTTTTATCACCAACAAGCCGGTATTGGACGAGTTTGAAGCGTCCGTCAAGGGCGTGGTTTCATCCACCCGCTTTGGCGATCTGAATTACGGCGCCTTCGGCATGATCAACCTGCCACTGGTGTCTGACACCCTGGGTGTGCGCGTGGTGGCGTACCAGTCCTATGACTCAGGCTTTATTGATAATGTCCGCCTGGGCCTGGAAGACATCAACGATTACGAGTCCACCGGCGTGCGCGCGGCCATCCGCTGGCAGCCATCCGACACCCTGACGTTTGATGCCATGGTATGGGCCCAGGACCGGGATAACGGCGGAGCAGACCGTTATCACCCCTACGATTCGTTCAAGCAGGACAGCGACCCCAACGGCATCGGTGACCGCGACAACGTCAGCCCATTGGCTTTTTTCCAGACCGGTGAACTTGTCGTTGGCGACTACACGCAAACCCAGAAGCCGGATGACCAGACCATGTTGTCACTGACCATGAACTGGGACCTGGAGCAGGCCGCCATCACCTCCACGGTGTCATCCTACGATCGTGACTTCAAGTTCAAGTTTGACTCTTCATGGATCCTGTTTTTCCTCGGCATCAACCCGAATGGCACCATCGACGATCCGATGAACCCGGACCCCTCGCTGGGCCGTCCAGACCTGTTTCCGGCATTGACCGACCAGCAGCAGTCTCTGGATCAGAAAATGTTTGAAACACGCATTGTTTCCACCTGGGACAAGCGCTGGAATTACCTGGGCGGCGTGTTCCTGCGCGACCGCGAAAGCTCATTCCAGAGCTTCGTGCCGGTAGTGGACCCAATAACCGGGCTGGTGTTTGATCCCGGCACACCATTCTCTCCCCCGCCACAGGTCGGTGCCGGCATCCCGGGCTGTCAGCCCTGCGTGTTTGCGCGTACCGCGGACAAGAAGATCGAAGAACTGGCATTTTTCGGCGAAGTTACCTTTGCCATCAACGACCAGTGGGAAGTGCTGGCCGGATTGCGCTGGTTTGAGGTGGAACAAACTGATGTGGGCATGACGGTATTCCCGTTTGCCCTGTTCCCACCTAACCCGTCCCTGCCGAACACGCAAAGCGCCAAGGAAGACCAGTTGATCCAGAAATACCAGATCAGCTATTCACCCAATGAAGACGTTACGCTGTTCGCCGTTGCTTCCCAGGGCTTCCGCCTCGGTGGCACCAACAACCAGGGCGTCGTCGCCATCCCGGCGCTGTTTGAGTCGGATGAAGTATGGAACTACGAGCTCGGCTACAAAACGCGCTGGATGGATGACCGCCTGACCCTCAACGGTGCCATCTTCAACCTGGTGTGGGAGAACATGCAGGTATCTGCCGAGGACCCAACCGGCGCGTTTGGCTTTGTCACCAACGCGGGCGCCGCTGAAGTCTGGGGCGCGGAACTGGAAGTATATGCACTGCCTACACCCAACCTGACGTTTGGCTTCGGTGTCAGCTGGCTGCCTACGCGTGAACTCACCGAAGACCAGAGCACGGTGGTCATCATCGGTGGCGAGGAAGTGCCGTTGTTCGCACCGGGCAAGAAGGGCGACAACATCCCCACCATCCCCGAGTGGACCGTCAACGGCAGCCTGCAGTACGACTATGATCTGGATGCCCTGCAGGACTGGGCCGGCTGGATTCGCGGTGATTTCTCCTACCGCAGCAAATCCCGCTCCGACCTGCAGCGCTTCGAAGACGGAAATGCCAATGACCGCCCGCTGGACAGCTACGGCATCGTCGGACTGCGAGCCGGTTTTGACAACACGGAGTGGAATTCCAGCCTGGTGTTTTTCGTCAACAACCTGTTTGACGAACGCGGCGACGTGTCGGTGCAGGGTGCCAATGGCGAACCGACATTCAAAATCACCAACCGTCCGAGGACTATTGGCATAGAGTTCAACAAGCATTTCTGAACCCAGCCATTAATCCAGTATTGATGTAAAACAGGAGAAAAGCGGCAAGGGCAACCTTGCCGCTTTTTTTATTTCCGGAGTCCCCATCGCGATATTCGAGAGGCCGCCATGATGTATGCACATTCCGCCAGGGCTTTGCTGTCCCGGTTCCTGATCTTTGCGCTGATGCTGTCATTACTGCCGCTTGGCGCCGTGGCACAGCCGCCTTCAACAGACAGTGCCTGGTATCAGGCCATGCAGTGGCGCCTGGTGGGCCCACACCGCGGCGGCCGGGTAACTGCGGTGGCGGGGCATGTGGATCAGCCGTTTACCTACTACATGGGCGCCACCGGCGGCGGAGTGTGGAAAACCACCGATGGCGGGCAATCGTGGAACAACATCTCCGATGGCTTTTTCACCACCACGACCATCGGTGCCATCGCGGTGGCACCCTCAAACGCGGAGGTAATTTACGTCGGTACCGGTGAGTCACCGATTCGCGGCGTAACCACCTCGCATGGCGATGGCGTGTACAAATCCACCGACGGCGGTGAAACCTGGTCGCACGTGGGCCTGCGGGCCACCCGCCAGATTTCGAAGATCAAGATTCATCCGCACAACCCGGACATCGTCTACGTTGGCGCCCAGGGTAATCCATGGGCCGGCAGCGAAGCGCGCGGAGTGTATCGCAGCACCAATGGCGGTGAAACCTGGGAACGTGTGCTGTACGTTAACCCGACCACCGGCGTCAGCTTGCTGGATATCGACGTCAACCAGCCTGACACCCTCTACGCAGCCCTGTGGGATCACCAGCGTGAACCGTGGACGGTGCGCAGCGGCGGCCCCGGCAGCGGCTTGTGGAAATCCACCGACGGCGGCGACAGCTGGCAGGAGCTGACGCAGGGCTTGCCGGCACTGATGGGCAATACCGGGGTTACCGTGTCACCGGCTGATTCCAACCGCCTGTACGCCATGATCGAAGCGGCCGAAGGTGGCATATTCCGCTCCGATGACGCCGGGACCAGTTGGCAACGCGTCAACGATGATGCCGGTATCCGCGACCGCGGCTGGTACTACACGCATATTTTCGCCGACCCGCAGAATGCCGATGCCTTTTACGTGCTGGCCGCCTCTATGGTGCGTTCCACCGATGGCGGCGAAACCCTGCAGGCAGTGCAGACCCCGCACGGCGACAACCACGACCTGTGGATCAACCCGGCCCATCCCGACTGGATGGTGCAGGGCAACGATGGCGGCGCCAATGTTTCGTTTAACGGTGGACAGACCTGGTCCAGCCAGTTCAATCAGCCCACCGCCCAGTTCTACCGGGTGATTACCGACAATGTCTGGCCTTACCGCCTGTACGGCGGCCAGCAGGACAACAGTTCGGTGCGCATTCCCAGCCGCGCCATGGACGGCGGCGTCGGCCGCAATGACTGGCGTGCCGTCGGCGGTGGCGAGAGCGCCCATTTCGGCTTCGACCGTGACAATCCCACGCTGGTTTATGGCACCAGCCTGCTGGGCACACTGACGGAGTACAACACGGCCACCGGCGAGGCCCGCCGCATTGACTCCTGGCCCTATTTCGCCGGGTTCCGGCCGGGCCGCGAACTGCACTACCGCTACAACTGGAACGCACCGGTGGTGGTTTCGCAGCACGATACCGACGTCATCTACCACGGCGCGCAATACGTGCTGAAGTCTGTCGACCGCGGCCACAGCTGGACGGCGATCAGCCCGGACCTGACGCGCAATGAGACCGCCAAGCTGGGTACCACTGGCGGGCCCATCATGATTGAAGGCGCCGGTGGCGAGCACTACGCCACGCTGATGTACATTGCTGAATCACCGCACGATGCAAATGTGATCTGGACCGGCTCCGACGACGGGCTGGTACACCTGACCCGCGATGGCGGTAAAAACTGGACCAACGTCACACCACGCCGCATGCCCGAAGGCCAGGTGAACGCCATCGAGGTGTCACCCCACCAGCCGG
>JBFIHZ010000164.1:0-8451 GCA_041601535.1 Lysobacterales bacterium | reverse complement strand
CTTCCGGCCGTCTTCATTTTCACAGTCGTATTTCAACGCATCATCAGACTTCCGCACTGAAACAGTGCCGGGGATCTGGCTCATCCAGGCACCACGTTTGTTGGAAAGGTTGCATAGCCCCTCCGTTCCATCGCTGAAAGATAGTGCTATCGGAGTCATCGCATCTTCGGTAAGGGTGGCACAACTCGTCAGGCATATCGCTGTCAATAATGCAAAAGTGAATCTCATATTGATGTCTCTGTTTTTGGCTAATGGTCTTTATAAGTGCGAATAGTGCATAAAAACTCTCACTAGAACAAAATATAATGAAAGCGCCCCGTGGTAAGGGTCAAAGCGGAATCATGGCAAAAATATAAGCAGTGGCTATGCAGGTAGTCAGGATACTGGGGGACAGATTAAAAACCATTGAACCATTTGGGGTCAGAATAAAAACCTTTGTGAAGTCGCTTTGACGTTTTTTTTGAAGTTTTTACTCTGACCCCAAATATGGGATCTTGCTTCCGGTCACCTGCGAACAGCCGTCAGTTTGCTGGTCTGTAATACCGGCGCATTTCCATTCCTTCAGCTTTGTAATAAGACGAACAGGCTTTTCAATTCCACATATTTCATGTTACGGTTCCGTACGAACAAGTCATTTATATCAATCTCATCATAAGGATTAATGATGCAGCTTAAAGAACTTGTCGTGTATTTTTCCTTTCTGGCCTCGGCTATTTCAAACTCACCAATCCATGCGTGTGAAATTCTTTCCTGTGAGGGATTCGATTCTTGTCCGGCGAATTGCGCTCCCGTGAATGTGGCGTTGGAACTGCAAAATGAAGTCGAGCGCCTGGAAGCCGAGAATGCTGAACTACAGGCCCAGATCGAAGAAATGGGCCCACCGCACGTGCTTGTGACGGCTGAGTTTTTTCCGCCAAACGGTGCCACGGCGACATGTCCCGATGGTACGAGTGTTGTTACAGGTGGTATTTCTACAGAGACAGAATCTACCTGCCACTGGGAACAGGTATTCGGTTTCGAACACGCGGAGGGAGGTTCGCCTTATTACTACGTCGAAATTGATTTCGCCAGCGAAATTGATCCGATCAATAACCGAGTGAACTGCGAATATGTGTTCGGATACGGTGGCACAAATGCGAGCCATACCCCAACAGGCGACTGGTCGGGGTGCAAATGCGTTGCAGTCTGTCGTTGAGGTAGCTCAGAAGCTAACGGTTGGTTGCCTGGGCATGAAATCGAAAGCAGTTTGCCGGTTCTGAATAAACGGCATTACTTTCACTATTTGATTTTTCGGGCCTGGGTTTCCTCAACTAGTGTCGCGACTGGTTGTTGTGCTGCCACGAGGGCTTCAGCATCACTCTGAGGCACGCGCCGGCTTGCTCCGATCTTTGCATGTCGTTTTGAGCTTTCTCATCATCTATTTCATTAAACAGCTCACCGGAGTGTTTGGCTAACTCGCAAAAAGCCCCGTATCACTGGGGTCGGGGTAAAGCTCCCGGGTACGTTCTGTGAGGTTTTTACTCTGACCCCAATTATTCCGTTGATCCATATCAGCCGGGCTGGCAGAAAAATCTCTGCTCAGCGTCTATGCTGGTAACAAAGGCAAAGAGGAACTAAACCAAATCAACAAGGAGAGGCCTAATGAACTGGAATATGGCATCAAAGCTGGTTCTGATCCTGGTCGTGTTTGGTCTGTGCACTCCGCTGCAGGCTCAGGAGTCGCGGGCGACCTTTGCGGTTACCAAACATTTCGCCAACGAAAGCCCGCTGGAGGTGGCCGTTACGCTGGCGTGCAACACCGGTTTGCCGGTGGAGCAATCCTACTTCGGAGTGGGTGATGGGGAGACCCTTGTTTTTGTCGTGGTCGCATTTGACTCAGGCGAGCTGGATTGCCGGTTGACCGAAACGGTGCCGCCGGGTTACCAAGCCTCTTATAACGACGGTACGGTAAGTCCCGTCGAGTGCTATTGGCAGGACGTCGAAAACGGCGATGAACTGACCTGCGATGTCACAAACACCCTGCTTAACCCCCAGGCCAGAATCCGCGTGCGCAAACACTTCACGGATGGCAACCCAGGTCCGGTGAATGTCGAATTGGAATGCAATACCGGGCTTCCTGTAAGCCAGTCTTTCATGTTGGCCAATGATTCAGAGGTGGTGTTTGTCGTTGCTGAATTCGATTCCGGTGAGCTTGATTGCCGGGTCACCGAAACCATCCCTTCTGGTTACACGGCAAGCTACAACGATGGAACACCCAGCCGGCTCAATTGCGAGTGGTCGGACCTGGCACATGGCGCTGAAGTACGCTGTGCCATCACCAATCAACCGGTGCGTCCCGACCGTGACAAGGATGGTGTGCCGGATGAGGAAGACAATTGTCCGGATGACTCCAACCAGTCGCAGGTGGATTTCGACGGTGACGGCATGGGTGACGCCTGTGATCCGGATATCGACGGCGACCTGGTGGAGAACAAACAGGATCTCTGCCCCATGACGCTGGGGCCCAAGCTGGTGGATCCGGCGACCGGCTGCTCGCTGTTCCAGCTCTGCCCCTGCGAAGGCCCGGTCGGTGATGAAGCTGGCTGGCCCAGCCACAAAGAATACGTCAAGTGCATCAAGGCTGGCGCCAGGTACCTGGCTGAAGCCAATGTAATCCTCAAGGAGGAATACAAGCTGCTGGTGGCCGAGGCGGAAGCTTCGCAGTGTGGCTTGTGAGATAAGCACGGGCGGCTTCGGCAACAAAAAAGGCCCGCGTTTTCACGCGGGCCTTTGTTTTGTTTGGCTCCCCAGGACAGATTCGAACTGCCGACCTAGTGATTAACAGTCACCCGCTCTAACCAGCTGAGCTACTGGGGAATGGTCGAGGCGCGGTATTTTCGGTGCTTTGGCGGGGGGAGTCAAGGCCGCCGCGAGCTTAATTGCGATAAATCGTGCTTTTTTGGCGTAACCATCAGGATTTCAAGGGTTTGGCGGAATCAGCTGTAAGGCGAACAATGCTGCTCCTGCAACTCGGGCGCCTGGTCGCGGCGCACCCTGCCGAGGTTGGATATCACCAGTTTGCGCGCTTTGGCCGGGCCGCGGTGGTCGCAGAAGGTGATGCTGCCATTGCTGCCCGGTGCGCTGCCGTTGGGGTAAAAGCGGATGGCGCGGCGGCTGGCGGGGCTGTGAATCACCATTTGTTCCAGTCCGGGCTCCTGGCGGTGCACCGGTTCCAGGTTCTGCCAGCTCATGTCGCCGTTCAGGTCACTGAATACCAGCCAGCCCTGTCCCCAGTCCAGGTGGCCGGTGCACCCGCTGTCGAGGGTGCCGGGGCAGACCACCACATCGGTATTGAAGCGGATGGCCTGATGCCGGGCGAATGCCAAATGCGTGTGCAGGGCATTGATCGCCGCGCTCATGCGCTGATTGGCGCCAAAACCCTGCAATGCCGGCACCCCCAGGATCAGCAGGATGGCGCTGAGAGTCAGCACGATCATCAGTTCCAGCAGGGTAAAGCCGCATAAAACTGCCCGTGCACCCGGCGCCGCGGCAATCTTCGACGTGCACCTGCGAGGCATCTGGTAGCGGCAATACGTGCAGGCTGCCGCCGGCCCACCAGAAGCGGTTCGGGGATGGTGCTTTGCGGATTCATGCCGTGACATGACCCCACTGTAGGGCTCGCTATCCTGCGCAGATAGCGTCAAATACCCCGCATACGGGTAAGAATTCGCTGATGATTTCGTTCAGGGCCTGGCGGGCAGGGATGCCGTGCAAGCCGGTATCCTGGTCACCGCCGGGAAGCTTCAGTCCGCGTCAAAATAATCAAAAATCAGGTGGATGCGGTCGATGTCCGAGCGGTTGGCGCCACCGTGCATCAGCTTGTTGTTGACCTCGTACGCGGCACCGCGTGGCAGATAAATTTCTTCGTCTTCCACCCAGAATTTCACTTCCGGGTCGGTGATCAGAGGTACGTGGATTTTATGCGGCACATCGCTGGCCGGCATGCCATCCACGTGCTTGCTGATCTGCTTGCCAGCTTTCAGCTTGGCCAGCATGATGCGGCAGGTCTGGCCATTGTCAAAGCCGTAATACGGAGTCACCGCGTCGATAATCGGCGTAACCGCCTGCTCATACCTGTCCCAGATGGGCATGTAATCCGATTGGCGGTGGTCGTGCAGGCTCAGCGGGAACTTGAACACGATGTGCTGGGTGGATTTCTCAAAATCGCCAAATTTGTTGGGCTTGTGCGCATTCTCCACCAGAAAGGTGTCGCGTGAGTTCACCAGCAATGCGTCCAGCGGCGCCAGCAGTTCATCGGGAACCCGGGCGATTTCTCGTACGTGACCATCAAAATGACACATGGGTGTACCTGTGGTTAACCGTGGTGGCTGATCAGGCGGTCATTATAAAGCCGCGCAAGCTGATTGAAACCGTCCGTCTTGGGCAGCCCGCATACCAGCGGGTTTTGAGTGCACCTGACAAACCCCAGCCAGGAAACCGCGGATGGACCCATTTGTGTGGCCGGACAGATACCCGGTTATGCAACCGGCGTTTCCGCCACGGACTGCGTCACGGCGTTTTTAATGCGCGCGATGGCGTCTTCAAGGTAATCCATGCTGGCGGCATAAGAAAGCCGCAAATGCCCGGGGGCGCCAAACGCGGAGCCCGGCACGGTGGAAACACCGGCTTCTTCCAGCAGCCATTCGGCCAGTTGCACATCGTCTTCGATGTGGCCGGCCTGGTCGATAAAGCCCTGGAACGAGGGAAACGCGTAAAACGCGCCTTCGCAGCTGGGGCACTCCACGCCGGGTATCGCGTTCAGTGCATCACGGAAGTAGTCATACCGCCGTTTGAAGGCCTGCCGCATCTCTTCCACGCAGTCCTGTGGGCCGTTCAGCGCGGCGGTGGCCGCGGCCTGTGATACCGAGCCGGCACAGGAGGTGCTTTGCCCCTGTACCTTGCGCATGGCTTTGACCAGGTCTTCCGGGCCGGCGGCATAACCGATGCGCCAGCCGGTCATGGCGTAGGCCTTGGAAACACCGTTGATGATTACCGTGCGTTCGCTCAATCCCGGGCAGGCGTTCAGCAAGGTGAGGTAGGGGCCATCCCCCCAGTAAATGTGCTCGTAAATGTCATCACAGGCGATAAATACCTTGGGATGTTCCAGCAACACCTCGCCCAGCGCCTGGTACTCGGCCTTGCTGTACACCTTGCCGGTGGGATTGGATGGCGAGTTGAGAATCAGCAACCGGGTTTTGTCGTTAATGGAATTGCGCAGCTCACGCGCGGTGATTTTGTAATCGTGTTCGGGTGTGGCATTCAGCAGGGCCGGCTCGGCGCCTACCAGTTTGACCATATCGGGGTAGGACACCCAGTAGGGCGCCGGCACCAGCACCTCGTCTTCGGGCTCCAGCAGCGCCACCAGCAGGTTGAACAGGCTTTGTTTGGCGCCGTTGGAGACAATAATTTGCCCCGGCGAGTAATCCAGCCCGTTATCGCGCTTCAGCTTGTCCACGATGGCCTGTTTCAGCTGTGGCGTACCGTCCACCGGGGTATAGCGGGTTTGTCCTTGCTCGATCGCCTCAATGGCCGCGGCGCGAATGTGTTCGGGCGTGTCGAAATCCGGCTCACCGAAGCCCAGCGACACGATATCCGCGCCTTGTGCCTGCAAGGCCATGGCCTTCATGCTGACGATAATGGTGGCGGATGGCTTAATCAGGTCAACCCTGCTGGAAACTCTGCCGGTCACTGCCTAACTCCCCGCAAATCTGTGGTTCTGGTCGGACTGCCCCCACGGCAGGCCGCAGGTTTGAGTGTGCCATCAAGCACTCCGGCTGTCGATGTATAACGGCCCTCGATACGGTGCCGGTCTTGTGTGCGGCTTGGGCTATAATGAACGGTTCGGGCGAATGCCTCGTTGCTGTGTGGCGTTTCTTCAGGCTGAACCACGGTATGCAGCCAGAACGCGCCCGGCCGGAAGGTGTCAGATAGCCCGTTAAGCAGCGCCACAAAGCGCGACATTCCAGCACATCGAGAGGTACATGGTCGAATACGGCAACAAGCGATTTACCCTGCGCAGCGACTTTCAACCGGCCGGTGACCAGCCGGCGGCCATTCAGGCCCTGATCGAGGGCATGGAGGCCGGTCTGGCGCACCAGACCCTGTTGGGCGTGACCGGCTCCGGTAAAACGTTCAGCATTGCCAACGTCATCCAGCACCAGCAACGGCCCACCCTGGTGATGGCGCCGAACAAGACGCTGGCAGCGCAGCTATACGGTGAATTCCGCGAGTTCTTTCCGGAAAACGCGGTGGAGTATTTCGTCTCGTACTACGATTACTACCAGCCTGAAGCCTACGTGCCATCGTCCGACACCTATATCGAGAAAGACGCCTCGATCAACGAGCACATCGAGCAGATGCGGCTGTCGGCCACCAAGGCGCTGCTGGAGCGCCCGGACGTCATCATCGTGGCCACGGTATCCGCCATTTATGGCCTGGGCGACCCGACCCTGTACCTCAGCATGGTATTGCATCTGGCGGTGGGGGATACCATCAACCAGCGCGTCATCCTGCGGCGGCTGGCGGAAATGCAGTACAGCCGCAACGACATGGAACTGCGCCGCGGCACCTACCGGGTGCGCGGCGACATCATCGATATTTTTCCGGGCGATGAAGACAGCCGCGCGATCCGGGTGGAGCTGTTTGATGATGAGGTCGAATCGATCTGCATGCTGGACCCATTGACCGGCGAAATGCTGGCCAAGCTGCCACGCATCACCATTTACCCCAAATCGCATTACGTCACGCCGCGGCAGGTGGTGCTGGATGCGGCCGCGGCCATCGGTGAAGAGTTGAAGCAGCGGCTGGAGGTGCTGCGTGAGCAGAACAAGCTGGTGGAAGCGCAGCGGCTGGAACAACGCACCCGCTATGACCTGGAGATGCTGCTGGAGCTGGGCTATTGCAATGGCATCGAGAATTACTCGCGCCACCTCACCGGCCGCGGCCCCGGCGAGGCGCCGCCCACGCTGTTTGATTACCTGCCCGAGAACGCCATGCTGGTGCTGGACGAAAGCCATGTGATGGTGCCGCAGATCGGGGCCATGTACAAAGGCGACCGCTCGCGCAAGGAAAACCTGGTGACCTACGGCTTCCGTCTGCCGTCCGCGCTGGATAACCGGCCCTTACGGTTCGAGGAATGGGAAGAGCGCGCGCCGCAGTCCATATTTGTTTCGGCCACCCCGCGGGCCTACGAACTGGAGCGCTCGGGCGGCGACGTGGTTGAGCAGGTGGTGCGGCCCACCGGCCTGGTCGACCCGGAAGTGGAAATCCGCCCGGTGGCCAACCAGGTGGATGACCTGTTGTCGGAGATCAACAAAACCGCTGCCAAAGGCGAGCGGGTGCTGGTGACCACGCTGACCAAGCGCATGGCCGAGAACCTTACCGAATACCTGGCAGATCATAATGTGCGGGTGCGTTACCTGCATTCTGACATCGATACGGTGGAACGGGTTGAGATCATCCGTGATCTCAGGCTGGGCGAGTTTGATGTGTTAGTTGGCATTAACTTGTTACGAGAAGGTCTTGATATGCCGGAGGTTTCTTTGGTGGCTATCCTGGATGCAGACCGCGAGGGTTTCCTCCGCTCCGATTCATCACTGATCCAGACCATCGGCCGCACCGCGCGTAATGTCAATGGCCGGGCCATCCTGTATGCCGACCGCATGACCGGTTCGATGGAGCGCGCCATCGCCGAAACCGATCGCCGGCGGGAGAAGCAGCGGGCGTATAACCTGGAGCACGGTATCGAGCCGAAAACCATCCAGAAGCGCATTGCCGATGTGATGGAAGGCGCGCGTTATGAAACACCCCGACGCGGCCGCGGTGAGCGGCGCGTGGCCGAAGCGCCCAGTGGTTACGAGCATGTCGGACCGGCCGACCTGGGCAAGGCAGTGGCCGAACTGGAGCAGAAAATGTTTCAGCATGCCGAGGCGCTGGAATTTGAAGATGCGGCCAAAGTGCGGGATGAGATCGCGCAGCTTAAAAAGCGCGTATTGCTCAGCTAGTCTCCAAGGCCATCGAACCGGCCGTCCACGGTAACAACACGCACTTGATGCGGCTGGGGTAACGGCGCACACCCAGCAGGGGGGTCAGTTCTCCCAGCTCAGCTGACTGCACGGTTTTACCGCCGTGGCCGGTTTTATCCGCTGAATTCAACGACAGTTCCAGTTGTTGGTGTAACTCCTTGAAGCTTTTGATGCTGTGGCCGGCGGCCTGCTGGCATAACAACGAAGCTGAGGCCATGCAGATGGCGCAGGCTTCGCCGTCAAAGGCTGCTGCAGCAATATGCCCGCCGTCCACCCGGAACTGCACGGTGACCCGGTCGCCGCACAGCGGGTTGTACTGCTCATTGCTGTGGGTGGCGTTGATGTCCTGCTGAAAGCCGACCGGTTCCAGCGAGTGCCGCAAAACGGT
>JBFIHZ010000163.1:0-8452 GCA_041601535.1 Lysobacterales bacterium | reverse complement strand
TTTTCACGCGTTTAACGTGGGCAAACTGGCGCTGCGCCAGCCGGGCCTGCGTCCCTGCACGCCGCGCGGCATTATGGCCTTGCTGAGCTTTCATGGCGTGGAGGTGCGCTCGCGGCATGCGGTGGTGGTGGGGGCTTCCAATATCGTCGGCCGGCCGATGTCACTGGAATTGCTCTACACCGGCGCCACGGTCACGGTGACCCATAGATTTACCCGCAACCTGGAACAGCATGTACGCAGCGCGGAATTGCTGATCAGCGCGGTGGGCAAGCGCGGTATCGTGCAGTCCGAATGGATCCGGCCCGGGGCCGTGGTGGTGGACGTCGGCATCAACCGCCTGCCGGATGGCAAGATTGTCGGTGACATTGAGTTTGCATCGGCCAGCGAGCGGGCCGCGTGGATCAGCCCGGTGCCCGGCGGGGTCGGGCCGATGACGCGTGCCATGCTGATGCTCAATACCGCGGAAGCGGCCGGCCTGCACGTCAGCCCGCCCAGCGCGCCGCACTCGACCGGTTAATCTCAAGCCGGGTGGAGCAACTGCCTACTGGCCGTTAACCCGCTCGCGCAGCATGGTTTTCAACTGTTCCGTTTCGGCCGCACCCAAGTCTTCGCCGGGCGGATAGCGCAGCGGCAGCAGTTCCAGCGCCTGCCGCAAGATGTCGGCAATCTGCCAGCGCGCATACCAGCGGTCGTCGGCCGGTATGCAGAACCAGGGTGCCCACGGCCGTGAGGTTTCATTCAGCAGGTCACGCAGCGCCTCGTCGTACTGCTCGCGGTGGTTGGAGGCGAACACGTCATGGGCGGAAAACTTCCAGTGCTTGGCCGGGTTCTCCAGCCGCTCCAGGAAGCGTTCGGCCTGGCGTTGCAATGACACGTTCAGCCAGAACTTCAGCACCACGGTATTGGCGCTGGCCAGATGACGCTCGTGTTCGCGGATGGCGCGGTAACGCTGCGGCCATAACGTGTCCGCCGCTGGCGGCGAACCGGCGTACTGGGCATCGAGGAATTCCGGGTGTACTTTTACTGCCAGCACTTCTTCGTAGTGGCTGCGGTTGAAAGCACCGATGGTGCCACGCCGCGGCAGCGCGCGGCTGGTACGCCACAGGAAATCATGTTCCAGCTCAACCCGGCTGGGGCGTTTGAACGAGGTCACGGACACGCCGCCGGCGTCCAGCCCCTGCAATACTTCGCGTATCGCGCCGTCCTTGCCGGCTGCATCCAGCGCCTGGAACACCAGTAACACGCTGTATTGCTTGCCGCCTTGCAACTGGCGCTGCAGTGCGCGCAGTGGCTTGCGTATGTCCGTCAGGCGGCTCTTGTAACTGCTGCCATCATCGTCATCTGCCGCAGCTTGCGGCGGCAGAAACTGCTGCGGTGCCTGGTCCAGCCCGGGGTGGGACTCGATGCGCCAGCGGTTGCGGATGGCCGGCAGTATTCGCCCCAGTTCGGGATACTCCCCGGCGGCGCCGGTTTCGCCGGAACTCACGGACGCTCCATGATGGCGGTCACACCCATGCCGCCGGCGGTGCAGACGGAAATCAGTCCGCGTCCGGACCCGGCCTGCTGCAGTATTTCTCCCAGCGTGCCGACAATGCGTGCGCCGGTGGCTGCAAACGGATGACCTACGGCCAGGCTGCTGCCTTTGACATTCAGCTTGCTGCGGTCGATGGCGCCCAGCGCCTGTTGCAGGCCAAGACGTTGTTGGCAGTACTCATCCGACTCCCAGGCCGCCAGCGTGCACAGCACCTGGGCGGCGAATGCCTCGTGAATTTCGTAAAAATCGAAATCCTGCAAGGTGAGCCCGGTCTTGCGCAGCATATCCGCCACCGCCACAGTGGGCGCCATCAGCAGACCCTCGTCGTGCACAAAGTCCACCGCTGATGTCTGACCCGCGGTGATATAGGCCTGCACCGGTAAATCGTGCTGTTTGGCCCAGTCTTCCGAAGCCAGCAGCACGGCGGCCGCGCCATCGGTCAGCGGTGTGCTGTTTGCCGCGGTCAGCGTGGCCTCCGGGCCTTTGGCAAAAACCGTGCGCAATGTGGCCATTTTCTCCAGCGTGGTGTCGGGGCGCAGGTTATTGTCGCGCGCCACGCCGTTCCAGGGTGTGACCAGCGGATCGAAAAAGCCCTCATCATAGGCGCGGGCAGCGTTCTGGTGGCTTTGCAGCGCCAGCCGGTCCTGGTCTTCACGCTGGATGTTCCATTCGCGGGCCATGCGTTCACAGTGCGCGCCCATGGACAGTCCGGTGCGGGGTTCGCCATTGGCCGGCAGTTGCGGTTTCAGCTCCATCGGGCTGAAGCCCTTGAAGGCCTGCAACCGTTGCTTCAGGGTTTTGGCCGCACCCAGCTTGACCAGACGCTGGGAAAAGCGCGGGCCGAACACGATGGGCGCATCCGAGGTGGTGTCGGTGCCGGCAGCGATGCCGCATTCAATCTGCCCGCTGGCAATTTTGGCGCCGATGGTCAGGGCCGCCTGCAGGCTGGTGCCGCAGGCTTGCTGCAGGGTGATACCGGGCGTCAGCGGCGACAGCGGGGTGGACAGCAGGGCTTCACGGGCCAGGTTCCAGTCGCGCGAATGGGTGGTTACCGCGCCGGCTACCACTTCGTCCAGCTGCATGCCGTGCAGGCCGAAACGCTCGATCAGCCCGTTCAACGAGGCGGCCAGCATGTCCATATTGGATTTGTCAGCATGCAGGGTGTTGGAGCGGCAAAACGGAATCCGGTTGCCGCCAATCACGGCGATTCTGCGCAACTCATTGCTCATGTTGCTGCTCCTTGTTGGCGGGGTTGGATGTTATGGCCGGGCTGGCTGTTTCAGCGGGCGAGGCTGGCTCGTCCACCGCTGCCGGTAACGGCGCTGCCGGCTCATTGCGGTGTTCAAGGTAGTACAGCGGGCCACCGCGGAAGGGTGCGAAACCCGTGCCAAAGACCATGCCGGCATCCAGCACGTCGCGGTTTGCCACGATGCCATCCGCCAGGCAGGCTTTACATTCGTCGAAATAGGGCTGCATCAGTTCTTCGGCCAGGGTTTTCAGGTTGATGCCGGCGGCCGCATCGCTGTCTTTCACCGCGCGGCCGTCTTTCCAGGTGTAAAACCCCTGTCCCGATTTCTTGCCCAGTTTGCCTTCATCCACCATGGCTTGCAGCGCCGCGATGTCTTCGCTGGCGGCATCACCGCCCAGCATGCTCATCACCTTCAGGCCAACATCCAGGCCGACGGTATCGGCCAGTTCCACCGGCCCCATCGGCATGCCGAAGTCCTCCGCGGCCCGGTCCAGTGCTTCCATCGGTACGTGGCGTTCCCGGTGTATCTGCAAGGCCTTTTGCATATACGGCGCCAGTACGCGGTTGACCAGGAAGCCGGGGCTGCTGCGGGTCAGCAGCGGGAAACGGTTGATTTGGCCGCAGAACGAAGCGCCGCGTGCGGTTTCGCCTTCATCGGTTGCCGGGTCATAGACCACTTCAACCAGCGGCATCTTGGCCACCGGGTTGAAAAAATGCAGGCCAATCAGGCGGCCGGGCTGTTGCAGTGCGCTGGCGATGTCAGCCAGTGGAATGGCGGACGTATTGGTGGCCAGAATCGCGTCCGGTTTCATGCGCGGCTCAATGTCACGGAATAGCGCCTGTTTGGCTTCGACGTTTTCGAAAATGGCCTCGATGATCACATCGGCACGGGCCACGCCGGCACCGTCCACGTCAGCTATCAGGCGGCTTTGGGCTGCGGCGACACGCGCCGGAGTTTTCAGTTTGCGGCGGAACAGTTTGTCCGCGCGCTGCAGGGCCGGCTGGATGTACTTCATTTCACGGTCCTGCAAGGTCACTTCCAGGCCCTGCAATACGCACCAGGCGGCAATGTCGCCCCCCATCACACCGGCCCCCACCACATGCACCCGGCGCGCTTTGAAATCGCTGCGCTTGCCTTCGGCTTTCAGCAGTTCCATCAGCCAGAACACGCGGCGAAGACCTTGCGAGCTTGGGGTGGTAATCAGTTCACCGACGCGCAGTGCTTCCTGCTCCATCATGTCTGCAGGGCTGTCGCCGTGCTGTTCCCAGGCATCGATCAGCGAGAACGGCGCCGGGTAGTGCTTTGGCTGGATTTTGGCGGCGGTTTTCTTGCGCATCATGCCGGCCAGCAGTTTGCGTGCCGGGCCGGTATTGCTCAGCCGGGCAGCCAGCCCGGGCGGCCGGCTCTTGCGGTTTTTCAGCACCGCGGCACGGGCAGCCCAGCGCAGTTCACCGTGTTCGCCAACCAATTGATCCACCAGCCCCATGGCCTTGGCCTGGCGCGCTCTGATCATGCGGCTGCTGAGCATGATCTCCATGCCCTTGGCGCCGCCAATGCGTTGCGTGACGCGGGCGCTGCCGCCAAAACCGGGGTAGATGCCCAGCCGCACTTCGGGAAAGCCCAGTCGGGTGGCGTCGGTGTTCTTGGCGATGCGGTAATGGCAGGCCAGTGCCAGTTCCAGCCCGCCGCCCAGGCAGAAACCTTCAATGGTTACCACCACCGGGAACGGCAGTTGTTCTATGCGGTTGAACAGTTGGTGAATCTGGCGGATGGATTCACTGGCCTCGGCGGCATCGGTAACGTCTTCAAACTCCCGCACATCGGCGCCGACAACGAATGAGCCGGGTTTGCCGGATTGCAGTACCAGGCCGCGGGGCGGAGTTTGTTCCACCTCAGTGACGATCTGTTCGAGTTCGCTCAGCACCTCGCGCGACAGGCTGTTGGTTTTTTCGTCTGCACGGTCCAGGGTCAGCCAGCAAACATTATCCATATCGCTGTGCAACCGCCAGTGGCGAAAGACTGATTGACTCATAGTGCGCTCCGTACGGTGAAGTATGGTGAATATGAAATAATACGGCGAAGACCAGACATTATGACAGAGATGGGGGTGGCAACCAAAGTGACCAGGGTCTGTTGCTCTGCGTCACGGCAACTGGTAGCCGCTGGCACGCAGCATGGCCGTCAGGCTGATCAGCGGCAGGCCGATGATGGCGTTGGGGTCGTCGGAGTTCATCGACTGCATCAGCATGCAGCCGGCTGCTTCGGATTTGAAGCCACCGGCACAATCAAGCGGGTTGTCCAGTGCAACGTAGCGGCGCACCTCGGCTTCCGTCAGCGTGCGAAAGCAAACTTCGGTGTTGACGGTCTGTTGCTGAAGAAAACCCGATTGCCGGCAAACCACCGCCACGGCGGTACGAAATACCACCGTGCGGCCGCTGAACTGCAGCAATTGTTTAACGGCCCGGTCCGGGTTACCGGGCTTGCCGATGGCCTGGCCCGAGAAATCCGCCACCTGGTCGGAGCCGATCACCACTGCTTGCGGGAATTGCTCAGCCACCGCTTCCGCTTTGGCCCTGGCCAGGCGGTGCGTCAGGGCTGCTGCGTCCTCCCCGGACCGTGGTGTTTCGTCCACCTCAGGTGCGACTGTGCTGAAGGGCAGGTGCAGACGGGTAAGCAACTGCTGGCGGTAGCGGCTGCTGGAGGCAAGAATTAATTCACGAAATGGTGACTGTTTGGACATTAGTGTAGTAAAATAGCGGGTTACGTCAGCTGGGCCGACAAAAGCGGTTGGCTGCAGGCGGACCTCGGGCCGTGGTGCTAACCGGCAGCCGTCTGGCGTGAGCCTGCTAGGGTGATGGCAATGGCCGTTGTGGTCAAGCCGGACGCAGTTGACCATGTAGCGGTTTCGCGGTGATGCCGCCGCGTGGCAAGTCCGGGTTTGGGCGCCAGTGCGGCAGGCTGACAGGCAGACGAGCGGAGTAATGGACATGTCGCGGGAATATCCGGATTGGGTGAACCCCTGGAAGGCGGCAGAAGGCCGGCGGACATTTTCCGGTACCATGCCATTGCAGCGCATGGAGCGTTTGCAGGACGTGCTGATTGGCCCGGGTGGCGAAGCGCGGTTTGTGATGCGTTTTGCCTACGACGGTCAGGGCCGGGCCACCATCGATATCGAGGTGGAAAGCGACTTGCCGCTGTTGTGCCAGCGCAGTCTCGAGCCCTATAACGAGCCGGTCAAACGCCGCTCGCTGCTGGGCGTGATAGAAGATATGGCAGAAGAACAACTAATGCCGGAGAATTACGAACCGGTGTTGGTGGTAAACCACCAGGTGGCTTTGCTGGACCTGGTGGAAGATGAATTGTTGCTGGCCGTGCCGCAAGTGCCGAGAAACCCTCTGGTGGAAGCGGTGCTGGTACAGGCAGGCGAAGAGCTTGTGCCGCCACCGGACCCGCAGGACGGGGATACCAGGCAGCCTTTTGCCGACCTGGCGGAGCAGTTGAAACAACATGCTCAGGGCCAGAAGAAAAAAAGCTGAGGGCGCTACGGCGCTGTCGGCAAGCCCGGCCAGAAGGTCCGGGACGTGTAACCAGGTTCTAACATTTAATTCAGGTTTTAATTGGGAGTAATACTCATGGCTGTTCAAAAAAATCGCAAAACGCCTTCCCGGCGTGGCATGCGCCGCTCACATGATGCATTGAAAGCACCGACGCTTTCTGTGGAGCCGACCACCGGTGAAACGCATTTGCGTCATCACGTCAGCCCCGAAGGCTATTACAAAGGGCGCAAGGTCCTTGACGACAAAGTAGTCGAATTCGACGAAGATTGACCGCTGTGGCTGAGCGGACGGGTTGACCGGGCATGCTGCCCGGTTGCACCTCCTTCTGAAAACATCCTGATCTGATTGCATGCAAGCTGCTGAAACCAAGGGCAGAGGGGATACTGTCGCACGCGTGGCGGTGGATGCGCATGGCGGCGACCACGGTCTGGTGGTGACCGTGCCGGCCGTGCTGGACGCGCTGGCGCAGGATCCGCAGCTGGAAATCATCCTGGTGGGTCAAATGCCCGCCCTGCAGGATGCGCTGGCGGCACAGCGCAATGCGCATGCCAGCCGGCTTGAGCTGGCGGCCGCCGCCGATGTGCTGCCGCCGGATGCCAAACCCGCAGCAGCCTTGCGGCGGGGCCGCGACAGCAGCATGTGGCACGCTTTGAATTTCGTCGCGGATGGTCAGGCGGGTGCCTGTGTCAGCGGCGGCAGCACGGCGGCCCTGCTGACCCTCGGGGTCAAGCTGCTGGGCCTGTTGCCGGGCATTCAGCGTCCCGCGCTGATGGCCAATATTCCGCATTCGCAGGGCCATACCGCGATGCTGGATCTGGGCGCCAACCTCAATGTCAGCGCGCAACAGCTGGTGCAGTTCGCGGTGATGGGCGCGGTCAAGGAACAGTTGACCCGTTCACTGGATCAGCCACGCGTGGGTTTGCTGAATGTCGGCCATGAAGACCTGAAAGGCCATGACGTGGTGCGCGAAGCCCATCAGATACTGAAAACCCTGCCGTTGAACTACCAGGGTTTCGTGGAAGGACACGACCTGTTCTCCGGCAAAGTCGATGTGGCGGTATGTGATGGCTTTGCCGGTAACCTGGTGCTCAAGTCCAGCGAGGGGCTGGCGCGCATGCTGGTTGGTGACCTTCGCAGCACGCTGAGTTCCAGCTGGCTCAGCCGCCTCGGTGCCTTGCTGGCCCGGCCGGCCTTACGCCGCATGCTGGCGCGGCTGGACCCGTCCGCGCATAATGGGGCGCCGTTACTGGGCCTCAATGGCGTGGTGGTCAAAAGCCACGGACACGCCGATCGCAAGGCCATGGTGAGGGCGATACGGGAAGCCGGGCGCGAAGCGCGGCGTGGGGTACCGAAAAAAATCGAGGCGTCCATTCGCGCCTTTCAACTGGAGACGGAAGCGTGATCTACTCAAGAATAGCGGGTACTGGCAGTCATTTGCCCAAGCGCGTGGTGACCAACCAGGATCTCGAGAAAATCATGGACACCAGCGACGAGTGGATACGCTCGCGCACCGGCATCACCGAGCGGCGCATCATCAGTGACGGTGAAACCACTGTTACGCTTGGTTATGAAGCCTGCCGCAAGGCGCTGCAGGCCGCGGACGTCGATCCGGCTGAAATCGACCTGTTTGTGCTTGGCACCACCACTCCCGACCTGATCTTTCCCAGTTCAGCCTGCCTGCTGCAAAAACAGCTGGGCCTGCCGGATTGCGGCGCCATGGACGTCAACGCGGCCTGCTCCGGGTTTTTGTACGCGCTGAGCGTGGCCGACAAGTACATCCGCTGCGGTGATGCCAAAAAAGTGCTGGTGTGCGGCTCTGAAACCCTGTCCCAACTGGTCAACTGGAACAAGCGGGATACCGCGGTGCTGTTTGGTGACGGCGCCGGCGCGGTGGTACTGGAAGCCTCGGAAGAGGCGGGTATTTTGTCTACCCATATCCACGCCGACGGCAGTTATGGCGACCTGCTGTCCACCGAAGTGGGCGTATCGCGTGGCTTTGACGGCATAGAAAACAACGAAGGCAAGCCGGAAATCTTGATGCGGGGCAACGAAGTGTTCAAGGTCGCGGTGCGCACCCTGGGCCGTATCGTGGATGAAACCCTGGGGGCCAA
>JBFIHZ010000162.1:0-8461 GCA_041601535.1 Lysobacterales bacterium | reverse complement strand
GCCATCGAAGCGGCCGGATTCAACCGCATCGAATTCAACCAGCCCACGGCTGACCCGGCCTTGACCGACGTGGTGATCGCCGCGCACTCGGTGGGCAACTGGGGCCATGGCATCGGGCCCTCATTGGCGTTCTTCAATCCCACGCGCCTGACTTATGAGTTACGGCCCAACACGCTGATCTCGGTGGAATTGTTCGCATACACCGCCAACCCGGACTGGAATGATGCCAAGGTGCGCATCCCGCTGGAAGACGATGCCGTGGTTACCGGGCGCGGCGTGGAATGGCTGTACCCGATAGCGGACCGCATCCTGCTGATCAAGTAAGCGGAGCGGGGCCGGTATCCGCTGCATCAGCCTGGCTTTCGACCAGCTGAAACGGAATGCCGAACAGACCGTCCGGGTTCACGTCCATGACCCGCCAGTCATCCAGGCCGGCACGGGCTTCCGGGTTGACGAAATCAAAGCCCCTGGCGACCAGGGCTTCGGCACTGGAGGCCAGGTCATCCACCTGGCAGGACATCAGGAAAAACCCTTCGCCATGTTCCGCCAGGTAGCGGCCGGGTACGCTGTCGGCATCCAGCGGCTGAACCAGCACCAGCCAGGTCTCCCCCAGCCTGAAACGCACCACTGCGACACCGCGTTGTGGCAACTGCTCCACCGGCCGCGGCGGCATATTCAACAGCTGGCCAAATCGCCGTGCGGCAACGTCCAGGTCCCGCACGATAAAATTGATGTGGTGGATGCGCTTGAACATGGGCTTGCCTCATCAGTTATCTGGCCGGTAATTCTGCGGCATTGCAGATGAACGCTCCGCAGCCGCAGCGCCAGGCCTTGCAGCGGGACTTTCAGCTTCCCATCCGCATGCCTGGCGTGCTTGCTGCGATTATACGGCCAAAGCCCGCCTGCACCCTGGCGGCCGGTGCCGGTTCCTCCAATTGCCGGCGGCAGCACCACGGCTCCGGTGCGAGAACGCGGCAGTTGCCAGACCTGCCAGGATAAAGCGAATGCGGCTGGCGCGATCTTTTACGCGGTAACGTGGTCTACTGCAGCATGCTGTTAGCCAAAACACGTACTCTGCGGCCGCAACGGTCCCGCCTGCCGGGACGGCTTGTTGCGGCGGGTCTTGGCCACGGCCGCCGGGCATGCATCGCCCTGCTGCTATTTTTGTTGCCGCCCGGCGCTGCGGCCGATGATCTGTACCGGGTGCGCTTTAACGAATCGCTGCAGAAGGTATTCGTGCACGCCTGCTTCGATGGCCGGGTACCGCGCACCTTGTATCGCCACCGCTCCGCCGGTGCTTTTGCCAGCGCGGTGCGCGCCGGCGAGCGGACCATCCGGCCGGCACATGACAGCACCCGTGTACGCCTGTCATCGCTGGCGGACGACGCCTGTGTAAGCTGGGACGTGGACCTCAAAGCCGCGCTGCAGCAATCCGATTACCGTTCATCGCTGCAGCTGGAAGACGGTTTTATCACTCCCGGAAACCTGTGGTTCTGGCGCGACGGCCAACGGCGGCCGATCGTGGTCGAGGTGGAACTTCCCGCGGACTATTCCCTGTCTGTGCCGTGGCAGGAACTGCCGTCACACAACGGCAGGCAGCGTTTTCGCCCGGAGCCTACCCCGGCCAGCTGGACATCACGCATTGCGGTGGGACGCTTTGAAATCCACCGCATCCCCGTCGCCGGCACCACCCTGCGGCTGGCTTTAGTGGGTGAGATGAGCCCGCGGCAGCGCGACAAGCTCAGTCGCTGGATTGAGGTTACCGGGCAGTCCGTGGCCAGTGTGTTTGGCGAGTTCCCGCGCAACGAGCCGCAAATCCTGGTGGTGGCCAGCGGCCGCCAGAGCCGCCCCGTGCCCTGGGCGCACGTGGTGCGCGGCGGCGGCATCGCGGCCGAATTGTTTGTCGACCCGCGCTATTCAGCCCGCGAACTGGCCGACGACTGGACCGCCACCCACGAACTCAGCCACATGTTGCTGCCTTATGTCAGCCGCAACGATCGCTGGTTATCGGAAGGGGTGGCCTCCTACTACCAGAACGTTCTGCGCGCGAGGGATGGCCGCCTGAGCGAACGCGAAGCCTGGCAAAACTGCACAGCGGGTTTGAGCGCGGCCGCGCCGCCACCGGCAACGGCACGCTGGCCGAAGCCATGCGCGAAGGCTGGTCCGCCACCATGCGGATTTACTGGAGCGGCGCGGCGATGATGCTGGAAGCCGATGCCCGCTTGCGGCTGCTGAGCCAGGGGGAGCAAAGCCTGGACACCGCGCTGGCCGCCTTGCACCGCTGTTGCTTTGACCCGGGCCGCCGCTGGCGGGCGGCTGAACTGTTCGCCCGGCTGGACCAGCTGACCGGCCACAGCGTGTTTTCGGACCTGTACCGTAATCACGTGCTGACGGAGGGCTTCCCCGATATCGATCCGATCTACCACCAACTGGGCTTGCAGGCCGACAGCGGCAGCGTCAGGATAAACCCGCAAGCGCCGTGGAGCCGCATCCGTCATTTCATTATGAATGAGCCGGCGGCGGCAACCGGCAAGGCGGATGGCGGAGGCGGCAACAAGCAGGCCACTGACTCATCGGGCACAGGACGCTGACAGCAGACAAGGGAGACCCTATCTTTCAGAACATCTGAACAGATCCCTACAGCCGCTGCAGCAAGCCAAACTGAATGGACACTACACGCGACCATGGAACAACTCAGTGAAACCGAAATCCACTGCCCCTATTGCGGCGAAGCCATCTGGGTGCTGATTGACGGCTCAGTGGAACACCAGCAGTACATCGAGGACTGCCAGGTGTGCTGCCGCCCGATCGTCTTTATCACCCATGCCTCGCCCGGCCAGCCACCCCGCGTAGAAGTCCGCCACGAAGACGACTGAAAATTTGGATAATTTGGGGTCGATAATTTGGGGTCAGAGTAAAAACTCAGCGTTCAATCAGCATCGCCACGCCGGCGCCGGCTGCGCCGCTGGCCGCCACGATGCCGGTGTGCAGATCACGCCGTTCCATCTCGTCCAGCAACTGGCCCAGCATGATCGCTCCGGTGGCGCCCAGCGGATGACCCAGGGCAATACAACCGCCGTGCACATTGATTTTCTCATCCGGAATATCCAGGTCGCGCTGGCATTTGATCACGGTGGCGGCAAAGGCTTCGTGAATTTCAAACAGGTCCACTTCGGCGGATGTCAGGCCCTGCTTGTGCAACAGTTTTTGCGTGGCGGCCACTGCCCCCGATAGCACCTGCAGCGGATCGTCGCTGGCATTTACCGCCGCCACGATGCGTGCCCGCGGTGCGTTCGCCAGATGCTCACCCGCGGCCTCATTGCCCAGCAGCACCACGGCGGCCGCATCGGCCATGGCCGGTGAATTACCGGCGGTATGCACGTGGCGGATGCCATCGAGCTGTGGATTGGACGCCAGCTGGTGGGCGTCCACGCCGGCGGCACCCAGTTCGGCGAAGGACGGCGGCAGCTTGGCCAGGTCTTCCATGCTGATGCCGGCGCGGATGCACTCATCCTCGGCCGCGGTGATGTCTTTCACCGGGTTGTACACCGGCACGATGGATTTGAAATAACCCTTCTCGCGCGCGGCAGCGGCCCGGTGCTGGCTGTTCATGGCCAGGGTATCGAGTTGCTCGCGGCTCAGGTCATATTTGCTGGCAATCAGGTCCGCGCCGCTGCCCATCATCAGGACCTGAGCCTTCACCGCGGTGGGAATGTCGGTAAACACCGTGGCCCGGTCTGCCAGCATCGGCACACGCGACATCATTTCCACGCCGCCGCCGATGTTCAGCTGGTCCTGCCCGGCCGCCACTTTCAGCGCGGCGATGTTCACCGCATCCAGCCCGGACGAACAGAAGCGGTTGACCGTGATGCCGGAAATACTGCTGGGCCAGCCAGCATACAGGGTGGAGGTTTTGGCGATATTGGCTGCCTGGTCAGCGTGCTGCGTGACGCAACCCAATACCACGTCGCCCACCTGTTGCGGCTGCAGTCCGTTGCGCTCCTGCAGCGCCAGGTACAGTGCTTTCATCAGGTCCAGCGGCGTCAGATCGTGCAGGCCACCACTATCCTTGGCGCGCGCCCGCGGCGTGCGGATCGCGTCGTAAATATAAACGTCCGACATCAATTAACCCCCACCACGAAGCTGGCGCAGGTAGTGGCGCTGCCCCCCAGATTGAACGTAATCATGTTTTCAGCATCCGCCACCTGGCAGTCACCGGCCTGCCCGGATACCTGCCGCGCGCAATCCAGCACCATGCGCACACCGGTGGCACCCACCGGGTGGCCCAGACCAATCAGCCCACCGCTGGGGTTGATCGGAAAATCGCCGTCGCGGGCAATGCGCCCTTCCTCGATGGCCTTCCAGCTCTCGCCTGGTGCGGTCAGACCGCTGTGGTCAATGGCCATGTATTCGGTAACCGTAAAGCAATCATGTGTTTCCAGGCCGTCCACCGCGGTAATGTCCTGCATGCCGGCGCGCTTCAGCGCATCCGTAATGGTGGCCTGAGCGTGCGGAAACAGCAGCGGCTGCCCGGCGCTGAGCTCCAGCTTGCGATCCAGCAGCAGCGGTGCCGAATGATGGCCCCAGCCTTTGATACGCGGAATATCCTGCAGCTTGAGGCCATGCGCCCGCGCGTGCTCCTCAGCCGCCTTGCGGCTGGCCAGGATAATGGCGGCCGCGCCGTCGGTAATCTGCCCGCAATCCATTTTACGGATGCGTCCCTCGATTGGCGGATTGTGCTCATCGTCCAGGCTGTAATTCTGTTCGGTGAACTGCCAGTTGCGCGCCTGCGCGTTCGGGTTGCTGCGTGCATTGCCGAAATTGATGCGGGCTATTTCCAGCAGATGATCATGGTTCACGCCGTAGCGCTGGTCATATTCCTGCAGGATGCGGTCAAACATATGCGGCCAGGGGAAACGGCAATCGGTGGCCTCGGCCCCGTTCCAGGTGGCCGCGCCCAGGTATTCGGCGCCGGTGGACCCCGGTACATTGCGCATCAGCTCCAGCCCGACCACGGCGGACACATCCAGGTGACCGGCCAGTATTTCATTCATCGCTGCCAGCACGGCCATCGAACCAGAGGCGCAGGCGGCTTCGTGGCGCGCTGTGGGGATGGCAGCCAATTCCGGGTACACGTGCCCGAAAAAACCGTTGATCAGACCCTGGCCGGCGAACAGGTCACCCACGAAATTGCCCACATGACCCGCCTGAATGCGCTCCGGATCAACCCTGCTGTTCTCCACCGCGCCGATCAGCGCCTCGGCGAACATGTCGTACAGCGTGTGATCTTCGCGCGCCCAGTTACGGGCGAAATCGGTTTGGGCACCGCCCAATACGTATATGTCAGCCATGGTCTTTTACCTTCTGTTCCAGTTCATGGCGCTGCACCTTGCCCACGGGATTGCGCGGCAGGCTTTCCAGCACCAGCATCTTTTCCGGCAGTTTGAATTTCGCCACACCTTTGCTCAGCAGATACTCGTTGATCTGCTGCAGATCGGGCGCTTGCTGGCCGGCCAGTGGCACCACGCAGGCACACACTTTCTCGCCCATGTTGTCATCGGGGTAGGCGCACACCGCCGCTTCGGCCAGCTGCGGCACGCCTTCCAGCAGCACATCCAGTTCGCTGGGTGAAATTTTCATACCGCCGCGGTTGATGATGTCCTTGCAGCGGCCGACGATGCGGTAGTAATTGGGTGGACTGCCACAGATTTCCACCAGGTCGCCGGTGCGGAACCAGCCGTCGCTGGTGAATTCCTCGTGACGTGTATCGTCCTTGCCATGGTAGCCATCGAACACGGTGGGGCCATAAAACAGCAGCTCACCGGGCTCACCCGGCTGGGTGATTTCCTCTTCGCTGTCCACCCGCGCAATCCGGGTTTTGACCATCATATGGGTGATGCCAATCCATGGCATGTCCTCGCAGCCCATGCGCGGGAACATGCTGGCCCGCACTTCCGGCTCAGCAGACGTCTCCGGAGTGGAAAACAGGCTGATGCCCTCGTTGGAACCGTAAAAATTGACGATTTTCTTGTGGTACTTGTTATCAAACACGTCGATCATCCACGGCGCCAGCGGGGCCGAGCCCGAACCGATGCGCCGCAGCGAGCGGAAATCAAACGCGTTCCACATATCCTCCGCCTTGGCCAACTGGTTCAGCACCGCCGGCGGCACAATGGTGAAGGTGATGCGCTCGTCCTGCATCTGCTTCAGGAACACCGGTGGATCGAACGGGTGGTGCAGGATCAGGGAGCAGCCGCGCAGCATGAACGGAAAGAAAAACCCACCCAGTGCCGCCATGTTCACCAGCGGGAACGGGTTCAGCAGCCGGTCGCCGTAGCGGTAATCACCGGCCTCGGCGCTGTTCCTGCCGGTGGCCAGCCACATATTGTGTGACCGCGGTACCCCTTTCGGCTTTCCGGTGGTACCGGACGTCCAGCAAATGCTCAGCGTGTGGTTGGCATTGGGCGGATGCTCGGCATGATAGGCATCAATTCGTTGCTGATGTGACTCGTTGGCTGCCGGGTCCAGCCACAGCAGGCCGCTGCCCGCCGCGTCGCATGCTGCATCGGCGGCCCCGGCCGCATCCTGGTCCGCGGCAAATACCAGTACCGGTACATCATCCGTCATCACCCGGCTTGCCACCTGCGCCAGCGGGGTGTCTTTCAGACGACCGGTGGTGATCATGGCCACCGGCGAGAGGGCATCCCTGACCACACCCAGCTCATGCGCGCCATACTGCACCGGCAAGGGTGAAATCACCGCACCGATGATGCTGGCGGCGAAGTAACACACCACCAGCTCGGCCACATTGGGCAACTGCACCACCACTACATCGCCCTGGCCTATGCCGCGTTGCAGCAATTGCGCGGCCAGGTTAACCGACGCATGACGCAGGTCAGCGTAATTCAGCCGCTGCGGGCTACCATCGGTAAATGATGCGCGGTTGGGCTGATCAGCCACCGCCAGCAGTTGCGGATGCTCATCCGCCCGCTGAAACAATAACTGGTGCACGGTGGTGTCACCCCACCAGCCCTGGCGGGTGAATTCTTCTATGCGTTGAGGTGAGGACGTAATCATCGCAGAATCACAGGGATGCTGTACCAATCGACCGGCCACGAGGCAGCCGCCACGCAGCGCAACACGCGTTTGCGCCGGCCTGTTTCAGGGCCAGGCAGAGCGCGTTGAACTCGCAATGTCGCGTTGTTTTTGGCACAATTCAAATTACTAAGTTCATTTATACAAGTGAGGAATCAAGGATAATCGTGCATCGGGGTTCAATCAAGTCCTTTCACGCAACACCCATGGCGGACCAGCCATCAGAATGAACCTGACCATGCGCATGGAAACGTTCGCTTACTGCAAGGATAAACCATGAGCCACACCATGGAGACACGGGCCAGCTCCATTAGCCGGGCGCTGGACCAGATTGGTGATAAATGGTCGTTGCTGATCATTGGCGACGTGCTGTGGGGTATCAACACGTTTGGCGAACTGCTGGCTGCCACCGGCATGTCACGCGGCGTACTGGCCGACCGACTGAAATGGCTGGAGAGTGTCGACTGCCTGCAAAAGCGCCTGCCCGCAGCCAACCCGCGACGCCCCAGCTACCACATGACGCGTAAATCGGTGGACCTGTACGACAACGCGCTGATGGCGCTCAACTGGGAGCGGGAGTTTTTTGTCGACCCGGAACTGGATGCCACCGAGCTGTACCACATCGACTGTGAAAAGGTTTTCAAACCCTTCCTGGCCTGCATCCATTGCGGTGAAGCGGTGCGGGCCGGCGACATCAAGTATCACCCCGGCCCGGGCGCCACCCGTGACATCCGCCAGATGAAAGTGCGGCGGCGCTCGTCCAAGTCCATCAAGGATGTGCCCAGCGGACGTCATTCATACAAGAACCTGATTCACCTGATTGGCGACCCCTGGACCGCCAATGTCATCGCTTTGGCCTACCACGGCATTACCCGCTACGACGAATTCCGCAAGGAGCTGCCGGTGGCTACCAACGTGCTGGCCGACCGCCTTAAATTCCTCACCGCCGAGGGCATCTTCAATACGGTGGCCTACAGCGACCGGCCACAGCGTTTCGACTATTTTCTGACGGACAAAGGGCTGGGGCTGTTCCCGTTTTTCCAGACCCTGCTGCAATGGGGCGATAAATGGTGCGGTGATGGCTCCGGCCCACCGATGATTCTTACCCATACGAGCTGTGGCCATCAATTGCACGGCGAGGTGCGCTGCGACCAGTGTCAGCGGCACGTGGTGGCCTACCGCGTAAAACAATACCGGACCGATAAATGAATCCAACTGACGAAAACACCAACGCCACCCCGGCCCGGCGGCTGCCGGGTGCCTGGGAGCTGCTGGCGTGGAAAATCCACTATGACGATGGCCGTGCTGCCGGCTTGCCCTTTGGTGATCAACCCAATGGCCAGCTGCTGTACACCCCGGATGGCTG
>JBFIHZ010000161.1:0-8504 GCA_041601535.1 Lysobacterales bacterium | reverse complement strand
GGTACGTGGCTGGCAGGCGCTGTCAGACCTGTTTTCCAGCAGTTGGACTACCGAAGAGGCGATGGGTGATTTTAGGGTCATGGACACGGCCGTGCGCTTTGCAGGGTCGGATGTGGCGATTGTCAGTGGTGCCTTCGAGCATCAGTTCCCCAGCGAAAAAATTGAAGGCGCCTTCAGTCACGTGTGGCGGCGTTTCGATGATGGCCGCTGGTTGATTGTTCATGAGCACACTTCGCGGGCGCTGACACACTAACAGGCACCGCGCTCATAACCGGCAAGCCGCTGAGTGAATCGTAGTCAATTTCATCATTGAGCAGGGCGCTGGTGCTGATCCCGTGGTGGCTGCCGGCTGCGCGCTGTTGAGACTTGCCTGCATGGTTGGGGAAACCGTGCGCCACGGATACCACGCCTGGCCGCAGGTCGGCGGCCAGCTCAACCAGCCCTTCCACGCTTGTCTGTCCGTTCGACAGCCGCACGGCGTCGCCGGTTTCCACGCCCAGTGAACGGGCATCCTGCGGGTTCATGAATACCGGGTTGTAGGGCACCTTTCTGGACAGGGCCGGAATTTTGTGACCAACGGAGTTGTAAACCTCGTGTTGTCGGCGGCTGGTCAGCAACAGTTTCAAACCGTCCTGCTGCCAGGCTGATTCAGCCAACCGGCTGGTTTGTTCCAGCGCACCATCCACTTCGGCCAGCTCTCCCAACATGGTGGTCTCGCCCAAATGCAGCCGGAACGGCCAGTCCTCCTCCCGGGGCCGGGCGGTGGTGCTTTGTTGCGGAAACATCCGTCCGGCTGGCGCGGTCTTCACCTCATCCAGTGGCACCGGGCTGCGCTTGAGAAACTGGCTGATCAGTTCGTCCGTAGTCGGTGCCTGCTGCATATCGAACGTGGTGCCAAAGTACGACAGGTTCAGGCCCATGCGCTGCGCCAGTTGATAAAACACCCGCCAGTCTTCCACTACTTCCGAGCCTGGCGGCGGCGGAATCAACGCCGGCTGGTACTGGGCAAAGGGTTCCGGCATGCCCAGCGACAGACCGTAAAACGTAATGCCTTCACTGGCGAAGGAGGTGGCCGGCAGTTCAAAACCAAACATCGGCCCGATCACGTAATCGGCCATCTGCGCGGTACCGGACATCTGCGGATCGATCACCACCAGCAGATCCAGTTGTTCCAGTGCCCGTTGCACTTTTTCCCGGTTTGGCCAGTTCACCAGCGGGTTGCCACCGACCACGATCAATGCGCGCACCTGTCCCTCGCCCGGAGTCAGAATCTCATCGGCCAGCGCGGCGGTGGGCAGGCCGGCCGCGGTATCGCGCAGGCCGCGCACCCGCAATTGCTCGCCAAAGCCAAAGGCCGGCCTGGGTTTCTCGGTGCGCGCGTGGCCGGTATGCATGCGGAACAGTACGCCGGGGTTGGCGATGGTCTCACCGCCGCGCACCCAGCGGCCACACAGTGTATTGAGGCACAGGATCAGGTATTCCAGCAGGGTGCCATGCGGTGCCATATTGGAGCCGGTGCCGCCGGTGGCAATGCCTTTGCCGGCGGTAGCGAACATGCGGGCGGCGGCACGGATCTGTTCAGCGGTCAGGCCCGAGACGGCGGCCACACGCTCAGCCGTGAATGGCTGAACCGCCTGAGCCAGTGCTTCAAAACCTTCTGTATCGGCCTCGATGAACTCGCTGTCCTGTAAACCTTCGGTAATGATTTCGTTGATCAGGGCGGCGACGATGGCCGGATCGTGGCCGGGCAGACACTGCAGGTGGATATCGGCCTTACGCGCGGTTTCGCTGCGCCGGGGGTCGATGACAATCAATTGCATGCCGCGCTTTTTGGCCTGGTGCAGGCGCCGGGCCGGATTGAACGGTGGAACACCGCCCCACATCGACAGCAAGGGATTGGCACCAATGATCAGGCAAACATCGCTTTCATCAAACGGTTGTGGGCCCGCGCCCCAGCGGCCGTGCAGGGCCATTGCGATGGGCTTGCCTGGCTGATCGATGGTGGCATTGGAAAAGCGCATCGGCGAGCCTATGGCATCCATAAACGCATGCCGGGTCATCACCCCGGCCGGGCAAAAATGGCTGAAGGTGCCTGAATACATGGCCACGCTGCGGCTGCCGTGCTGTTCGATAATGGCCTGAAGTTTGCCGGCAATTTCGTCCACTGCCGTATCCAGCGCCACGGGTTCAAATGAACCGTCCGGCTGGCGCTTCTGTGGCTGCAGGATGCGGTCCGGCGAATAGTGGAACTGGTGGAAATTGCGCCCTTTGATGCAGCTGTAACCGTGGTAGACCGGGTTGTCCTTGTCGCCAATGATGTTGACGATACGCTGATCCTCCAGCGTGACTTTCACCGAACACATGGCGTGGCAAAAACGGCAAATGGCGTGACGGGTGTCGGTGCCCGAAGGTTCTGCCCGCTGGCGCAGTGGCCTGCCTTTGTTCTGGTTCATGTGTGCTCCTGTGGGGCAAACGGTCACGCCTGGCGATTTTCAATCCACACCGGCACCCGCCAGGCCGGCAGGCCTGGCGTCGGGTTAACCGGCGCTTGCAGCCCTGGGTGTCTGCCGGCTCGGGAGCCTGGCTGCCCGAGCCTCCGCGTTACTTGCATTAATGGACTTTAACATAGCGTGGAAGCGAAGCACCGTCAAACGTCCACGACTTGCCAGAACCGGACTGGTGATTGACCGCGTGGTCCGCATTGAGTATCTTAAGTCTGTTTATGCAAGCAACACCCCGGCAACGGGACTTCATCACGGTCAGTGCAAGGCAGCAAACATTATGAAACTCAGAGAGTTAATGAAGATCATCACGTTCTACGGGCGTTTTACACCCAACTACACCAAGATTGGTTATTACGCCAGACGCCTGACCTGGGGCCCCGGACCGAAACTGGACTTTACCGGCCAGACCTGGCTGGTGACCGGCGCGTCGCTGGGTATTGGCAAGGCCATAATGCAAGCGGCGGCGGAAGCGGGCGCCGAGGTCATCGCGGTAGCTCGAAGCACGCCGCGGCTGGAGGCCGCACGGCAGGAATTGTCGCCCGCCGCCCAGGCCAGGGTGAAACTGGAATCGGTGGACATGTCATTACAGTCCACCACCCAGGAATTTCTGGACCGGCTGATTGCATCGGGTACGAAAATCGATGTGCTGATGAATAATGTCGGCCTGCTGCTGAATGAAATGGTGCTCACCCCGGAAGGCCGGGAAACCACCTATGTCACCAACATTCTCAGTCATTTCCAGCTGACCGAGGGCCTGATAGAGGCCGGTGCGTTTGCGCAAAATGCCACCATCGTGAACATGACATCCGGTGGCATGTATAACGCGCCATTGGGCTACAAAAAGCTTGATGTCACCGATCCGGCCAAATACCACGGCAAGGTGGCTTATGCCTATGCCAAGCGCGGGCAGGCTGCGTTGACTGCCTGGTGGGACCGCAAGCTGCGCGAGCGGGGCATCCGCGTGTACGTAACCCATCCCGGCTGGGCCAAGACACCCGGGGTGAAAACCGCATTGCCCATTTTCTGGAAGATTCAGAACATTTTGCTGCGTACGCCATTGCAGGGCGGTGATACCGCGCTGTGGCTGGCTGCCACCCGTCCGGAGCAAACCACCGATGACGGGGTGTGGTTTGACCGCAAATTGCGGCCGGGGCATATGTACGATTTCACCCGCAAGGCGCAATGTACGGAAGAGGAACTGGTGCAGTATCTGCGCCAGGATCTGGAGCGTGGCCACGGCGGGCAGGGCCAGGGCAGCGGCACTGAAGCGCCGGCGTCCGCCTGATTTTATCGATCGTAAGTGAATAACCCGGGTTAACCACCCGGGTTTACTTACCCGGGTGCATCTGCTTGCGCAGTTCGGCTTTGAACTCGGGGTCGTAGGTCACTTCGGTAACCTTGAGCTGCTGCTCGCAGGCGCTGCATACCAGTTCGCTGTGCAGCCGGGTTTCGCAGGGTTTGTGAAACAGGATCAGCGGCTGCTGGTCGTCTTCAATCAGCCAGCGGTTGGCCCATTCGTGCATCTGCAGGCTCATGTTGTACAGTTCGGCGCCTTTTTCCGTCAGGCGGTAATGATGACGCACCGGTTTGCGCTGGTAAGGCACGCGTTGCAGCACGCCTACCTTGACCAGCAGCTTCAGCCGGTCGGCCAGGATGTTGGTGGAAATGCCCAGGGCATTGGCGATTTCATCATAGCGGCTCAGACCAAAATACAGGCTGGCCACCACCAGCCCGGTCCAGCGGTCGCCAATCACATCGAGCACATGAAAGAACCGCCGGTCCACGCCTTCAACGGACACCTTGCTGCCCTTGGAGCGGCGCTGGTAGCGCGCCGGAATTTTCTCCGCATCCTCGGGTGTGTCGCGGGCCTCGAACCGCACATCGCGCAAGCGGATGTGCTGGTGGCAATCGTCACAGCGGAAAACCGGCCGCATATTTTTGCCGCAGACTTCGTGGATCAGCGCCGGGGGAATGCTGTTTTCATGGCTCCAGCGGGTTTCCCAGTCCCACACCGCCAGCACCATGGGGTAAAGGTCCAGGCCTTTTTCCGTCAGGCGATAATCGTAGCGGGTGGGTGATGTCTGGTACGGCTTCTTGTACAAAATGCCGTTTTCCACCAGGGATTTCAGGCGTGAAGTCAGCGTGCCGCGTGCCGCGCCGCTGCGCCGCCGCAATTCTTCGAACTGGCGGATGCCGAGAAACACATCGCGAATAATCAGGAATGCCCAGCGGTCGCCAAGAACGGCCAGCGCCCTGGCGACCTGGCTGTTCAGAATCAGGTTTGTGTAGTTATTGGCGTCCACTAATACCCGCTAGGCGCCCCGCTTGGCGCGCGGAGGCAGGGGGAACAGTCCACTGGTGGTTTCCATGTATTCCTTGTATCCGGGCTTTTCTTTGGCCAGTTTTTTCTCAAGCGTGCGTTGCCCGGTAACATTGATAACCAGGTAAGAGTACACGATTGGACCGATTATTGTGAACCACCCCGAGGGATGGGCGCAGGCAATCAGGAACAAGCCCCACCACACGCATAATTCGCCAAAGTAATTGGGATGGCGTGAGTACCGCCACAAACCGGTATTGAGCACGGTACCGCGCTTGTCGGGGTCCGCGCGAAAGCGCGTGAGCTGTATGTCGGCCACGGTTTCCATGAAAACGCCCAGAGCCCAGATGACGGTGCCCAGCCAGGCAAGCCAGCCCAGTTGCGCAGGTTGAGGGTAGGCCATGCCCACCTGCAGGGGCAGCGAGGCAAACCACAGCACCACGCCTTGCAATAAAAACACCTGCTTCAGGCTCAGCCAGATAAATGCACGATCGTCCTTAACCCAGCTGCGCAGCTTGGTATAGCGCACGTCCTCGCCATGCCCCCAGTTGCGTTTGATCAGGTGAACGGTGATGCGTATGCCCCAGATGGCTACCAGCGTAACCAGCAGCAGTTTGCGATCGTCCGCGCCATTGCCCAGCAGAAAACTGGCCGCGGCGATCAGCATCAGGATGACGCCGAAAAACATGTCAATAATGCTGGCATCACGAATTACAATGCTGATTACCCATAAAGTCAGCACGCTGCCCATGGCAACCGCGAAATTGATGGCCAGCAAGGGCAGGATTTCCTGGGTGAATAATTCCATTGGGGCTCCGCGTAAAGGCGCTTGAGAAAGACGCTTTGTGAGGTGGTTGCAAATATGCTGATTTGATAGTCTAATAATGAAAGTTACTATTGGCAAGCTTGATAACAGGAAAATTCATGTCACTGATCGATTCACGTAACCGCTTCGCGGAACTGCGCGCCACCTTGCGCCTGCCGGTGGTGTGCGCACCGATGTTTCTGGTTTCCGGAGCGGATCTCGTGCTGGCGGCCTGCCGGTCCGGCATCGTGGGTTCGTTTCCCGCGCCCAATGCCCGCACGCTGGATGATCTGGAAGCCTGGCTGGAGCGCATTACCGGCGAACTCAAACTGATGAAACAGCAGCAATTGCCAGGCGCCACCGATGTCTGGGCCATGAACCTGGTGGTGCACAGCACCTACCAGCGGCTGCAAGCAGAGCTGGCGCTGCTGGAAAAATACCAGCCGCCCATCGTGATCACCGCGCTGGGCAGCCCGAAAAACGTGATCGAAGTGGTGCACGGTTACGGTGGCCTGGTGCTGGCGGATGTGAACAGTATCGAATTTGCCCGCAAATCCGCCGCGATTGGCGTGGACGGGCTGGCGCTGGTCGCTGCAGGTGCTGGCGGCCATACCGGCCATATGGCGGGTTTCGCCTTTGTGCCGGCAGTAAGGGAATTTTTTGATGGCATTCTGATACTGGCCGGTGCCATTGGCGATGGCCGAGCGGTCCGGGCGGCGGAAATCCTCGGCGCCGAGCTGTGCTACATGGGTACGCGGTTTATTGCCACCGACGAAAGCATTGCCTTCCAGCCGTACAAGGAAATGGTGGTGCAGTCAGAGTTTTCCGACCTGATCATGACCAATTCATTCACCGGCGCCGACTGCAATTACCTGCGGCCCAGCATCCGCGCGGTTGGCCTGGACCCGGATAACCTGACGATGAAGGGCAAGATGGACTTGTCGGGCGCAGAAACCAAGGTCAAGGCCTGGAAAGATGTCTGGTCGGCCGGCCAGGGTGTGGGGACGGTGCGCAACATCGAGCCTGTCGGTGTGATCGTGGACCGGCTGGCAGCAGAATACCAGGCGGCCAAAAACCTGCCCTGAAGCAGGACTGGCCAACAGGCTGATGAGCCTTCGTTTCCAACGGGATTACTTCATGTCACAAACTGCTACTTATAAGGTCATTCAATGGGCCACCGGCGCCATGGGGCGCTCCTGCCTGCGTTCGGTGATTGACCGCCCTGATACTGAACTGGTCGGTGTCTTTGTCTATGGCAAGAAGGCCGGCAAAGACGCTGGCGACCTGGTGCACCGCCCGCTGACCGGGGTGAAGGCCACTGACAGCCGCGAAGAAATCCTGGCACTGGAGGCCGACGTGGTGATTCATTGCGCCCGCATTCAAAAAGACCACACGGTGCATGATGAGGACATAATCGCATTGCTGCGCTCCGGCAAGAACGTGATCAGCATCAATGGCAACAGTTATCCGCCGGCCTGGGAAGCGGGCCGCCGCCAGGCATACGAACAGGCCTGCCAGAAAGGTGGCAGCAGTTTTCTGGGCACCGGGCTTAACCCGGGTTTCGTGGCTGAACGCCTGTTGGCAACGGCGGGTTCAGTATGCACCCGCATCGACCGGGTGGATGTGCATGAAATCGTGATTGCCGGGATGATCAAAAGCCCCGAATATATTTTCGACATCCTTGGCTTTGGCTCCGAGCCAGGGGCCATCTGCCTTGATGACGGTTCATTTGCCGCCTCGGTCACGCTCAATACCATGTATGAGGAAGTGGTGGCGTCGATCGCTCAGCAGCTGGGCTGGAACCTGCAGGAAATTCGCCGGGCGCACCGCATGCTGCCGGCGCTGAAGGATCTCGATATCGCAGCCGGCACCATTCGCAAGGGTCAGGTCAGCCACGTGGACTGGCGCTGGCGCGGCGTGGTCGATGGCGAGGAGCGCATCGCGATGAATGTCAGCTGGGCGGTGGACCCGCACTATGCCGGCGCCGACCCGGATCTGTGGAAAGTGCGCATTGAGGGTGAGCCGGATGTGCGGCTGCAGTTCAATGTGACCCGGCCGCAAGGTATGCCCGGCAGTACCACGGCGGAACAGATGGCGGTAGGCGGCTCGGTGGCCAACTCCATCCGTTACGTGGTGGAAGCGCCGCCCGGTTTGTTGTGCGCATCGCAACCCATGCCATACCAGCTGCCGCGCTGAAGCGGCGGCAGTTGTCTGCGGTTCAATCCACCAGAAAGGTTTTGAACTGTTTCAGCGCACTTTGATGGGGCTGGCCAGGCGGGCCGGCCAGCAGCTTGTTCCACACTGCTTCAATCTGGTCTGCCGCGAAAGGCTCCACCGCCGGCAAAGGCAATGATCGTGTTTCCAGCACCCGGCCGCGTGACATCCGGCCGGCGCCGCTGATGATGATTTCGCCATTTACCGCACAGTTCTCGCTGATCAGCCAGGCCACCACGGGAGCCACGTAGCCGGCCTGCATCAGTGCGCTCAGTTCCGGTGTGAGCTTCTCCTCTGTCATGGCGGTGGCGGCAAACGGCGCCAGCGCATTGACCCGTACCCCGTGGCGCGCACCTTCCAGGCTCAAGGCGTACATCAGGCCCAGCAGGGCGGCCTTGGAGGTGGAATAGGCCGGCAGGCCGTGTTCGCCATACAGGCCAGCTACCGAGGTGCTGACCAGCACGCAGCCCGCAGACTGCTGGTACAGGTGCCGGAACACCGGATGAACCACGTTTACCGTGCCGGTAAGATTGATATCGATGACTTTCTGGAATTCGGCCAGGCTCTGGTTGTGAAAGGTTTTGGCCTCGGATACACCGGCATTGGCCACCAGCGCATCCAGCCGGCCAAACTGCTCCAGCGCGGTGGCCAGCAAGCGGTC
>JBFIHZ010000160.1:0-8546 GCA_041601535.1 Lysobacterales bacterium | reverse complement strand
TCACCTTCGGCCAGTACCCGCAGCAGGCGGGTTTGCAGCGCCAGCGGCATGTCGCCGATCTCATCCAGGAACAGGGTGCCACCGGCCGCCTCTTCAAAGCGCCCTTCGCGCCGTGCGTGTGCGCCGGTAAATGCGCCCCGTTCGTGTCCGAACAGTTCTGATTCCAGCAATTCCGCCGGTATGGCCGCGGTGTTCAATGCGACGAAGGGTTTGTCCGCGCGGGGGCTGTGCTGGTGCAGCACGCGTGCCACCACCTCCTTGCCGCTGCCGGTTTCGCCGGTGATCAGCACGCTGATGTCGGAGCGCGACAGACGTCCAATGGTGCGGAACACTTCCTGCATGGCGGGCGATTCACCCAGCAGCAGGCTGCCCCTGGCTTCTTCCGCGGGCGGCTCCTCGGCTCGCCCCGGGGCCACCGCGCGGCCCACCACGGAAATGACCTGGTCGAGGTCGAACGGCTTGGGCAGGTAATCAAACACGCCTTTCTGAAAGGCGCTGACGGCCTGGTCCAGGTCGGAGTAGGCGGTCATGGCAATAACCGGCAGCTCGATGGCGCTCTGGGCCAGTATGTCCATCACGCCCAGGCCATCGGCATCGGGCAGGCGGATATCGGTGAGAATAACCTGCGGCTGATCCTGCTTCAGCGCCGCGGTCACTGCGGTCACGCTGTCAAAGCATTTTACCTCATAGCCGCTGCGGCCCAGCGCGCGCTGCAACACAAAACGGATGGCCTCATCATCATCAACCACCCACACGGTGGGCTGGCGGCTCATGTGGCTGCTCCGGCGGCACACGCTGCATCCGGTTTGCCCAGCGCCAGGTAGAAACTGAAACAACTGCCGTTGTGCGGCTCATGCTCCACCGGCTCATAGGTCAGTAAGCCACCATGGGCCGCGGCAATTTGCTGTGACACAGCCAGGCCCAGGCCGGTGCCGTCCCGCTTGCCGGTGACCATGGGCAGGAACAGCAGGTTGCGCAGCGATTCCGGTACGCCTTCGCCGTTATCAATGATGTCGATGCGCAGCAGGCTGGAGGGCCGCAGCTGCAGCAGCGCGCCACCATGTTCTATGCGGGTGCGCACCACGATGCGGCTGGCGTTGGACTGATAGGCATTGCGCAGCAGGTTCAGCAACACCTGGCGGATGGCGGCGGCATCGCCGGTGATCGGCGGGATGCTGGGGTCAAAATCACGCACGATGTCCGCCTTGCGGCTGAACTCCACGTCCAGCAGATCCAGCACCTCGTCGAGCAAGGGGTACAGGTCCACCGGCTGCTGCGCCAGCTGTGGCTGGCCAAAGCTCTGCGTCAGTTCATCCAGCCGGTCCACCTCACGCATGATCAGTCGCGCCAGGTCGGCCAGCTCGGGGGCGTCCAGTTCGGCCGCCAGCATTTGCGCCGCACCGCGGATGCCGCCCAGCGGGTTGCGGATCTCATGCCCCAGGTTGCGGCTTAACAGTTCCAGCAAGCCGGTCTGCAGCTCACGTTGCTGCAGGCGGCTGCGCTTGAGCTCCCACTCCAGGTCGTGCAGTTCCAGCAGCATGGTGCCGCGCCCATCCTGCTGGATGGTGCAGTCATACGAACCGCCGGGAAACACCAGTTCATGCAAACGCAGCGGCGAGCCGGTTTCCAACGGTTGCTCCAGCGCCTTGAGCAGTTCCAGCGGAACAAACGGAATGTCTGACAGCCGCAGGCTTTCGGCGCGCTCACGCCCGGCCCGCAGGCAATGCTCCGCGGCTGCGTTGAGCATGCTGATGCGGCCCTCGTGGTCCAGCTGGATTACCGCCGTATCCAGCAGATCAAGAATGCTCTCGGCATCCGGTGAGGCGGTGAAATGGCCGTGGGCGAGATTCAAGTGTTACCGTTTGGGTTGGTGGCGGGGCGGTTGAAGTTCACCGAGTTCTGCTTGACGAAGAAAGTCACCGGTTCACTGATCACCACGCGCCGGCCGCGGTTATCCCGCAGTTCCGCCTGCACCTGGTGCTCGCCGCGTTCCAGGGTCAGGGCCAGCATGGATTGCTGGGTATCGGCCTGCGGCTGGCCGTCCACCAGCAGCCGCACCGACATGCCGGCCTGCAGCGGCGCGGAAGCGCCCCAGCTCACCACCACCTGCTGGCCGGTGCCCCAGAAGGTTTCTTCCGCTTGCGGCCGGGTGATGCGGAAATCCCGGTACATGCGGCGCAGCTGGCGCGGCGTCAGTTCACTGCTGGTGTTTTCATCGGCCTGGGCAGGGGGCGCATCGTCAGTTCGCGGTGGCGGAATGGGGTCCGTTTGCACCACCGACAACTCCGGCAAATCCATCGGCCCGCTGCCATCGGACGGGGCCTGATCGGTGTAGGTAATGTTGCCGGATTCGTCCACTACCTTATAAATCTGTGCTGATAGCGGGGTGGCGCACAGCAGCAACCAGCTTGCCGCCAGCGCCAGTTTCATTCCTTTGTGCATGGTTCATCTCCTGTTCGCTGTCCGTTCCGCTGACCCTGCTTGTGTGCAGGGCCAGCGTTTTACCGAAGCGTTCCGAAGTTCGCATGAACCAGGCAAGCCCCGGTAGTTACAGAGAGTAATACATATCAAATTCAACCGGATGGGTACTCATCCGGAAGCGCGTCACCTCGTTCATCTTCAAGCGGATGTACGCATCGATAAGGTCATCATCAAAGACACCGCCGGCCTTGAGAAATTCACGATCGCCGTCCAGCGCTTCCAGCGCCTGGTCCAGGCTGGAACATACGGTGGGAATGGCTTTGGCCTCTTCGGCCGGCAAATCGTACAAGTCCTTGTCCATGGCGGAACCCGGATCCAGCTTGTTCTTGATGCCGTCCAGGCCAGCCATCATCATCGCGGCAAAGGTCAGGTAGACGTTGCCCGCCGGATCGCCGAAGCGCACTTCAATGCGGCGGCCTTTGGGGTTGCCGACAAACGGAATGCGGCAGGAAGCCGACCGGTTACGGGCCGAGTAAGCCAGCATCACCGGTGCTTCAAAACCGGGCACCAGGCGCTTGTAGCTGTTGGTGGTGGCATTGGAGAACGCGTTGATGGCGCGGGCGTGTTTGAAAATGCCGCCAATATAATGCAGCGCGGTTTCCGACAGGCCGCCATAGCCATCACCACTGAACAGGTTGTTGCCGTTTTTCGACAGTGACTGATGCACGTGCATGCCGGAGCCGTTGTCACCCACCAGCGGCTTGGGCATAAAGGTGGCGGTTTTGCCGGCCGCGTGCGCCACGTTCTGTACCACGTACTTCAGAATCATGGTTTCGTCGGCTTTGCGCGTCAGCGTGTTGAACACGGTGCCGATTTCGCACTGCCCGGCGGTACCCACCTCGTGGTGATGTACCTCAACGGGCACACCCATTCCTTCCATTACCTGGCACATGGTGGCGCGCAGGTCGTGCAGCGAATCCACCGGCGGTACCGGGAAGTAACCGCCCTTGACGCCTGGACGATGGCCGGTATTGCCACCTTCATACTCGGTGCTGGAGTTCCATGCCGCTTCTTCTGAGTCGATACGGTAGCTGCAACCCGCCATATCCACGTTGAAACGCACATCGTCAAATACGAAGAATTCCGGCTCCGGTCCGAAATAGGCGGTGTCGGCGGTTCCGCTGGACACCAGGTAGGCCTCGGCGCGCTTGGCCAGGGACCGCGGGCAACGGTTGTACCCTTCCATGGTGTGCGGTTCCAGCACATCACAGCGCACGATCATGGTTTTGTGCTCGGAGAAGGGGTCTTCCACCGCAGTTTCTACATCCGGCATCAGTACCATGTCGGATTCGTTAATGCCTTTCCAACCCGAAATGGACGAGCCGTCAAACATTTTGCCTTCTTCGAACATGTCTTCGTCCACCACGCGCGTTGGCAGGCTGACGTGCTGCTCTTTGCCGCGGGTATCGCAGAATCGCAGGTCAACAAATTCGTAGTCTTTGTCTTTCAGGGTTTTGAGTATTTTTTCACCGCTCATGATTGGGTCGTCCTCAGTTGTGTTCCAAAATGGGTCGCTATATATATGCAGTTTTCATGCCAGAAACACTTTCCGGGCCTGTTTGGCACGCACTGAGTTTTAGCATCACATTGGGCGAATTAGGCGGCTTTTAGGCGCATATTCCGCTCAATCTGTTTTTCTGAAAAAATACCGGCCAGGCTGGGGGCCTGGCTATGCACAATTTCAGTGCATGAGTATAACATGACGCACTATTTTAGTGCATCGAAGACCAAAACCGCAGTCCACCGTGGTGCGTGCAGCTTCGCTACAGCACCAGCCACAGCAGAACCACGCCCAGCAGCAGGCGGTAATAGACAAAAGGCATCAGGCCGATGCGCCGCAACAGTGCAAGGAATGCCGCGATGCACAACCAGCCGGCCAGTGCGGCCACGCCCACGGCCAGGCCAAACTCCAGCCAGTTGATCGGCGCATCGCCGCGCGCCACTTTCAGCGCGCCGTAGGCGCCGGCGCCGCCTATGACCGGGATGGCCAGCAGGAAGGAAAACCGCGCCGCCGCTTCCGGGGTGAAGCCGAGGAAACGGCCGGCGGTGATGGTGATGCCGGAACGCGATACCCCGGGCACCAGCGCCAGCATCTGCGCCAGGCCGATCAGGGCCGCGCTGCGCCAGGTCATGGACTCCACCTGCCGGTCCCGCCGGCCGGCCGCATCGGCCCACCACAGCACGCCGCCAAACAGCAAGGTGGTGAAGGCAATCACGCGCACATCGCGCAGGTAGTGCTCGACCAGGTCATGGGCCAGCGCGCCGAGCAGCAGCGCGGGGATGCTGGCCAGTACCAGGTACCACACCATGGTGCGCTCATACTGCTGTTGCGGTCCGCCCATGCGGCCCAGACAGGCCTGCAACATGTCCAGCAGATCGCGGCGGAAGTACACCAGCACGGCCAGCAGAGTGCCCAGGTGGGTAGCCACGTCAAACACCAGGCCCTGGTCCTGCCAGCCGAGTGCGCGGCTGCCCAGGATCAAATGGGCGGAACTGGACACCGGCAGGAATTCCGTCAGTCCCTGGATCAGGGACAGGATAATAATATGGAATACGGGCATGGCTGTTCAGGTCCTGTGGTTGCGGGTGGCTGGCGCCAGGGCGGCAGCTGGCTCAGCGGTAATAGTTCAGTTCACGGCGCATTTTCCAGTGGCGCAACCGGTTGCGCGGCTTGGGCTTGAGATGCCCCAGGCCGGACTCGATCAGGCGGTCGGTGGCCGCCACGATGCGCTCGCTGCTGCGGCCATCATTCCACGGGTGCGTCTGCGCCGCATGCTGCGCGATCGCCTGCATGATTTCCGGCGGGCGCTGCAGTGCGCGCTGCAATGCCGGCACCAGGTCCTCGGTGCGGCTGACGTCAATCATATAGGGCTTGGGTGACAGGTTGCGAAAAGTCACCACCGGCTTTTGCAGCAGCGCAAACTCGGAAATGATCGACGAGGTATCACACAGCATCACGTCGGCGTTCAGCAGCAACTGCAGGGTATCGTGGCCGTCCACCACCGTCAGGCGGTCACCGGCAATGGCGCGGTAACGGTCCAGTACCCCGGCCGGCATCTTGGGGTGAAAATGCACCTGCCAGTGCCACGGAAACTGGCCGAGCAGGCCCTGGATGGTTTCCACCAGGTGCGGTGCGGCGGTCAGCCGCGGCGAAAAGGTGGAGGCAAAGTAAATCACCGGCTGCTCACTGGCCTGCGCCGCCAGGCTGCCGTCGAACAGCGGGTCGAGCTTGGACCAGCCGCATTCGGCCACCTCGAAATATCCGGCCTGGCGGGCCATTTCCTGCCATTTTTCGGTGGTGTTGGGCCCGTGGGTTATGTACAGGTCAAACAGGCCGCGCTCGATAAACGAGTAGATCACGCCATCTTTCTTGCGGCGCTTTTCCGAAATCAGCCCGTGAGTGACCATCACCTTGATGCCGGGAATAAAGTCCGGCACGAAATTGCCGGGCACCATGACCGCATCAGGCTGCCAGTCAATGGCTTCATGCACTGATTTGAAGCAGCGCTCGTCCGTGGCCAGGCCGCTGGTATCGAATTCACCGCCAACCGGCAGCCAGGCCACCGCGTCGCCGCGCGCCCGCAGCACCTGTTGAATGGGGCGCAGGATACCGTAACAGTAATTCTGTTCCACGTAGAACAGAAAACGTTTTGACCCGCCTGCGCTCACGTGTACACGCTCATTTGCAAGCGCTCATCTGCATGCGCTCATCTGCATGCGCTCACAGGCGAACCAAAGCCGTGCCAGCCAGCCCGTTCACGGGTTTATTTTCCTGTATAGCTGATGCGGTAAACGGCATTGGCCTTGTCATCGGACACCAGCAGCGAACCATCCGGCAGCTGCAGGATGTCATTCGGCCGGCCCCAGTCGTCTTCACCCTGCAACCAGCCGCTGGCGAACGGTGCCACCTCGCTTACCCCGCCCTCGCCATTAAACGACACCAGCGCGATGTCGTAACCGATTTTCTTGGTGCGGTTCCACGAGCCGTGACGGGCAACGAACAGTTTGCCACGGTACTCTGCCGGAAACTGCTCGCCGCTGTAGAACACCAGGCCCAGCGCGGCCACGTGCGGACCCAGCTTGGCGGCCGGTGCGACGTAATCCTCACAGCGGTGGCCGGCGCCAAATTCGGGATCGGGCAGATCGCCCTGATGGCAATACGGGTAGCCAAAATGCTGCCCGGCCTGGCTGACGCGGTTCAGCTCATCGTTGGGGATTTCGTCACCCAGCATGTCGCGGCCATTGTCGGTAAACCACAGCTCGCCGGTTTGCGGATGAAACACCAGCCCCACGCTGTTCCGCACCCCGCTGACATAGACTTCGTCTCCCTGTCCATCGACACGGATGCGGCGGATGTTGGCAAAACCCGGCTCGTCACAAACATTGCACGGCGCGCCGACCGGCACATACAGCCAGCCATCCGGCCCGAAGCGCAGGTATTTCCAGCCGTGATGGGTCTTGTCCGGAAAGGCATCGCTGACCAGCACGGGCTCGGGCGGTTGCTGCAGACTGTCCTCAATGCCGTCATAGCGCAACACGCGGTCCAGCGCGCCGACGTACAGGCTGCCAGCACGGAACTCCAGGCCGGACGGCATGGTTAAACCCTGGTCGATTAGCAGTACGCGGTCCGATACATAATCGCGGTCGGCATCCACGATGGCGTGTACTTTTCCAGCCTTGCGCGAGCCGACGAAAATCGTGCCCTGGTCGCCGCGGGCCATTTGCCGGGCGTCTTCCACGCCATCGGCCAGCACGCGGATTTCAAACCCCGGCGGCAGCGTAATACTGCCCAGCCGATCATCCAGCACATCAGCAACCGCGGGGTGCAGCGGCAGGGTGCAAAGCAGCATAACAACAAGTGAGTTTTTCAGTTTGGCGATCATATCTGAACCATCAGTGCGGGACCGGACCCATGATGCCATAACCCTTATCTGACCACTAACCCGGGCTGACTGGCGACGCAGTTCCAGCCGGCGGCAGCAAGCGCAATCCGGCTGTCCGTGGTACATTTAGCGCCGCCGCCGTTCGGGTCACCGCGATGCTGGCACCCGCGGCCATGCCGGGAAGCACAGCACCTGGCCGAAACCGCGGCCATCGGCGCTTCCGCCAGGGAATTTCAACGGCATACCGCGGTCTGAAAGGTTCTGCCCTTCGGGCCACACCCATGAGCCGCAACTGCTCAGATGATGATTGTTAACAGGACCGGTTTTTTGCAGCAAACACACGCCCCTGCCAGGCCAGCCACCCAGCACCTCAAGCCGTTTACCGGCTGGTGTCTGCTGGCGCTTGCGTTTTGCCTGCTGCTGAGCGGCTGTGCGGGCACCGCGCGGGGCAACAAGACCTCGGTATATAAAGAGCGCAGCGCACAAGCACCTGCGTTCAGCGAGCTGCCACGCTCCGAGGCGCTGGTGGTGATCCGCTACCCGGCCATCATTCATGCCGATGCCGAACTGCCGTTCTATCACGCCTTTGCCAGTAACGCGATTGGCGGCACGGTGCCGATAGAGGTGAAAATCCGCAACGATACAACGCGTGTGGCCCAGGCGGTGATCGCCAAGACCAATTACTTCGCCATGACGCTGTACCGCGAGTTGCAGAAAAGCCTGCCGGCGGACAGCGTGCTGCTGTCACCCCATATAATTGTCTACGACAAGGAAAAGCGGCTGCACAGCCGGCCGATGCTGGCATCCGAACAGATCCCCAGCGCGATTACCATTGATTTCAGCGTGTACTCCTACCCGGATGTCAGCAAGATCATGGATTCCCCGCCGCTGACTTTTGGCGACATCGTCACGCCGCTGTTCGTGGTACATGGCAACCGCTGGTTGCGGCCTTCCACCCACGGCCTGATGCTGGCCAGCGAGCCGTTCCTGCAGACCTCCTGGGAGCTGTCGAAAGAGAATTCGCAACACCAGTTCGCGCAAATGCTGGATTATCCGGCACCCCTCTGGCAACGCCCGCTGGATTTTATCAGCTACATCAATCCGCGCGATGCCACCGCCTACAACGTGCCCACCAAGGCCATCGGCGACAGCGGCCAGCCGGTGCTGGCGGTGGAAAGCTAC
>JBFIHZ010000159.1:0-8549 GCA_041601535.1 Lysobacterales bacterium | reverse complement strand
CGGCGCCCTGCTGACGCTGGCGGACGTTCACAAAGCGCTGGGTAATATCAGTGAGGCAGCCGGTTTGTTTCGCCAGGCCATCGCGGTCAATCCGCAAGAGGGTACTGCCTGGTGGTCATTATCCAATCTCAAGGCCGGCCAATTCAGTGACGAGGAGTTCAGGCAACTGGCGCGCCACGCGGATGCCGGCAGCAACAGCCATCAGCAGGTGTTTTTCGAATTCGCCATGGCTACCGCGCATGACCAGCGCGGCCAGCTGGAACAGGCGTTTACCCATTACGCCGAGGGCAACCGCCTGAAACGCAAACTGGAGCCCTGGGACCGCCAGGGCTTCAGCAGCTGGCTGGATCAGCTGCGTGAGGCCATGCACGACATCGAGCTGCCGCAACGCCCGGCACCGTTGGGCCAGCCCCGGCCGGTGTTCCTGGTCAGCCTGCCACGTTCGGGCTCAACCCTGACCGAGCAGATACTGGCCGCGCACAGCCAGGTGACCGCCGCCAGCGAATTGCCCTGGCTGCCCCGGCTGATGGCGGCCGAAGTCAGAACCAGGAAAGCCGGTGTGGCCGACTGGGTTGCCGGGCTGTCGCCGGATGCATGGCGAAAGCTCGGCCGCGACTACCTCACGCACTGTAAGGAGTGGTATACCGACACGCCGGTGTTCACCGACAAGCTGCCCGGCAATTTTCCTTACGTGGGTATGATCCTGGCAATGCTGCCCGAAGCGCTGGTGGTGAATGTGCGCCGGGATGCCATGGACGTGTGCTGGAGCTGTTACCGGCAACTGTTTATCAGCGGTTCATCGTTTGCCTATGACTTCAAGGACCTTGCCGCGTACTGGCATGATCACCAGCAGTATATGGACTACTGGCAGCAGCGTGCGCCGGAGCGGGTGCTGAACCTGGATTACGAAAACCTGGTGACACAGCCGGAGGAGGAAACCCGCCGGTTGCTGGATTTTCTCGAACTGCCGTTTGAACCGGCTTGTCTGCAGTCACACCGCGCCGACCGCGCAGTGAATACCGCCAGCGCGGCTCAGGTGCGCGAAACGATCAATACCCGCGGGCTGGGCCATTGGCAGCGTTATTCCGCTTATTTACAGGAATTACAGCAAGCGGTGCAGTCGTATTCGAAGACAGGCAACTCAGTGCAATGATTCGGGTGCGGCCAGTACAAACTCGGGAATGGCCACACGAAAACGCGCGCCTTCATCGGTGGTGAACTCATAGCTGCCCGCCATCGAGCCGCTGCGCGTGGGTAACAGCGCACCACTGGTGTAACTGAAACTCTCTCCCGGTTCCAGCCTGGGCTGCTGTCCGACCACGCCATCGCCTTTCACTTCCTCGATAAAGCCGTTGCCGTGGGTGATTACCCAATGGCGCGTGAGCAGTTGCACCGGTACTGACATCTGGTTGGTGATGGTAATGGTGTAGGCAAATGCGTGTTGCCCGCGTTGCTGGCCCACATAGGCCGGTTGCGGCTTGATATCAACCTGTTTCACTGTGTGCTCCTGCGGTCAGACGTGCTGACTGGCGGGCTGGCGGCCATCAGGTTGGCCAGAGCGGCGAACTCTTCCAATCCCAGTGATTCCGGCCGTAACCCGGGGTCAATGCCAACGGAAGCAATCTGATCTGCTTCGAGCAGACCGCGCATGCAGTTGCGCAGGGTTTTGCGCCGCATGCTGAAAGCCTGCCGCACCAGCCGGTCAAACGTTACCATATGGTTTATTTTAACCGGTGGCTCCTGATGGGGAACCAGCCGTACGATGGCGGAATGTACTTTCGGCGCCGGGCTGAACGCTTGCGGGGCAACTTCGAACAGGGACGTCACCGCGCAGTGGTACTGGCACATGATCGAAAGCCGCCCCCAGGTTTTGTTGCCCGGCTGCGCACACATCCGCTCCACCACTTCACGCTGCAACATGAAATGCATGTCGTTAATCAGTCCGCTCCACTGCAACACATGAAACAGCAAGGGGGTTGAAATATTGTAGGGCAGGTTGCCCACCAGCCGGAACGCCTCACCACCGGTGAGTTCGGCAAAGTCCATGGCCAGGGCATCGCCGATGTGCAGGGAGGCGCGCGGGAAGGGCGTGATGCGCTGTTCCAGCACTTTTGCCAGATCCCGGTCGATTTCCACCAATTGCAGCCGTGCGCCCGATTCCAGCAATGGCAGGGTAAGTGCCGCCTGGCCCGGGCCGATTTCGATGATGCGGTCGCCGGGCAGCGGCGCAATGGCCTGGACAATCTGCTGCACCACGCGTTCATCGGTCAGAAAGTTCTGCCCGAAGCGTTTGCGTGCCTTGTGGTTCATGCGGGTACCGCGGGCCGCTGCGCGCTGGCCATGTCGGCCGCCATTTTGGCGGCATGGTAAAAGCTGCTGGCATCGGCCTGACCGCGCCCGGCTATGTCCAGTGCGGTGCCATGATCGACCGAGGTGCGGATAAACGGCAGCCCCAGCGTGATGTTTACGGAGCGGCCAAAGCCAAAGTGTTTCAATACCGGCAGGCCCTGATCGTGATACATCGCCACCACCGCGTCACAGCGTTCCAGCCTTGGCGGGTTGAAGGCCGTATCGGCCGGCACCGGCCCTTCCAGGGTCATGCCGGCTTCGCGGCAACGCTGGATAACCGGGCGGATGATGGCATCGTCCTCGTGCCCCAGGTGGCCGCCTTCGCCGGCGTGGGGGTTAAGCCCCAGAATCTGTAATCTGGGCTGCTGCACGCCAAACCGGCTTTTCAGGTCCGCGTGGACGATGCCGATGACGTTTTCAAGCAGTGGCGCCGTGATGGCATCAGCCACCTGGCGCAACGGCAGGTGGGTGGTCACCAGCGCCACCCGTAAACCCGGCGCGGCCAGCATCATCACAACCTGTTTTACACCCGCTCTTTGCGCCAAAAATTCGGTATGTCCACTGAACGGTATTCCGGCGTCGTTGATTATTGCCTTGTGCACCGGGCCGGTGACCATGGCCGCTGCGTGCCCCTGCTGCACACAATCAACCGCTGCACGCAGGGTGTTCAGTACATAGGGCGCGTTGCGCACATCGGTGTGGCCGGGTGTGACGGGGGTGGCCAGTTCCACCGGCAGGCAGGCCAGTGTGCCGGCTTCGATGGCATCGCCCGGCTGCCAGCGCCTCACGGCCACGTTCAGCCCGAACTGCCTGGCACTTTCTTTCAGCCAGTGCGGATCGGCCACTGCCAGCAAGCGCAGCTCGGGGTGTTCATACGCCAGTTTCAAGCTGATTTCAGCGCCTATTCCGGCGGGTTCGCCTGGGGTGATGGCCAAAACAGGTGCAGCACTATTCATGGGTTATTTGTGTCTCTCGTTTATACAGCCCGATCGTTTATACAACACGTTACGGAGATCGGGAAAAGCTGCCGCAGCCATGCCTGTATGGCGGATGGCTGCAATCGTGACGTGATGCTGCCGATCGCGTTGGGTTGCAGCCGGCGGACAGATGACCCGATTGCCGCGGCGGCCAGGCCATCGGCTGGCGCGCTGGCAAGTTCATGCGGATCAATGCATCAGCTGGAAGAACTCTCCGCGCCGGGCAAGCGGATTTCAACAAAGGCTTCATCGCGGAACTGGCGCAGGGTCCGTTCAATTTCCTGTTCGGCTTTCTGCTGACGGATCTTGTTGCGCGCTTCTTCCACGATGGCTTCTTCGGTACGGTCGGTTTCCCGCACGCCCAGCAGCTGCATGATGTGCCAGCCGGCCATGGTCTGGAAGGGTTCGCTGATTTCATCCTGCTGCAGCCCGGACAGTGTCTGGGCAACCCGTTCGCCGTAGGCTTCGGGTGGGAACCAGCCCATGTCGCCACCAATATTCGCGCTGGTTGGGTCATCGGAATATTCCTTGGCCAATTCAGCGAAATCTCCGCCAGCGTCCAGCCGTTTCTTGATGTCAATGATCCGGTCCATGGCGGCGCGGGCCGAGATCAGTTCGTTGATTTCTACCATGATATGCCGCGCGTTATATTCCTTGATCACCACCTGGCGCTGTTCCCGGTAATCGGTAACCTTGACGATATGAAAACCGGCCGGGCTGCGGATGGGCTGGGTGAACTGGCCGGGTTTGAAATCGCGGATGGCATCGGCAAAAAAGGTCGGAATGCTGTTGAGATCACGCCAGCCCACGTCGCCACCTTCCAGCGCTTCCTGGCTGTCTGAATAGCTGATCGCGGCGGAACCGAAATCCAGGCCCTCTTCCAGCCGGCGATGAATGTCCTCGGCTTCTTCCTCCACTTCCTTGATCTGCTGCGGGGTGGACCCTTCCGGCAGGGCCAGCATGATGTGTGAAATGCGATACTCGCCGCCACTGAGGTCTTCAGAGGCCAGCAGGATCTGCACTTCGGTATCACTGATGGGCGCCATGCCGTTGACGATGCGCTGGCGCAGGCGTTCGGTGAGCAGTTCCTCGCCGATGTTGCGGCGGAACTCTGCGAAATCTTCGCCATCACCTTCGATCACCTCGCGCATTTGTTGCACCGTGATGTTGTTTTGTTGCGCCAGGGTGGTGAGGGCCTGGTCAATGTCGGCGTCGCTGATGCGGATACCGGTTTGCAGGGCCCGCTGTACTTGCAGTTCGCGCATGATGAGCCGTTCCAGCACCTGCTTTTCCACCAGGTGTTGCGGCGGCATGGCTTCACCGCTGGCACGAATGCGGTCCAGGATGCCCTGCATCGCCTGATCCAGCTCGCTGCGCAGGATAACGTCGTCCTCAACCAGCGCCACGATGGAGTCCAGTGGCTTGACCGAACTGCTGGCAAACGGGTCGCTGCCGGACGATTGCGCCAGCGCGCTAACAGGCAATGACAACAGGCAGAAAAGCAGCAGCAGATGCAAGCTGGGTTTGGTGCGCGTGAATAACACGTGAATCATCAGGCAAATCTCCGAAATACGGCGGGTTGCAGCCTTTGACGCCTGGCTGCGAAACGGGTTCCATTTTACACGTTAGCCGCGACATACGCCTAATTGGCGCACAGCGGGTGCGTGGACTGCGTGCCCGTGGTCGCTTGCCATCGGGCGAATGGTGCGGTCAGTAACTGAACAGATCCTGTGCACGGGTGCCCAGGCTGGACAATCCTTTCAGGTTCAGCTCGATAAAGATGCCATCGCGGTAGTCACCATCGCGGTTCTTCAGGTAGCGCCGCAATACCGTGCGCACGGCCCAGCAGCAGCTTTCGTACTCGATGCCGGCCTGGATTTCCAGCACGTCGTCATCGGCAAACGAGTAATTCAAACGCGACAGGAAACGCCATTGATCGTTCACGGGCCAGAACAGCCGCAGGTCAAACTGGTCGACGCGGTCGCGCCGGAAGCGATAGTCAAAGCTGGCCCGCTGACGGTTCTTGCCGGAGTAGGACACACCAAAGCTGACCACGTCCAGCTGGTCCTGCTCCCAGTCCCACTGCACCCCGGTGCGTGCGCTGAAGCGGGTGAACGGGTGCCAGTTGAACTCGGCAATAAACGGCGAATAATCTACCTTGCGGTTGCGTTCGGCCTCATTCAGCTGCACGCGTAAGGGGTCCAGGTAAAAAATCTGACCCACATTGAGGCTCCATACCACCTCGCCACTGCTGGAACGATAATTGCGCGTGCTCAGGGCCACCGACACCTGGTTGGCGTCACCCTGACGGTCAGCACCGGTAAAGCGGTTGGTGTTGAACAGCTGGCTGAAACCAAACGTGTATTCGCTGGTATCGAAGCGCGGCAGGTCCGACTGGTCTTCATACGGGACATACAGGTAGAAAATCCGCGGTTCCAGTGTCTGGGTGCTGCCGTCAGCATTCAGGCGGTCGAAATACAGGCCTCCGTCCAGGCTGGCTATGGTGGTGCCACGGTCCGGGGTGTCGGAACCCTCTTCGTCCATGCGGTCCAGCGCATAACTGGTATAGCGGTAGCCAATGCTGGGCTTGATAAAGCCCCAGTGCTCATAGCGTTGCCAGTACAGCGTGGGGGTCAGATCAAAGCGGGCCCCGGTGGAGCCCACGTCGCGGTCGAAATACACCAGTTCCGAGTTGATGTTGAAGGCCAGCCCGCTGCGGCCCAGCGGCTGGTCCATCCAGAACGCCACGCGCGGTACACGGCGGTAGGGCTCGTTTTCAGGTTCAACGCTTTCATCAATGACCTGGAAGTCGTCCGCCAGCACCTCGAGATTCCAATAACGGCCCACGCCGCTGAGCGTGGCGCTGCTGTGCAGGTATTGCAGTGATGTCTGGTACAGGCTGGAGCCAAAATCCTGGAAGTACTGGTCATCGCTGACGCGGTCGATGACCAGGTTGGTGCGCCAGCGCTGCAAGGGACTGGAGCTGTGTTCCAGCCGGTAGTGGAAACGCGCATCACCGGTTTTGTCATCATCCGGCAGATAATCGAATTCGAGGTTGCCGCCGCTGCGCCGCGTCAGAAAGCGGTATTGCCCGGACAGCATAAAGCCGCGGTTGGTGAAATAGCGCGGCTCCAGCGTGGCATCCTGGTTGGGTGCGATGTTCCAGTACCACGGAACACCAAATTCAAAGCCGTTGTCATTGGTGTTGCTGAAACTGGGATACAAAAAGCCGCTTTGGCGGCGGTCGTCGATCGGGAACGAGAACCAGGGGGTGTACAGGATGGGTACGCCCTTGAAGGTGAGTTTGGCGCCGCGTGCGATACCTACGCCGTCTTCATGCCGAATTTCCAGTTCACGTGCGTCCAGCCGCCAGTCGGGATTGGTTCCCGGGCAGGTGGTGTAGGAAAGCTGATGCAGGTAAGAGCGGTTGCCGCCGTCCAGCGTGATTTTATCCGCCGCACCGTTTGCGCTGGAACCGGTGAGGCCATAGGTTATTTCACTGAACTGGCCGCTTTCCTGCCGGAAGTCATAATAGGCTTGCTGGCCATTGATCCACACCTGCTGGTCCTGATAACTGACCACGCCCGGTACGGTAACCACCTTGGTCTCATTGTTGTAGAAAATCTGTTCGGTGGTCAGATGCTGGTCGGCACGGAACAGTTCCACGTTTTCCCGGGCTTCGCTTTGCCGGCTGTTGCTGGCATCCAGATAGCGGGCGAAGACGGTAATGGGCTCACCACTGCGGTCCGGCGTGGGGGGCAGGGAAGGGCCCAGGTTGCGGTCCGGACAGGCGATGGGCGAGTCGGCTTCGGGTTGTGCGGCGGCAGGCGCTGCCCAGCACAGCACAACAACGCTGGCCAGCAGGGCCAGACCGTGGAATTTAGCGGGAAACGGGTTCACGGGTGCGATATCGCCGGAGTATTGCCAGCGCGGTAAATTCTCACAGTTCGCCCGCGGAAGCAAACGGCTGGCAGGGCGTGTCCAGCCAGGCCTGCCGGGCAGCATCGTCCAGCCCGGCCTTGATCTCTGCCAGCTGGTAAAATCGGGGTAAGTCACGCCCCGATTCTTCAAACAGAAGGGCGAAGGCGCACAGCCCCCCTTCGTAACTGTTCATCAGCGCCAGGTGGGCATTATTGATCTGGCCAAAGGCCTGGTTACCAACTTCACCGCCGGCATCGCCGGACATCCAGGCGGAAAAATAATCCACACCATTCCACTCGGACTGAACCAGCTGCCGGTACTGCGTCTGCATGTCGCCAATGATTTTCTGCTTCATTTGCCGTTTCTGTGGTTCGCTATGCTGTGAAGCATACTCCAGTTGCAACTTTCGACGGGTTGTCCGCAGCAATTCATTGAACTGCCGGCTGGCCTGCCGCTGCCTTTCCCATGCGGTCATCTGGTCGTCCCGGCCGGTATCTGTCAGCCATTTCCGTACTCCGGTTGTTTCCACGAAACCGGCAAAGGCTTCACTGAATGCGACATCACTTTTCAGGTACAGTTTCTCATGCGCCAGTTCATGAAACATGACGCCGGCGAGCTGGGCGGCGGAATACTGGAACATGGTGTCTGTCAGCGGGTCTTCAAACCAGCCCAGGGTGGAGTAAGCCACCGCGGGCGAGACCATCACGTCCCAGTTCCTGGCCTGCAGCCGCCCGGCAAACGCCACCGCCCTGTCGCGATCGAAATAACCCCGGTAGGGTACGCAACCGGCCACCGGAAAGCACCATAAACGGGGCTCGATGGAAAACTCGGCAGCGGCCACCACATTCCAGGTCACCGCGTCCCGGCCGGTGGCGGCATAGCGGCTGAAGCTGGACCGGTCACCCAGTTGCAACTGTTGCTGCGCATACTGGCGAATATCCTCGGCGAGCCGCAGCTGGCCCTGCAAATCAGGCGCCACGCCGGGGTCGTTAAGCAAGTCAGCGACGTCAACGCGGGCGCGCATCAGCCGCACGTGGCCGGCGACCGCCTGGGCGTAATAGGCAGGCCCGGCGCAACCGCCCAGCCAGCTGGCAGTAACCAGCAACGCCACTACCGGGGCCATCAACAAAGCCGGTTTCTTGATCATCATGGGTGCGCTACGTTCGGACACATTGGATTTACGGGTGCTGTTAACCACCGCGCTGTATGGTTCATAATCTGTGCATACCCGATACACAACGAACCGGGAGGTTCGACCACATGACAGACACCAGCAAGACAGACAAATGGCGTGACAAGCTG
>JBFIHZ010000158.1:0-8598 GCA_041601535.1 Lysobacterales bacterium | reverse complement strand
CCGCTTGCGCGCGGATTACAGCACCTCTGCCAGCAATGCTGATTTCGAGAAGTTGCCGGGACCGCCACTGTTTGACGCCAGCCGGGAAACCCTTGACCCGCATTTTTATGGCCGCCTGAGCGGACGTTACCGCCTGCAGGATGGCTGCCTGATGGTTATCACGCATTCCACCAAGCGCCTGTACGCACGTAACAGTTGCACCAACCGCTGGCAAGGCCTGAAACGCGTGTCCGGCCTGGTCTGGACTGGCGGTGCGACGGTATCTTCGGCCACGCCTACCCACACGTATACCTTTACCCTGGACAGTACGTCGGCCGACGCACCCGCCCGCGCACTTGCCGTGGAACACGCGCAGCAGCGATTGCTGGCCGAACGTGAACATCGGTACCAGCGCGAATCCGTGGTGTTCGAATCGGCGGATGGCAGGACCCTGGGGGCGGATATGTACCGGCCGGTGGAAGCTAACGGCCGGGCCACCGTGCTGGTGCCCGGTGCGGGTGCCCAGGACCGCAACGGCCATGCCTCACTGAACGCGGTGCTGGCCGATGCCCTGGCTGGCTCGGGCCAAACGGTGCTGAGCTACGACAAGCGAGGGGTGCGCCATTCCACTGGTAATTGGCGCCAGGCGTCCTTCGCGGACCTGGCCGCGGATGCCCGTGCCGCGCTGGACTATCTGCGCGGCCTGCAGGACGTTGACGACTCTTTCGTTGGGCTGGCCGGTTCCGGCCAGGCCGGCTGGGTGATTGCCAGGGCCATAGAGCAGGGCGCGCAGGCCTCCCATGTTTACCTGATCAGCGCGGCGGGAGCGGCATTGACGCTTGAAGAACAGTATCTCTACAGCAGTGAGGTGCAAATGCGCTGTGCCGGACTGGCGCCGCCGGACCGGGAACGGGTGTTGCGGCAAAGGCAGGCATTTGTGGATTTTGTCAGCACGGGCGATGCGGACAGCGCGGCGCGGCTGGATGAGATGACGCTGCTGGCGGCTGCCGAGCCTGCGCTGGAAGAATGGTTGATGCCGGATTCGGCCGCGGTAAATTTAGGCGCCTTTGACTGGTATACAACGCTGGAGACCGACTTCGATCCCCTTCCGGTATGGCGTAACTATCCCGGCGACCTGCTGTTGCTGTTTGCCGAATTTGATGACATCACTCCCAGTTCGCTGGCGATGCAACGTGTTCAGCCGCTGGTCAAGGCACGGCCGCAGAACCGCCGCGCGGTGTTACTGAGCGGTGCCCAGCATAGAGGCCTGCAGGCAGCTTCCGTGTGTGATGCGGGCATGTCTGGCAGCCTGGGTTTTGCGCCAGCGCTGTTTTCCCTGCTCAGGTCCTCCCGCTAAACGGACAGCGCCTGGCCGCGCTGGCGAGCATGGCCGCAAGTGGCTGATTAATGACACTTTCCGCTGATCTGGCTGTCAGAATAAACGGGTGCTTGTATGCCGCAAGATGACTGACGCCTGAAACCGGGATTGGGGCCGCCGCCCCGTGCGGCTGGCGTGACCTATACTTCCCCTTCAGCCCACGCAACGGAGATACCGCATGATGTTCCGAACCTACCCGCTGACCGCCGTTCCGGCACTGGTTTTGCTGCTGACGATGCTTGGTGGCTGTTCCACCGCCTATTACGCCACCATGGAGAGCCTGGGTATTGAAAAACGGGATATTCTGGTCGACCGCGTGGAAGAGGCGCGCGATTCACAGGATGACGCGGCGGAGCAGTTTGCTTCCGCGCTGGACCAGTTCCGCGCGCTGGTTGACGTGGATGGCGGCAAACTGGAAAAGGTCTATGACCGGCTGAACGCCGAATACGAACGCAGCGTGGCCGATGCAGCAGCGGTGAAAGATCGCGTGGACGCGGTGGAAAACGTGGCGGAAGATCTGTTCAGTGAATGGGAAAGCGAGCTGAAAGATTATTCCAGCGCCAGTTTGCGCGCAGACAGTCAGCGTCTGCTGAACGATACCAGGCGCCGTTACCGGCAGTTGATGAAAGCCATGCGCAAGGCGGAACAATCAATGAAGCCGGTGCTGGACGCATTTGAAGATCAGGTGCTGGTGTTGAAACACAACCTCAATGCCCGGGCCATCGGGTCCTTGCGCAATGAGCTGGACGGAATCGAACGGGATACCGAACGCCTGGTCGCCGCGATGCGCCAGTCCATCAACGAGGCCAACGAGTTTATCCAGTCCATGAAAAGCTGATGCCGCGTGCTGCGGCGGCGTGGCTCACAGGTCTTCAAACCCATCGCTGAAGATCAGTTCGCCGATCAAGCTGACCCACGCGGCATCCAGGTCGGCCCCGGCCCAGCCAGGATGATGGGCGGAACCGTCATAGGCCATGTCCCAGGCGGGAGCCAGGGTGTCATACTGCAACAGGTCTTCATCGCTGAAGGCAGTGGCCAGTGCCATTCCGGAGCCGTCGAATGACAGGATTAACACCTTGCTTTCGGCCAGATAATGCGCGGCGTCCAGGTCCAGTGCCGGGTCTATGCCGGCCGCGGAACCGTCGAAGAACAGACTGAAGTTGGCACCGTCGAATGCAACCAGGTCTTCGTCAGCGACCAGGCTTCCATCCAGGCTCAGGCTGATATCGAAGGACAGCAGCAGTTCGCCACTGTCTCCCAGGCTGATCGCGTCAATACGGGCCCCGGCGGGGATTCCGAAATTGCCGCCGGTGAATTCCAGGCTGTAGTTGACGCCGTCATAGCGCACCACATCCTGCGGCCGGGCCGTGATGCCGCCGGCCAGGCTGGCGGTAATATCCAGGGCGAACAAGGCATCGCCGTTGTCCATCGCATGATAGGCGCCGAGGTCAGCGTTGGCAGGCAGTGCGCCAATACCCAGCAAGGAAACCGTACCACCCAGGTTGTCCTCTCCCACGTCTTCATCGTCCAGCACCTGTCCGCTCAGCAACACCGTGATGTCCGGGGAGATGCGCACGTCATCAAGAGACACCGCGGCCCACACGGGGGCAACCACGGCCAGCAGCAGAAAACCCATGCAATGCTTGAAACCAGGACCAGATGTGAACATGTTGAATGTGCTCCTCATGGTTGTTGCGGGCAGTCAACAATCAGCGTGCCGGCCGGCGGTGCGGCCACATGTAGTTTCAGTATAGTGCAAATATCCGCTGTCAAAGGCAAGCCGGCTGCGACACGGCCAATGCCAGGCCAACGGCCGTGCTCCGCAGCTGTACCGTGGCTGCTGTAAACAGCGATTCCCGACCCGGTTTCAGGCTATCATGTCATCCTTTTCCAGCCTCAGGGCCGCAATCTATGGAAGTTGCTTACAACGAAAATGAAGGCGTGTTGGTGGTGCAGTTCTGTGGCCGCCTGGATACCACCACGTCCCCGGATGCTGAAAACGAACTGATGGCGCGTATTGATGAAGGCAAAACGCTGATCATCATTGATTTCAACGAGACGGCCTACATTGCCAGTTCCGGTCTGAGAGTGCTGCTGAAGACCGCCAAAATGCTGGAAAAACGTGCCGGGCGGTTTGCCTTGTGCCGTGCCAATCAGCAGGTGCTTGATGTGCTGGAAATGAGCGGCTTTCTGATGATCATGCAGCACTTCCTGTCACTGGATGAAGCCGTCAGTTTCAGCCGCGGCGCTTAAAGCCGGCCGGGTGTACTAGCTGGCTGCGGCCCGCTGAATGGCGAGCATGGTGATGTCATCGGCCTGGGGTTCGTTCTCGGCGAAACGGATGATGTCTTCCAGTGTGCTTTGCAGCAGATCCACCGGCGGTGCGTCCAGGTGTTGTTCCAGTACCTGAATCAGCCGTTGTTCGCTGTACAGCATTTCCTGCCGGTTCATGGCTTCGGTGACGCCATCGGTAAACAGAAACAGGGTATCGCGGGGTGACAGCGTCACCGTGTGGTTGGTGTACTCTGCATTATCCATGGCACCCAGCGCGATACCGTTTTTACACTCCAAAGCCTGTACGCCTCGCCCTGGTGACATCACATAAGGCGGGTTGTGGCCGGCCGAGCAGTAAGTGACTGCGCCGCTTTCCACGTCCAGGATTCCGCAGAACAAGGTCACGAACATGCAGGAATGGTTGATCAGGCTGAGGTCCTTGTTCACCGCCTTGAGCAACTCATTTGGCAAGTCGTAATGGCTGGCCTTGGAGCGCAACAGGGTGCAGGTCAGTGACATGAACAGCGCGGAGGGCACGCCCTTGCCGGATACATCGCCAATGGCGAAAAACAGCCTTTTCGACGCTGCCTGACCGTCACCGGCTGGGTCCGGCATCTGCTTGTCGGGCAGGTAAAAGCAGTCGAACAGGTCACCGCCAACTTCCTTGGCTGGCTGGATCAGTGCATCCACCTGGGTGCCAATGCTCATGGACTGCAAAGCCGCGGTGGCTGGCAGGATGCGCATCTGGATATCCCTGGCCACCACCAGCTCGGTCTTGATGCGCTCCTGGCTGGCAATGTTTCGCGCCAGGCGCCGCACCGATGCATCCAGTGCCTTTTCCATGTAAATAAACGATTGCGCCAGAGCACCGATTTCATCCCGTGAACCACTGGCTATGGGTTCAATCTCACTCTGGATTTCATGCAGCCTGTCAATTTCGGTTTCCGCCAGTTTCTCCGCATGCCGGTTGAGTAGAGCCAGTGGCCGGGAAATGCGGTTGATCAGCAGGTAGCTCACCAGAATGCTGAACAGCAGCAACAATATGATGATGACTTGTTGTTGCAGCAGAATGGACGTGATCTGGTTACGGATAATGCTCTTGTCCATGCCCACCGCGACGTGACCGGCGAGCCCTCCCAGGATGGGTGTGACGAGATTGATGTGGTCCGCCGAGTCCACCAGCCGGGCGCGTGCAACCTCTGTCCGGCCAGCAGCGTCCAGCGCCACGGGCGACTTCAGCAGTTGGTGGACATGGTCGGGAATTGCTGGCACAAAAGTGTGCGCCACCGGGGTGTTATCGGCATCGGTGACCAGGATATAGGACACACCAACGATATGCATGTACTGGTCAATCATGGATTGCAGGGTGGCATAGTTCTCGCTGAGCAGCGGCGTGATGCTGGCGTCGGAGATGATGCTGGCGATGGAGCGCCCTTTTACTTCGAACTCCTGGTTCATGCCGGAGTGGATATACCAGCCTGACAGCACCGAGACACTCACGGAAATCAGGCCGAACAGGCCGATGACCACGAGCAGGGTTTTCTTAAAAAGTTTCGACATCCGTCTTCCATTGCGACCAGTCTTCAATGGTCGTAAAGCGGCCGTTCTCTACCCGGTTGTAGTAAACGTTCTGTAAACCCTGATTGCGGTTGGGCCCAAAGACCACGGGTTCCTCCAGCCCGATATCGTAACCGCTCATGGCATCCATGATGGGGCGGATATGTTCGCGCCGGATGTCGCCGTTCATGCGCCGCAGCACTTCTACCAGCAGTTTGGCGTTCAGAAAGCCCTCAAAGCTGACAAAGCCGGGCTTGGCGAATCCGCTGGCCGCCATTAGCTCGCGGAATTCGATCGCCGCCGAATGCGTGGCATCCAGGTAGTTGGGCACCACCTCGGAGTTGATCAGGTTGCGCGTATAGTCCACCGGGCTGTCCCGGCCCGCCGCCAGTAACAGCTCCAGCAGGCTGTCGCTGTCTACAAAGGATACGTTTGCAATCGGTACATCCCAGCCGGCATCGCGCGCATCGCGGATAAATCCTGCAGCGGCCTGTTTGGCACTGATGGAAATAATCACATCAGGTTGCGCATCGCGCAGGATCTCAACCTGCTGCATGAACGTGGCGTTGTATGGTGTGCCCCTGGCATAAGTGGTCTCCGCGACGATTTTCAGACCTTCGGGTTCCAATGCCCGCCGCACACCCTCCCAGCCGCTTCTGCCGTAGGCATCCGCCTGGTAGAACATGGCAATGCGTTTCATGCCGGCCTGAACCAGGTGTTTCACCAGGCCGGCGGTTTCCTGGCGATAGGAAGGCCGGAGGTTGTACACGTACTCCAGGTAAGGTGCCTGGCGTTGTGGTTGGGCACCGGTGAACGGAAAAAACAGGAACAGCTGGTCTTCGCGGTATAACTGCAATACCGGCAGAACACGTGTCACGGTAGGGGTGCCGATGTAGCCCATCAGCGCGAACACCCGGTCATCTCGCACCAGGCGCAGCGTGTTGGCAATGGCGGGTTCGGGATCATAGCCATCGTCGTACTCACGCAGCACCAGCTGGCGCCCATCCAGGCCGCCTTGCTGGTTCACCTGGTTGAAATAGGCCTGCATGCCGCTGTGCAGGGCCTCGCCCAGGTTGGCTGATGTGCCGCTGAATGCTCCGGACATGCCGATGACGATGGGGTCCTGGCCGTCAGGCGCGGCCTGGGCGTTGGCGATTTGCGCCAGGCAGGCGATCAAAACCGCTATCAGTGCCAGTCTGAGTTGCCAGCCGACTGTGCGAGCCCCCGCGGGAGGTGGGTCAGCAGGGGCGGGCAATCCAACAGGTTTAATGTGTGTCATCGTGCAGATTCGTCTTGGGCGCCTGCTTCAGGCTTGTCAGGATCAAACACATGTGGAATGACCGATACAATCGCATCGGGTAAAGCCTGCCGTATATCCGACTCAATTTCCTGGCTGCGCCGGGTGACTTCGCTCAGCGGCAAATCGGGCTCAAATGACAGGTCGATTTCCACGAAGGCATGTCCGCCAGAGCGCCGGGACTTGGCAGAGCTGAAATGTTCAAATTCGCCGAAATGCCCGGAAAGCGCTCGCAGTACTTTCATCTGGTCAGCCTCCGGCAAGGCGCGGTCAAGTACATCCGGCAGGCTTTCACGCAGCATATCGGTGGCGGCTTTAACCATGTAAACAATCACGAACAACGCACCAAAAGCATCAACATACACGGCCGCCTTGGGGTCCGCCAGCCAGCAAGCCACCACCATCACAACCACCACGATGGCCGAGGCCGCTACCTTCACAAGCCGTGACCGGATCTGCGATTCCAGGATCAGCGATCCCTGTTCTGGCATGGAGCGGACAAAGTCGCCATAACAGAACGTATTCACCAGCAGGTTGGCATTGGCCACCATCACGGCCAGCACCAGGAATGGCGTGGGCATTACGGTGGGGCTGTTGATCCTGCCGATGGTGGCTTCCAGGGTAAACAGGGCGGACAGGTACAGCCCCAGCGCAATCAGCACCGTTATCACCCGTTCGATCTTGCCGATGCCGTATTCAAATGATGCCAGTTTGCCGCGGTGTGAACGGCGCAGCGTGAACAGGGAAATGAGCTCTACCATGAACAGCAGGCCGCCGCGCGCCAATTCGGCCGCAATGGTCAGCGAGCCGGACAGGGCGGCTGAAACCATCAGAGCGAAAAACAGCACCATGTCCAGCAATATGGCTCGCAACAGGGAGCTTTCCTGGCGTTGCTGCGATGCAGAAAGCCGAGCTTGCAGCCGAAAACGACTGGCTGTGGTGGGGGCGACCATCAGCCAGTGCCGCCCAGAGTCAGGCGGCGGTAAACGTCATTTCGTCGTGCGTACCTCATCTGAACAGCGGAAAGAACACGGTTTCCAAAAAACTGATGCCTTCAAACTCGGCGTACGCGGTGCGGCCGATGCCGCAGGCCTGGTGCGATTCATCGGAAAGCCGGGTTTCGCCAAGGTCGGCAATCACCCGGCCTTCACGCGGGCCGCGGTGCTGAACCGCCGCAGCCAGATGATCCACACTGCCCAGGCTGCTTGATCCCCGCGACAACGAGATTGGCCCGTGCAGGAAATCGAAAGTGCCATACGGCCGCACGCGCACCTGCTGCCCGTCGGACATCAATTCCAGTGTGGCGTCGTCCACGGCGATGTCAACCAGCAGGTTCCCGCAATCGACCCAGGACAACAGGGGCGTACCCGCGCTGACATAGTTGCCGACACTGACGTTAATATCCCAGACGGTCGCGCCGGGCGGCAGGGCAACTTCAGCCTTGGCGTTTTGTTGCAGCAGGGCCCGCGCCGCGTCCAGCTCCGCCTGGTTGGCCTGCACGCGGGACTCCAGTTCGCGCAACTGCAATTCGCTGCGTGCAATTTCCACATCCAGGGCCTGCACCATGTTGCGGGTCAGCAGGGGGCCATCCGGCACGGATACCTGGAAAATGCCCTGGCGGATTTCCGCAACCTGCTGCTCCAGTCGGTCCTGATCCTGCCGGTTCTGGGTCAGCTGCGCATTAGCCTCAAGGTAGCGCGATTCGGCTGCCTGCAGGTCAGCGTCTGAAAAGTTGTCATTCTCATGCAGTGTGCGCGCCCGTTCCAGGCTGCTGCGGGTTTGCTCGACTGCTGCCAGCAGCGCCTGTGCGCGATCAGCCAGAATGAGGCGCCTTTGCTCCAGCTCCAGTGCCACCGAGTGCGTATAGCCGGTCAATTCGGCATTGCGCTGTCCGGCGTTGCGGCGTAAAGCGGCCAACGCGTCTCGCATGGCGGTAAGCTGTTGTCCGGCGAGGGATTGAATGACTTCCAGTTTTGCCACATGGCTGCGGTCAACCCGGTCATTAACAATGATCAGCACGGGGTCTGAAGATGCCGCCGTGGCGCCGCGGACTGTATCCAGCGCGACCACCTGGCCGGAGATTGGCGCGCGCACCTCGGAAACGCGCGCCGTG
>JBFIHZ010000157.1:0-8675 GCA_041601535.1 Lysobacterales bacterium | reverse complement strand
GTGCCCACCACGGCGGCAGAAACGCTGGTGGTAAGGCCTGCCAGGATCATGCTGGCAGACAGGACAATGGCTAGAGTTTTCTTGAACATTTTCCTTTCTCCTTTAGTGGTTCACTACCTTGTGCATCCATTATCTGTTGCCAGTGGAATATAGGCTGCTATGGCCAACTATTCCAGACCCGGCCGGGATCTCCGTGCCTGATCCAGGCGGTCGCCGACATCCTGCCAGTTAATCAGATCCCAGAACGCCTTGATCCAGCGTTTTTTCTCGTTACGGTATTGCAGGTAGAACGCATGTTCCCACATATCCATGACGAGGATGGGCAAACTGGCACCGGCGCGATTATCCTGGTGATCCGCAATTTGCTCCACCAGCAAACGACCGCTGACCGGTTCCCAGCACAGGGCGGCCCAGCCGGAACCCTGGATGCTGCCGCCGGCTGCCTGGAATTGCTCGCGCAGGGCATCCAGCGAACCGAAACTGGCATCGATGCATTGCTGCAGCGATTGATCCGGACCATTGCCGTCCGCTGGCGACATGTTTCGCCAGAACAGAGCATGCATCACATGGCCTGAGACATTGAACGCCAGGTCCTTTTGCAGTTGCTTCAGATGCTTGAAGTCGCTGTTCTCACGGGCTTCAGCCAGGCTGTCCAATGTCTTGTTGGCGCCATCTACGTAGCCCTGGTGGTGTTTGCTGTAATGCAATTCCAGCAACTCAGCCGAGTAGGCCGGTTCCAGTGCGTCGTAGCGGTAGCCCAATTCAGGCAGCTGATATACGGCATTGCTGTCAGACATGCTCAGTCCTTGGCGTCTTCAGCGGCTTCTTCAATTGCTTCGCCGGTGGCTTCAATATCCTGGCCAACGCCACGCGTGGTGTTACAGGCGGTCAGGCTCAACGACAGTAATCCGATCAGCAGTGCATAGGTTAATGTTTTCATGGTTGCTTCCTCTTGTTGAAAATTGATGTATTCAGTGCTTGTGGAACAGGCGCACCGGTTCTACACAGGTGGCCGGCCGCGCAATGCGCTGGCGATGGCGCTAATTACCAGCAATACGATAAATACGAAAAACAGAATCTTCGCGATGCCTGCGGCCGCTCCTGCCAGACCGCCAAATCCCAGCACACCCGCGATGATGGCCAAAACGAAAAATGCTAATGCCCACGAGAGCATAGGTCACCTCCAGTACTTCAGTTGTCAATCACGGCGGGCCGCTGTAAAGCTGACCGCCACGTGCGGTAAAGAAGATGCACATAACGTGCCAACACCTCCGGATCGGCACAAAAGGCTTGCGGGCGCGCTCCTGCGTCCGGTTGATGCGCTGGTATGGAGGCTGGCGTTGAAACATTTACCAGTGGTCGTAAGAATTACCACGTTTGTTTTCGCCGCTTTACCCCGAAGCAACAGCTGACAGGGCTCTCAGCTGTTGGCATGTTCATTGCATCTTACCTACCACGGAACGGGCCGGGCACAGCGTGCTGACGGCCTGACTGTGAACCGTAAAAGCAAAGGAGATGAAGATGAACAAAAAACGCACACTGGCAGCCATTTTGAGCGCGAGCGTATTGACTGCAACGGCCGGTATTCCGGCGGTTTATGCCAATGAAAATAATCACGCCAGCATGGAACAGCGTGCTGAGCAGGCCCAATCCGCACTGAAAGATGCGTGGATTGACGGCAAGCTCGAAACCACCCTGTTGTTCAATGAACATCTGAATTCGTTTGATATTGATACCGATGTCAGGAATGGCGTGGCCTATCTGAACGGCACCGTTGAATCTGATATCGACCGCGACCTGGCCGGCGAGATTGCCGAATCCATTGACGGCGTCAGGGAGGTCGAAAACCACCTGATTGTTGACGCTGACAATGCCGCAATGGCACATGCCTCTGATGAATACGAGGAGCGCCGGGGCTTCAAGCAAAGCGTCATGAACGCCACATTGACAGCGCGGGTTAAATCCCAGTTGCTGCTCAATAACAATACCGGCGGATTGTCAATTGATGTCGATTCACGCGATGGCATTGTCACCCTGAGCGGTGAAGTTGACTCGGCCCAGGAGAAAGACCTGGCAGTGCAGATTGCCCGGAACACCGAGGGCACCCGCTCGGTGAACGACAACCTGATGGTTGGTGAGCAACAGGAAGAAGCCGAATAAAAGGGCGTATTCCCTGGCGCACTATGCGTCAATAATTTTCAATCAGTACAAGCAAGGAGAACAGGCATATGAACGAGTATCAGATCAAAGGCAACTGGAACGAGATCAAGGGCAAGGTCAGGGAGCAGTGGGGCGATCTCACTGACGACGATATTGACCGCATTGAAGGGCAGACCGAGCAGTTAGTGGGTGCTATCCAGAAACGCTACGGTAAGTCCCTGGAAGACGCCCGTGACGAGGTTCGCGAGTGGCGCCGCAGCACTGATTGCTGATTCATCCACCGCTGTTGCAATACCTGGCCGGTGGCGCCCCTGGTGCCGCCGGCCTTGTTTTATGGGGTATCCAGGTCGGCTATAACACCGGCCAGCCGTTCCAGTGAATAGGGTTTGCGGAAATAGTGCACTACCTTTAAATCTCGAGATGCTTCGCGCAACTCATCCAACGGATAGGCGGTGGCGAATATTACCGGTACCTGGTACTGCTGCTGCAATGTGCGGGCCACATCAACACCGTCCGCATCACCGTCCAGCTTCCAGTCACAGACCAGAACATCCGGCTTTGTTTCATTGGCTTTCCTGATGGCTTCACAGGCACCGGCGGCAGCGCGCACACGGTGTCCGAATCGTTGCAGAAAGCGCAGGCTGGCTTCGCGCGCTGCGGGTTCATCCTCAACAATCAGAACTTCGAGGGGTTTGGAAAGGTTTTGATTTGTGGTCAGCATAATCCTCTATGGCGTTTGATTGCATTTCTGTTTCCCGCATGCCGGTATCTTGCACCATTCATTTTAACAATCTATACGTCTACATCATATGACTTGAGTCTGTTGTATAAAGTTTTCAAGCTCACACCCAAGGTAGCCGCTGCCGCGTTCTTGTCTCCTTCGTAGTGTTCCAGTGTGCTCAGGATCAGATCCTTTTCCACGTCGGCAATGGAACGCCCGACGCGCAGCCCTTCGATATCACTCGGTAAGTCCTCATCGAAACGGTCCGGAACATCGATGACATCTGTCTGGGCCATGATATAAGCACGATGCACTGTGTGTTTCAACTCGCGCACGTTGCCCGGCCAGGTATGCCGGTCCAGCTTCTGAATGGCCTCGGGGTTGAAGCACTTATTGGTGTTGTTCTGCTCGTTGAGTTCCTGTAAAAACCGATCGGCCAGCAAGGGCACATCGCCGCGGCGGTCGCGCAGTGGTGGCAAGGCAATGGGGAACACGCGCAAGCGAAAATACAGGTCTTCGCGCAAATGGCCTTCGCGCACCGCCTTGGCCGGGTCGCGATTGGTCGCGGCCAGTAAACGGGTATTCACTTTCACTTCACGTTCAGAGCCCAGCCGCTGGACTTTGCCGGTTTCGAGCACGCGTAGCAGATGCGTCTGCATTTCCAAAGGCATTTCCGTGATTTCATCCAGAAACAGGGTGCCGTTGTTGGCCCGTTCAAAAAAACCGACATGACGCTGGTCCGCGCCGGTAAAGCTGCCTTTTTCATGCCCGAACAATTGACTGGATACCAGGTCTTTCATCAGGCCACCGCTGTTGACCGGTATGAAAGGGCCTTCACGCTTGCTGGTGCGGTGAATGGCCTCGGCCACCAATTCCTTGCCGGTGCCACTTTCGCCCTGGATGAACACCGTGCTGTTGGTGGGCGCCACCTGGCGGATTTTCTGGTACACCTCCAGCATGGCCGGGCTGTCACCGGCCAACAGGCCAAAGTGTGCAGCACCTTTGTTTTCAGGCGGTGCTTTGGATTCTCCCTCTGACGCGTCCAGCGCCAGAGTGCTGAGCAGGCCCACCAGTTCGCGGGGCTCGATCGGCTTTTTCATATACATCACGCCTTCGCCCGCCATCGCGCCGATTAGCGACTTCACGCCGGGGTGACCGGTGATGATTATGATTTTCTTCGGAGGATGTTCTTCGAATACGTCGAAAAGCTCCAGCCCGCTGCCATCCGGCAGCATCAGATCCAGCAACACCACCTCGGGTGGCTGTTTACCCAGCAACCTGCGGGCCTCATCCAGGCTGCCTGCCGCATCGGCCGTATGGCCCTGCAATTTCAGGTATTCGGACATGCCGGTTGCAAAAGCCTGCTCATCATCAACGATCAGGATATGTGCCATGTGCTCCTCGAATGTGGTACGTGGCCAAAACGGCTATGTGACGATATTGATCTGAATGCTCAATGCGGCGGGCTTTTATGTCAAGTACCAATGCGCTCTGCAGCGCACGTTAATTGTGGGCTAAACATGCTATTTGAGCCGGACTGCACTATCCTGATGACTTCTTATGGCAGTTGGACGATTACAAACTTCGATGAACTCCGCCACGTATCAGCGCGCGCAGGCCGCGCTCACCTGGCTGCCGGTGGCGGCTGCACTGTTAAGCATAGCCACAGGGCTGATGGTGCTTGCAGGCTGGATGTTTGACTGGCCAACAGCCCGCTTGCAGTTGGCCGGCCAGGTAACAATGAAAGCCAATACCGCAGCCGGTTTCGTTTTGTGTGGGTTGATTTTACTGCTTTCCTGGCGGCCGGTGCCCGCGTGGCTTGCCGGCTTGCGCGTGCTGCTGGAAGGCGTGGTGTTAGTGCTGGGAGTGCTGACGCTGGTGCAGTACGTGCTTGGCTGGGACAGCGCACTGGACGAGCTATTGGTCAGCGCGCCAGCCGACGAACTGTTCACTATGGCACCCGGTCGCATGGCGCCAACCACTGCACTGGCTTTCGTATTGTTTGCCGGTGCGATAATCGCCAGCCATTGGCACACCCCGCTGGCCAGGGCAGTGAAGCTGGTCGGCGCCATCACTATTTTGTTGATCTCGCTGGTTTCCCTGCTGGGGTATGCCTACGGTGTGCCGACCTTGTATCTGGGTATAACTGGTGTAACCGCAATGGCAATGGTGACGGCGACCCTGTTCGCTGCTCTCGGTTGTGGTCTGATTTGCCTTAATCCGCACGAGGGTTTTCCCGCATTACTGGTCGAGAGGACCATTACCGGGGCGCATGTGCGGGCTTTGCTGCCGATTGTGTTGATCACACCATTGGCCGTTGGTGCGGCAGTGGTGATGGGCTACGGTACTTACTACGAGGGCCACCTGGCCGTGGCGCTCACTTCGCTGGGGTCCGTGCTGGCCGCCGCGCTGGTTTCCACCGTGTCAGTGGCGGTGTTGCGGCGCGCTGAAGGCGCACTGGTGCTGCGCGACCGCGCTCTGGCGGCCACCAGCAGCGGCGTGCTGATTACCGACCACCGGCATCCCGATGAGCCGATCGTTTTCGCCAACAAGGCTTTTACCGATATCACCGGGTTCAGCGAGGCAGAAATACTGGGACGGAATTGCCGCTTTCTCAATGCCGGTATTGAATGCAGCGAGCCCGCCCGGGAAATGCTGCGCCAGAGTATTGCCAACGGCAGAGCCTGTGCGGTGGAGCTGAAGAATCATGTCAAGGGCGGCGGTTTTTTCTGGAATCATCTCAGCCTGTCGCCGGTGGAGAACCGCAAGGGGCAAATCACGCATTTTGTCGGGATTATTGATGATGTATCCGCCAGCAGGCAGCAGCAGGAGCAAGTGCACAATGCATTGGCGGAAGCCAAGGCCGCCAACGAGTTGCGCGATACCTTTATCCGCCTGGTAAGCCATGAACTGCGAACACCCATGAATGCCGCTTTGACCTGGATCGGCCTGATGGAGGTGGACACGTCGGAAGAAACCCGCAAACAGGGTCTGGAGATTATTGCCAACAGTATCCAGACCCAGGCACGGCTGATTGATGATCTGGTGGATGTCACCCGCCTGTCCACTGCGGGCGTGCGGCTGGAGCCCGGCCTGGCCGATGTGCGGGAAGTGGTGGCGATGGCGGTGGAAGAGCTGCGCCCCAGCATTGCTGCGCGACATCAACTCAACCTGGAGCTTGAAGAGGGCGATTACCAAATGGTGGTTGATGCGGTGCGCTTGCAGCAGGTGGTGCGCAACCTGGTCAATAACGCATTGAAGTACACGCCCGCTGGTGGCCGCATAGACATCAACCTCAAGGCCGACCGCACGCAGGTGCGCCTGCAGGTGAGTGACAGCGGCAAAGGACTGACCGCCGAGCAGGTGGAACGCCTGTTTGAACCGTTCTGGCGTGCCGACAACAAGGTGCCAGGTATTGGCATAGGCCTGTTTATCGTGGCCGGGCTGGTTGATGCGCATGGCGGCCAGGTGGAAGTGGAAAGCGCCGGCCTGGGGCAGGGCACAACCTTCAGCGTTTACCTGCCGCGAAGCACCGAGATACCACAATACGCGGCAATGGAAGAGGCGCGCACACGCAGCCGCGAAAAATCCTGAAACCTGTAGCGCCGGCCTGCAGCGCAGGCGGCTGAATCAACGCGCGCATCATTGGCGTTGTTCGAGTCAATGCGGCAGAAAACCTGCCGCTTCACAGCCAGTATTCAACCGTCCAGCTGAAAAACTCCCTGATGCGGTCGGTGACAGGACGTTTTTTCCAGTCCTGCAGCGACACCTCGCTGGCATGTTTGATGTCTTTCAGGAACTGGGCTTCCATCTGCTCGCCAAATGGTGCGCTGAAGATGACCGCGTTGACCTCGTCGTTGTGCAGAAAGCTGCGGTAATCGAGGTTGCTGGAACCCACGGTAGACCAGACACCGTCAATAACAGCGGTTTTCGCATGCAGCATGGAAGTGGTGTTTTCATATATTTTTACACCGGATTTCAGCAACTGGCCGTAACGTGAGCGTGAAGCGTGCAGCACCAGGTTGGAATCGCTGAAGCCGGGCACCAGTACGCGCACGTCTACGCCACGTCGTGCAGCCTGCTGCAGCTGTTCAAGAAATTCTTCATCGGGTGCGAAATAGGCCTGGGTGATCCAGATACGCTCGCGCGCCACCTGCATGGCTTCAAGATAACCCCGGTATATGGAGGATTCCACGCCATCCCCGCCAGCCGAGCTCAGGATGGCAACCAGGGCATCGCCGGCAGCCTGCGGCTCAGTGCGGTCATCCGGCACGTCTGCCAGTTCGCCGCCCTGTGCGCGCCATTGGTGCTGAAACGTTTTCTGGAATCCGGCCACGGCAGGCCCATAAATGGCCACGTGGGTGTCGCGCCAGCCCTCTTTCAGGTCAACCTGTGTGGGCTGACTGGGTGCGCTGCTGGCGTAGGTATTGGAAAAATTGACGCCGCCGGTAAAGGCTACAACTCCGTCCACGACCAACAGCTTGCGATGATCGCGATGATTGGCGTCCAGAGGATTACCGCCATCGATCGGGTTGAGGCTGTGGTATTCGATCAGCTTCACCCCGGCTTCGGTCATGCGTTCAAAAAAGTCTTCGCTGCTGCCAAAGCTACCGATGCTGTCGTAAATGATCCGCACTGCCACGCCGGCCGCGACTTTCTCCATCAGCGCCACGGCAAACTTCTGGCCGACCTCATCGTCCGCGAAGATATAGGTTTCCAGGTAAACGTAACGAGTGGCCTGGCTTATGGCTTCATGCATGGCGGCATACGTGGCGGGGCCATCTATCAGCAGATCGGCACGGCTGTCTGTGTACAGCGGGGTATCACTCAAGGAGCCGGTGACGGTCAGTAATTCTTCAAACCCGGCCGGGTGGGGGGCCTGTCGGGCAACTTCGTCAATGGCTTTTCGGGCCTGCCGGGTGGTGGCCAGCCCATCATCGCCCATTACGGTGGGCGTGGCACTGCGGTCAATGGGTGGTGCCACTGCTGTGCCGGCACAGGCACTGCACAAGGCTGCGGTCAGCACCCATGCGCTGCGATGATGCAGCCGGTCCATGGTGAACACCCGCCGCCCGTCGCTGGCCTGAAGATTTTCCGTACGTTGTTTCAACCAACGCCAGCAATTCATGCCCATCGATCTCCTGTTCAGGTTGACCCCGTGTGAATAACTTCATACCGGATGAAGAGATGCATTGATCGTGCCAATCAGGCAGAACTGCTGATTCTGGTGGGTTCTGCACCCGAATTACCGCTTGAAGTTGATCGGGCCAGTGGCGTACGCCTGCAGTATTTACAAGGCGTTGTAAAAAGAGTCTGCAAGAACACCTGCAATCCCGGCGTTTCTGGGGTCCGGAAGTGATTGAAGCGCGATAGGCAGCGGCAAACCGGACCGGCGGTAGTTTTGGCATGTTTCTCGCATTGACTAAGGGTGAGAGCACGTTTCAAGCGTCCACTGCAGCATGCTGACGTGGTGTTTGCAGAAATTCATTCTGGAACCAAAGAGAGGAGTTCAATATGAAAAGCCTATTGTCATTACCCCTGATGGTATTAATGGCCGCATTGCTTGTGGGCTGTGATCAAGATGGGCCGGCGGAACGCGCCGGTGAGAGTATTGATGAAGCCGTTGAAGATGTCGGTAACTCAATCGAAGATGCGTGCGAGGACATCAAGGATGGTGTTGACGCGGAAGATGATGACTGCTGATGGCAGTTAGTGAACCGCACAGACCGGGTCAGGCGGCAGGGATGCTGCGGCCTGGACTGAACGCGGGGCGCGGCTGCTATGGCAGCCGCGC
>JBFIHZ010000156.1:0-8692 GCA_041601535.1 Lysobacterales bacterium | reverse complement strand
GGACAATTACTGCTCCAAACCGTAGTCGGGCTCTTCGCTGAGCCGATCTTCGTTCCACACCGGGAAGGTGCAGACGGGCAGCTCATCAAGGTTCGGGATGGTCAGCGTGTTGCGGTTGCAGCCCACACCCTCAAGCGCCGGCAACACCTCACCTTCATCAGCTTCATACACGCATTGACAGTAATCCACACCCTGCGCCTGTTCTGTCGCGCTGGCCGGGCCACCATCATGGCTGGCCCCGGCCGCGGCCGGATCTTCCTCGATAAAGGCCCGGTTGATGGGCACGGCAATCACCCAGAACAGGGCAGCCACCACCACCAGTGCCAGGATCAGTCCGGCAAGATAAGTGGCAATGCGCTGGATCAGGATGCGGAACATGGCGGGTCAATCCGGATTCGGGTGAGTTTAAAACGCTACAGCCAGTGTGCTCATGGCCAGTGGGATTTTAACCCAAACGGCACAATCAAAAAGGGCCGGTGTCCTGCCGGACCCCGGCCCACATGCTGTACTGCCCATGCTGCCATTGATGTTCCCGAATGAGCATCGCCCGTGCGGATTAACCGCCGTCGTTGATGTGCTCGATGCGGGTGGCGTTGTCACCGCAGGCGTAACCCTGGATTTCCAGTGAGAACAACCGGCGCAGCGGAATGGTGCCGGAGCCCAGCCCCAGGGCGCTTAGATCAAAACTCAGCTCCAGATCATTGCAGTCAAACGCGCTCAGCGTGCCGGTGCCCACCACCTGCCGGTTTGCCGTTTTCGAACCGAGGAACTGGCCGTTGGTGACCAGCTCGATATCAAAACTGACCTCGGCGGCCTGCAATTCGTAGGTATTGGCACCGGTCAGCCACAGCAGGTCGCCGTTTTGGTCATAGGTGTACCAGGACAGGAAGAACAAGCCTTCGGAAGAATCTGCCAGTTCCTCAAACGCCAGCACAAAGCCCTGGTCGGCAGCCGACGGCGTTACCCAGTTGCCGGACAAGCGTCCGGTCAGGGTCATATCGGCGGCGGCCAGATTGCCCTTGTAGCGCGGTACTTGCGCGGTGGACAGATAGCCTTCCGGGTCTTCCAGTTCCAGCTCAAAAGCCCCGTTGTACTGGCTGGCCAGCATGATCTTGTCGAAATCAAAATCTTCCGCCAGCGGCGCATAGGTGTCCATGATAAACGTCACCTGAACGCCTTCGTACAGAAAACCGGTGACATCATCCATGGCCTGATTGGTATTGGGCTCGACGTTAAGCCTGAAGCGGTAGCGCGTGGGGTCCCCGGCTATTCTTCCCCAAGCCCAGGGCAGCAGGGCGATGTCTGCGAACCCATCGGCATCATCCAACAACTCGAGTGTTACCAGCAAGATGCGCCGGCCAGGTTCAGGACAACCCATCTGCCACACGGTGATTTCCAGATCCTGTTCCACGAACTCGGTATTGATCCAGGTAACCACCTGCTCGCTGATGATCTCGCTGCCACTGAAGTTGAACGAGTCCAGCACCGGGATATTGGTCACACAGGCCGGCGGAATCGGGGTGGTGTAATTCGACAGGTAATTCTCGTATAGCGCCTGGGCCGGATTACTCAACAACAACAGCAATGCGGCCAGCAAGCTGGCGGGCATTACGGTTCCGGTACGATGGCTAAGTGACATGATCAAGTCTCCGATGGTTTGTACATATGCCGTGGCATTTATGCTGTTGGCCAGTGCAGGGCGATGCGCGCGCCGATACGGGTACAGCATCTACCTGTCGGCATGGGGATGATGATGAGGGTAACGCCCGGCACATGAAGCTGCGCTGAACGAAGACGCCCGGCCGCGGCAAACGTAGCATAAACAACGGCAAATTGGGACCGGTCAGAACCTCAAAACGCCGCCGCTACCGGTGGCAGGGCCTGCGGGCCCAGCAGCCGGTAGTCCACCCCCAGAAATTTCAGCAAGGTGGCGGCTACCTGCCCCTGATACACCGTCTGTGGCTGCGTTGATTCCCCCTGGGCGGGCGTATCCGGCCCGATGATGGCCAGCCAGATGTCATCGCTGCCGGGAATGGTGGCCTCATGCTCGGCCCAGTCGCTGCCCTGCAACCCGCGGCCATGATCCGTGGTGATGATCAGGGTGGTTTTGCCGCGGTAGTGATCCAGCGATTGCAGGGTGTGCCACAGGTCCGCCAGCAGGGAATCGGCAAGATGCAGGTAGTCCAGGTAGCGGTCGTAGCGGTCTTCATGCGCCCAGTCATCGGAATTGACCAGCGCCAGCCACATCAGCCGGGGCTGTTGTGCCTCGAGATACGCTTGTGCCATGCGAAAGGTCAGCACGTCGTTGCTGCCTTCCTGCCACAAGCCCATCACTTGCCGCCGCAAATCAGCCAGATAATCCATTTCCGGCGTGGAAAATTCCTTGGGCACGGAATCGTAGACACCAACGCTTACAAACGCACCGTCCCGGCTGGCCGCGGCCAATTTGAAGCCTTCCCAGGACCCGATCTGGGCGACCTGTGCCGGGCCCAGGGACAACTGTTCCATGGCCAGTTCCAGTGCCGTTTTGCTGGCATGCCGGACACTGCTGTTATCGGCAATTTCCGGGATCGGCCGGCCACGCAACAACTCGGCGTACCCCGGCGATGACCACAGCACGGCATTCTGTACCTTGACGTGATTACCGAGACGGGCGTTGCCCAGTACCACGCCTTGCGGCGCCAGCTTCTGCCAGAAAAACGGCATCAGCGCGGCACGCTTTTGCTCCGGTGTCTGGCCGGCGTAGCGTAACCGGGCCTGGGGGATTTCCGAATAGACTTTTTGCTCGTCATGCGCGGCGATGGTTTCATCCAGGCCGGCAAAGATCTCCTGGATGCGCACCCCGTCCAGGGTCAGCAAAATCACATTTTGAGTTTGCGGTTGTGTATCGCTATTGGCGCAAACGGGGCTTGCGAACAGCAGGGCAATAATCACAAGCCAGGACCGGTTCGAAGCAGCCGACGCGATGCTCATGATTTTACATTCCAATGGCACATAGGCTACTTTAGCCCCGTTAGCCACCAACAATAAAGATGAATATTCGGACGATATGCATCTTCGCGGAACCTGCCGGATTCCATGATGATATCAAGGAGTAGAAATCTGATGAACGTAGGCAAGCTCATTCCCCCAAGAGATTTTTACCTGGCCCGCAGTGGCCCCTGGTTTTTGACGGCATTCCTTATCGCCACACTGGCCTTCTGGCCCAGTTATCTGTCGCTTGGCCCGCGTGGCAGCAATATTTACACCCACCTGCACGCCACCCTGGCCACCCTCTGGATGGCGCTGCTGATCACACAACCCATGCTGATCCGTACCGGGAAATTACGTCTGCACCGTAAGCTGGGGCGGATATCCCTGGTGCTGGCACCGGCCTTCGTGATCGCCGTAGTGCTGTTGGCCAATTACCGCATCCGCGGGGCCGAAGGGCCAGGTTACGGCTTTCAAACCTATGTTCTCTGGCTGCAGATCTCCCTGGCCGCGCTGTTTGCGCTGTCTTATGTACTGGCCATGGCGATGCGTAAAAGCATGCCGCACCATGCACGTTTTATGATTTGCACCGGCATCACCCTGATCGACCCGGTGGTGGTCCGGCTGATGCTGTGGGCCGACAATACCCCGGACTGGAATTATCAGTGGCTCACCTTTGGGCTGACCGATCTGGCTTTTGTCGGCCTGATCTGGGCGGAGCGCAAACTGACAGCAGCCCGCTGGATTTTCCCGGTCATGCTGGCTGTGTTCGTGATCGCACAGGTACCGGCATTGTTTGGCATGACGCGGCAGGCCTGGTGGCAGGACTTTGCAGCCTGGTTCGCGAGTTTGCCGCTGACCTGAGCAAAAGGACAGCGTGGCGCGATTTCCTGGGGTAGACTGAACCGCACCATGACCCTGTTGATTCTGTATGTGTTGATCGCACTGGGATTTTCCTTCCTGTGCTCCATTGCCGAGGCCGTGATACTGAGCGTTACCCCGGCTTATGTTGCCCTGCTGCGGCGGCGCAGCCCGGCGGCCGGACAGGTGTTGCATCGCCTTAAAGCGGAAATCAACCAGCCCCTGGCAGCCATTCTTACTCTCAACACCGTGGCGCATACCATTGGCGCGGCCGGTGCCGGTGCCCAGGCCACCGTGGTATTCGGCAGCGCTTACCTGGGCATCGTCTCAGCCGTGCTGACCCTGCTGATCCTGATTTTCTCGGAAATCATCCCCAAAACGCTGGGGGCGCATTACTGGCGGCAGCTGGCACCGGCCGTCGCCTACCTGCTGCGCTTTCTGGTTTGGCTGCTGTATCCGTTCGTAAAGCTGTCGGAATGGATTACCGGCGGCATGACCGAGGGCCCCACGCTGAGCGGTTTCAGCCGGCAGGAATTCGCCGCCATGGCCGAGCTCAGTGCCAGCGAGGGTGAGCTGGGCGAGCGCGAATCGGAAGTCATGCAAAACCTGTTGGCATTGCGGCAAACCACCGTGGCCGAAGTGATGACACCACGCACCGTGGTGTTCTCGGTGCCGGAGACCACCACGGTGGAAGAGTTTTACCACCTGCAGCAACATCAGCGGTTTTCACGCATACCCATTTATCAGGATGAGCCGGATAACATCACCGGATTCGTGTTGCGCTATGACCTGCTGCTGGCGCAAACGCGCGGCAACCAGGACAACCCGCTAAGCACCTACCGGCGGCCCCTGCCGGCCCTGCCGGAAACCCAGAACCTGGCACGTGCCTTCCGCATCATGCAAGCGCAACGGGCGCATATGGCCCTGGTGGTGGATGAGTACGGCGGCATCCAGGGCGTGATCACCCTGGAAGACATCCTGGAGACTTTGCTGGGCCAGGAAATCGTAGACGAGAGCGATGCGGCCGTGGACATGCGCGATGTGGCCCGCAAGAAATGGCGGGACCGGGCCAGGAAGCTGGGGGTAAAAGAGGACCTGAAGCAGGATTAGGGGCGCCGCTGTCGCAGTAAATACGCCAGCCCCTGCGGCCGCAGGGGTAATCCAGCCCGAATCAGCAAGCCTTCAGCGCAGCTCCAATGTTTTGCGGTCGGTTCCGCCCTTTTGGGATACGGCCGTGATCACCGCGCTGGCCGCTGCGTCATCCTCATTCAGTTCCGCCAGCCACTCGACCCAGGCTCCGCGCTCGCCGGAGCGGGCCAGGCCGCCTTCGAGATGCCCCAGTTGCAACTCGGCGGCAGTGGAAATCAGCTGCGCATTGTTCAATTCAATATGGGCCCGCACGGGCTGCGCGATGTCGATCTCCAGCGCCTGTTGCGTCAGGTACGTAGGTAACAATCCGGTGTTCTCAATATGCGCACGCAGCCGCACCAGCCGCCCATTCAGCGGCTCGATGGTGGTTTCGGTAACGCGCACCAGCGGTGACTGCTCCATCAGGTAGAGATGCCATTTGGTATGGGCTTCCAGCAGGCGGTCATAGCGCTCGCCGGGCAGGCAACCGATGCTGGTATAGGTGCCGTACTTGGGCATATACACCTTGCGCAGGAAACCGCCGATCTCGACCCGGCCGAGCTGGGGGTGGTCGTAGGGCTGCCAGTCGACAAACAGCTGGCCACCCATCTTGTCACTGATCCGGATCTGCTCCAGCTCGCTGGGCCGGGCCGGCAACGCAGCGGTGGTTTGCGGGTACACGCCAAATTCGAATATCCAGCTGAAAATGCCATTCTGGAAATAGGCCCAATCCACATAGGTGCCCCAGATGGAACCATGCCAGGAGGCTGGTGAGGCGCCGTGAATCTTGAACACGTTGACTTCCACATCGTCCCTGACCAGCTCAGCAATTTTGCCGCCCAGCCGTTGATAGGTCCGCTCGTCTTCATACGGCGCCCGCACCTTGTCGCCCGATAACGGGTCGACGCGCTGGTTGGACGGCGGGAATACCGCCACGTTACCCGACATGTGGTAGTTGATCAGGCCGGTGAGATTCGGCAAGCGGCGCTGAAAATCGACCACCGCCCGCGATTCCGCTTCCGACAGTGGATACGGCCCGGGCTGATAGGAGATCGGATGGGGCTGCCAGTTTTCCGGAAAATTGCGGTTGATGTCGATACCACCGACACCGTCTTCGTTGAACTGGCCGTCTTCGTCGTTATCCACACCTTCGGTGTAAACGGTCCATTCTCCCTGCCAGTCCGACGGATCATCGCCCTCGGTGAGGGACACCATCAACCGCTTGTCCTGCGGCGAGGTGCGCAGCGAACCGTCAGGGTCGCGAACGCGCATCATGGTGATGTACCCGTCGCCGTTCAGATCCTCGCCGGGATCTTCGTCCAGCACGCCATCGGCATCATCATCGAAGGGGCGCACCACGCTGCGCAGATAATCCGGCCGGGTGATCACGTGATCCGAGCCATCCGGATTCAGCTTGGGCATGATGTAGAACACCTTGTTGTCCAGCACCGCGGTGATCTTGGGATCCGTGCCATAGCCGCCGGTCAGCGTCTTGATGGTATGCAGCGCTATCTCGCCACCCGCTACTTCGCTGGAGTGCAGATTGCCGTCAATCCAGTAACCCGGCTTGCCCAGCCCGTCACCGCTGGCCTTGCTGGTCAGTTCCAGTACCAGCAGATCCTTGCCGAGATAGCTTTTGCCAATGGTGTGCAGTTTGCTTATCTCGGGATAGGCCTCAACCACCTCGTTCAGATAGGTGACCACTTCGGCATAGGTATGCACATGGTCAAATTTAATCTGTGGTGCGGATGCACCCCAGGCTGCAGGCGCCGCAAACGACATAACCAGCAGGAACTGAACAAACCACGGGGAAGATGCAAAGAATCGTTTCATTAATTTTGGCCTGACAGGGAATACAAACAAGGTGATTTTCGGGTTACCGGACGCTTGGCTGCGGACTTGCCTGGATATTAGCACTGTGCCGGAAGGCTTTAGGGCGTGCTCGCAGGTAATGCAACAATTTCACCAGGCCAACGCAACACCGCGCCTCAGCTGCACACGCTGCGTCCGTTTGAACTTGCGCCCATGACCATCAATAACAAACGCCACTCCGACCCCGCTCCTTTCCGATCAAAGCGCGGAGCGGTATCGAAGCAGGGCGGGGCAGCGCTTGAAACTTGTGACCCCAAACGATAGTACGTATGGTTATAAAGGCAATCTGAAGCAGCCAACAGACAGAAAACAACCAGCCGATTCATCTTTCAGGGGAGTCTCATGCGTATCACTTCACTGGCATCTGCCGCAGCGATCGTTTCGCTTCTGGCTTTTTCCCCACTGTCTTATGGTGCGGATATCGTGGTCGATGTCACCAGCGATGGAACCGGCACCGCCGGTGAATGTGAACTGCGTGATGCCATCGAAGCAGCCAATGCCGATACCGCAGTTGATGGCTGCGCCGCTGGTGCTGGCGATGACCGGATTACCTTTAACGTGGCCGGCCCGACCATTACCCTGACGTCCGCGCTGCCCCAGATTAGCGAATCCGTGGAGATTATTGGTCCCGGCAAGAATGCGTTGACCCTTAGTGGCGATGACAGTTTTCGGCTGTTTTATGCCGAATACTTCACCGGCCACCTGACACTGAAAGGTCTGCGTTTGCTTCACGGCGTGGCCGACATGGGTGGATGTTTGCTTATCAACAGCGTCATAACCATTCTGCTTGAAGACCTCATCGTTGATTCCTGTGTAAGCGATACCTTTACCGGCGGCGGTGCCCAGATAACCGCTGTTTCACCTGGCACGACTGTCACGCTTCGGCGGGTTGAATTTAACAAGAACATTTCTTTACAAAGCGGTGGCGGCCTGGGGCTTTCAACCAGGGACGCACATATCGAGGACAGCCTGTTTATTGGAAACATTGCTAATGGAGCCGGTTCCGATGGCGGCGCGATCAGTGTCGGTGCCGCTACAATTCTAACCATCACGCGCTCGACCTTCCTGAAAAACAAAGCAGACGATACCGGTACCGCGATCGACACGTTTACATCTCTTGCTGATATCAGTATCGAACACAGCACCATCTCGCAAAACGAGCTGCTGGGTACAGATCCTTCTGACATTGGCGGCGCCATCCATAACACGGGAACGCTGACGCTGTTCAATACGGTGGTGGGCGATAACTTCGAGGAGAATGCCAATCACGACGTAACCGACATCAATAACGATGCTTCGGCCACGCTGACCACGCTGGGATATAACCTTATCGGCAATAACGAGGGTGCGGCCGCGGTATTTCCTGCAGGATTACAGGCCAATGGCGACCGCAACGGCACTGCGGTATCTCCGCTGGCCACCGGGTTAGGCGTGGTGCAGGATAACGGCGGGCCCACCCGCACAGTATTGCCACTGGCGGGCAGCCCATTGATTGACAAGGGCTCATGCCCTGGCGAAGTGCGGGACCAGCGGGGCTACGGCAACAACAACACCGGAATGCGTCCGGTTAATGCGCCCGGCGTGGGCGAGGCAGATGATGGCTGCGATACCGGCGCCACCGAGTATCTGGCTTCCGCGCCGCCAGAAGAGATACATGAAGACGGGTTTGAGGATGAGTGAGTCCGCGGTTTCGGGCGCTTACTAAGCCGCAAACAGAAGTTTGGGGTCAAAGCGGATATTTGGGGTCAGAGTAAAAATTCATTTCGTAGCCACATATCGGATATTTACTTCAACAAAGAGGCAGTATGGCGAGAGGCACGCCAATGCCAACATAACTCAACCCAACTGAGGCTTTAAGCAG
>JBFIHZ010000155.1:0-8728 GCA_041601535.1 Lysobacterales bacterium | reverse complement strand
GCCTAAAATTACCCACTGTTCGCCGGCATTCCAGGTCCAGTTGAGTGAAAAAGCGCGATCGGCGCGGTTGTCCGGGCGCACCAGCTGGTTTTCCAGCTGCAAAAGAGTATGTTTCATCGAAATGTTGTTGGGCTTGATTTCATGCGTCGGTTCAAACCGACATCGATTCGCTAGGGCTGTGCAACCGATATCTTACCACCTGCGGTGGCTGGCTGGGATGCCGTGGTCATGGTTACCCTCTCATTGCACGTGGCTGAAATATTCCTGCCTGGCGTCGAAGACGGGGTCGTGCCCCGCCTTCAATCAAGCCGGAGTCCGCTCAGCCACCGGCTATGGCCCCGATGATCATAAACGGCGTGTCGCCATTGCTTACCGCATCGGCCAGTGGCTGATCAGGTGGCTGATGCGTAATGTCTTCGTTGTTGGCAAAGAAACGCACCTTGGGGCGGCGCTGTTTGGTGACATGTTCACGGACCGTACCTTGCAACATGGGGTAGCGGGCCTCCAGCGCACCCAGGATGGTGTTGGTGGTCACGGGCCTGGTTACCTGCAGGGTCACTTCGTCGCTGACCGATGCCAGGTTACGCAAATGGAAAGGCAGTACCACACGCACCGCGGCCACTGCTGTGTCGTCCGCTGGACTCATGGCAGCGTCTGGACTTCCACTGACAAAACTGCCGGCAAATCACGTACGATGGCCCGCCAGCTGTCACCACTGTCGGCCGAGGCGTAAACCTGACCGCCGGTGGTGCCGAAATAGATTCCGGAGGAGTCGAGATTATCCACCGCCATGGCGTCGCGCAGAATGTTGACGTAGCAATGTTCCTGCGGCAATCCCTCGGTCAGCGCCTGCCAGTCGTCGCCACCCGTACGGCTGCGGTACACCCGCAGCTTGCCCTCGGGCGGGTAATGCAGTGAGTCGCTGGTTATGGGGATCACGTAAATGGTTTCCGGTTCATGCGGGTGCACTGCCACTGGAAAACCGAAATCACTGGGCAGGTTGCCGCTGACTTCACGCCAGCTGTCGCCGCCGTCATCACTGCGCATCACATCCCAGTGTTTTTGCATGAACAGGGTATTCGGATTGGTCGGATGGATGGCTATGCGGTGTACGCAATGCCCGACCTCGGCGGTCGGGTCGGGAATATACTCCGAATGCAGGCCCTGATTGATTGGCTTCCAGGTTTTTCCGGCATCGTCGCTGCGAAAGGTTCCTGCCGCCGAGATCGCGACGAAAATACGGTCCGGGTTGGTTGGATCCAGCACGATGGTGTGCAGGCACATACCGCCCGCGCCCGGTTGCCAGCCGGGTCCGGATGAGTGGCCGCGCAGTCCCGCCAGTTCCTGCCAGCTCTGGCCGCCGTCGGTGGATTTGAACAGGGCCGCGTCCTCGACCCCGGCGTAAACCGTTTCCGGATCGGTCAACGAGGGTTCCAGGTGCCACACCCGGGCGAATTCCCACGGGTGCTGGGTGCCGTCGTACCACTGGTGCGTGGTCAGTGGTTTGCCGGTTTCTTCACTGGTGTCATAGACGAACTTGTTGCTTTCGCCCTGCGGCATTCCGCCGTTGTCGGCGGGCGCGTCGGAGGCTTCCGGTGACCCCGGCTGGAACCAGGTTTTACCTCCATCATCCGAACGTTGGATGATCTGGCCGAACCAACTGCTGGTTTGCGAAGCGTATATGCGGTTGGGGTCTGCGGGCGAACCCTTGATGTGATAGATTTCCCAGCCGGCGAAATGTGGCCCTGATACGGACCAGTTCTTGCGGTCATGATCGGATGACAGGATAAAAGCCCCTTTGCGGGTCCCCACCAGCACGCGTACTCCGGACATGGCATTTCTCCACTTTGTTTGGTTTCAGTTCCTATTGTAGTCGTTCAACTGTTCAGCAAATCGACACTTTGGCTGATCGGATTCACGCCCCAACGTATTTGGCATACAGGCCGCGTGCTACGGCGGCTTCCCCGGTGCCCTTGATTATGGCGCGGCCATCGGCGAACAGGGTCAGCTCAAAGGGCTTGCCCCCGTCGTGTATCTCGGCGCGCAACATAAAGGCATTGACCTTTACCTTGCCGTGCTGGCGCAAACGGCCGGCCAGTTGTTCCAGCGGCAGTGCATTGTCTGTCTGGCGGTGGGTCAGCTGCACCGCCTCGTGGCCGCACAGCGAGATGGCTGATGAGCCGGCCTTGCCATCAATGAACTCAAACTGGCGGTGCTTGCAGCAGGGGCAGTCGCCTTCCTGCCAGGCCTGATTCATATTCAGCTGCACGATGGAATTGGTCCACAGGTCGATATTTAACATGCCAGGGGCCAGGCGATCGATATTTCCAGTGAGTATTTTAAGGGCTTCGCTGACCTGGAAATTGGCTATGATGGACACGGCTGGCCCCAGTACGCCCACGGTATCGCAGGTTGGGCTTTGGCCGGGTTCCGGCGCTTCTTCAAACAGGCAGCGGAAACACGGAGTGGCACGGTCGCCGGCCGGCCCGGTTTCCCACCAGGCATCGCCCTCCAGGCTATGTGGCAGGATGGCGTAGCACATGCCGACCGTGCCCACCGCGCCGCCGTAAACATAAGGGATGCCGTGTTTTACCGCGCAGTCATTGGCCAGGTAACGGGTTTCGAAGTTGTCCAGACCGTCTATCAACACATCGGCTGTTGCGACAAATCCCTCGATGTTGCGGTAGTTAATGTCATCGACGATGGCGGTGACTTGTACTTGTGAGTTGATGGCGGCGAGTCTGCGCCTGGCCGCCTCGGCCTTGGGTATCGCATCGGCGATATCCTGCTCATCAAACAGCAGTTGGCGTTGCAGGTTGGTCAATTCGATAAAATCCCGGTCGATGATGACCAGGTGTCCCACACCGGCCCGCGCCAGCATATTGGCTGATACGGTGCCCAATGCACCACAACCGAGTATTACGGCCGTCGAGCCGAGCAGTTTGCGTTGACCCTCTGTGCCGAATCCGGGCAACAGCATCTGGCGGTGATAACGGGCAAGATCGTGGCTCATCAGGCTTCCTTCGTGGAGGCGGGGAAACTATCGCACGGTGCCCTGCCTGGGGCGGTGATAAAATGGAGTTCCACCCGGCTTATTCTGCCACTGGGACATACAGTGGTGCCAGCCTGCGGTATTTTCGTGCGCGCTTGGGTTCCTGCCTGCGCGCAATGGTTTGTCCGATTCGCGCGGCCTTCAGATTACAGTGGTAATACCGTGGAATGCTTGATTTCTGACAGCGCAATGCTGGAATTGATCTCCTGCACACCGGGCAGCTGTGACAGCTTGTCGAAAAAGAACCGCTCATAGGCCTGGATGTCAGCCGCCACGATACGCAACAGAAAATCGATACTTCCCATCAGTACATAGCATTCCAGAACTTCGGGAAAAGCCTGTACCGCTTCGGCGAACTCGGACAGGTTGCCGCGGCCCTGTGAAGAAAGCTTTACCTGTGCAAATACCATCGCCTGAAGCCCCACTTTCTTGCGATCAAGGATCACCGGCTGAGCAGGAATGATGCCCGCCTCACGCAAGCGCTGGATGCGCCGCCAGCAGGCTGACTGCGACAGGCCGATGCGCTCTCCGACTTCATTGCTGCTGATGCCCGCGACGGTTTGCAGGACATTGAGGATTTCGCGGTCGGCTTTATCAAGTTCATGAGCTTGCATAAAAAATACGCCAAACAAGACTAAACAGGTATATATATGCATTAAATTCAGTTTGATTACAAGAAAAGTCGCAAATTATGTTGATATAACCGTATATCATTGCATTCATTATGATGAGTCCTGAATGTGCGGCTTTACCCGCGGATCCTGAGGTTTCCGGCAGCACCGTGTCGCCGGAGTACCGCCTTGTTATGGCCGACAGTCTCAAGCCGCAGGCCAGCGATTGCACCGAAGCGTGCCTGGAAGCTGCTTCGCTGCGGATGCAGGCCGAAGCTGAACCGACATTACTGGTGCGAATTTCCAGCCTGCTGGCGCAACTTGACTTGGTGCCGGGTCGGTTGATCGCCGCCCACGCAGGGCAGGGTACTTTGGAAATTTCAATCGTCCTGTGGCAGGTCGAGCCGCGCAAGCTGGACCTGCTGCAGCGCAAGCTTTGCCAGTTACCGCAATGCCTGGGTAAGGTTGAGCGGTATTGAACTTAAAGGCTCAGGACAGGTAATCAGCAGCAGGGCCGTAATGGCCCGTTGATGGGACAGGCTGACGTCCCGATACTTCAGTTTTGGTGGGCTGGGGCGGATGTCCGGGCTGGGTTGCGATGCACTTTTGGACTATGGTGTCAGTATTGGCTCTGCCGGACAGATTCATAAAGACTTCATATTCAGCACACATTTCCGGCTTAGGGTCAGGGTCAGGTGTAAATACCCGGTGAACGTTCCGGCTCTGACGGAAGCCCATATGTCGATGTTCAGGTATCTGCCATTCGCTCTAGCTTGCGGGATTCTTTTCGGATCCACATGTCTGCAGGCTCAACCCAGAATCGACCCGTACGGTGACCGGCCGCCTCCCGCCGCGATACCCGAACCCGTGGCACTGGACGGCCTGGTTTCATTGCCCGCTTCGGACTGGAACCCCGCGGCGGTGCGGCGGGTTTTACAGTCGTTTGCTTTTGGCGGACACGCCAGCGACAGCCAGATTGAGGCATGGGCGGCCATGCCACCTGAGCGCGCCATTGTCGAAATGCTGACGCTGGACGCGGTAAACCCGCGCTTGTCACCCGCAGTGGCCAGCGACCGCACCGGCGACCTGTGCCACTCGCTGACTGCCTTGCAGGAATTCTGGAGCTCCACCGATCCACAAAATCCGGTGCGTGCATTTGACCGGCCGTTCTATGCCTTGCTGTCAGACAACAACATGCAACTGAGCCCATTGGGCCTCTACCTGGTGTGGGGGCGGGCCATGCACACGCGTGGTTGCAATGGCTTTCTGCACAAGCTGGCATTCTATCTGACCAATTACCATGCCTCGATTCATATCCAGAATGCCGGCACCGGCCTGATTCGGGATTACTACGATGACACACTGGATGCATTGATGTCGGGCGAGGACTTTGTCGGCCTGATGTTCAAGGCGGCGCGTAATGGCGCGGTGGCATTTGCTTATGGATATGCCACCAATTTCGTGCACCCGTTCACTGGCGAGTTTTCCGGTAATGATGACTTCGCCCGTGAATACTTCCAGCTTTTGTTCAGCATCCAGGGTACTACCGAAGACCCGGACTATCATGAAGACGTGACGATAGAGAACAACGCGCTGCTGCTCACCGGCATGTTCCCGGACCAACAGCCCGGCCGGTTTGATTCGGTCAGCCCGCTGGACTGGTTTGTCTCCGGCATTGATTTCAGTGATCACGTTGACGCGGGGGGGCGGCAAATCTATAACCGCTCGGCCCATTATGATTTTCGCCTGGGCAGCCTGAGTTGCCTGGAAATCCTGCATCATTCAATTTGTGGTGCGACCGCAGAAGAGAAGCTGCGTGCGCTGGGACCGGTCGCGGCTTCACATCCTGAAAGCCTGGCCAATACGCCGCTCAAGCTGGTGCGTTTCTTCGCCGATACCGTGATTACTCCGGACGAGGCTGCCGGCCTGCAATCCGCCTGGGCAGCAGCGCAATTTGATCTGCTGCGATTTATCCGCGCCTATGCAATTTCAACGGCCTTTCATGACAGCGAAACGTTCCGCTACTGGTCGGCCTTTGAACGCAACCTGCTGGTGCATAATGCCACCCTGCTGAGCAATGAAGAATCATTCGCACGGCCGTTTTCCGCCGGCCCCATCATCCGTATGTACCAGCAAGGCGCTTTGCCGTTTGCGCCCATCCGCGATGTATTTGGCGGACAGACCGGCAACGATGCCGCCAATGATCGCTATGTATTCAAAAATGCCTGGGCCGCCAACGTGGAAAACCCGAATGTACTGGCGGGCGTGGAAGAGTATTACCGTCTGCAGGACGAAGGGGCGGTGCAGTACTGGCAGAAAGACTGGTCACAGGTGATTCCGCGTAACGCTCAGGGAAACTTCGTGGTGCACGAGGTGGCTGATTGGTTATGGAACCGCCTGATTGCCGATGGCGGTGCAAATTTTGATGCGTTGGCACGCGCCCAGGTTTACAGCCTGTTGGCCACCGGGTTTGATTTCGCCGCGGTGGTTGACCGGGATCGGCCAGATGTTGTGTACCAATCAGAGGACCTGGAAAGCGGCGAGGCCGCGGCAGTGTACCGGGCCCTCGAGCAAAGCCTGATGGATTTGAGCAGGCCACTGGATCAACACAATATCGGCATGGCCATGAATTTTATCAGCGTGTTGCCGTACGCATTTGCCGCCGGGGGTGACTTATGAACCGCAGGCGTCCTGAACCGTTTTCAGTATCTGATAGCCATCTGGACCGGCGCGCGTTTCTGCGGCGTTCGCTGTGGGCTGCCGCGGGTGCCGGGCTGGTTATGGGCCACAATATGCCAGCCTGGGCAGCAGGCGAATGCGCCTTGAGCGATGTGCCACGAACCCTGGTCAACGTCATGCTGCAGGGCGGGGCGGACTTGCGCTATCTGTTTATGCCGGCACCGGAACACCCCGACGGCGCTTACATCGAGCTGATCTGGGGTGCCCGCCGCAGCCTGTACGATGCCAGCTATGCAAACTTCCAGCAGATGTTCGATGCTGAATATTTACGGGTCAGTGACCCCCTGGGTGGGGTCGCTTTTGGCGTTCACCGCGTGGCCGGCTGGCTGGCTGATCAGTTCAGCCGTGGAAACGTGGCGGTGGTCGCCAATGCCTATTGCTCCCGGAACCGCCGGCATGACCAGTCGATACTGAATGCCGATGCCGGCGAACCGGAGCTGAATGTGCTGAATTTTGACCGCAGCGGTTGGGGCGGCCGGCTGGTAGAACTGCTGGGTGATGGCATCAACAGCGTGGAACTGGGGGAATCGGTTTCCACCTTCAACAAGGGCTCCATTGCCGGAGAACGGCTGCGGCAGGTGGTGCATGCGCAGGACATGCGGGATATCGCGCTGGCGTCAGTTGATGACGGCAGCCCGGCATCCAGGCGCAATGTGCTGGCGCGTGCGCTGGGGGCGTACTACCAGGGCAGGGGTGCTGAAACGGCCGACAGCAAACCGGCCAACTGGCCTTATCACACCTTCTTCCGTCACCATGACGCGTTGCGGGAGTTCGGTGACCGCATCAATGCCCGGTTGGGCCAGTGCCTGCCCCTGCCGGATGCTCTGGCCGGACTGCAACTGGCATCGGAGGGTTTTGCCCAGCAATGCCGCAATCTGTTCGATGTCTGCCAGGTGCCTGATGCGCTGAACCTGGGCGTGTTGTCGATGAGCTATGGTGGCTGGGATACGCACAACAACCAGGCCGCGGAAATCGGCCGCAACCTGGGCGATCTTTTTGGTGAGGGAGCGGGCCTGGCCACCGCGCTGGATGAAATCGGTGGCTTGCCTTACCTGCAGCGGCCGGCGCGGAAACAACTGGTGTTCTGTTTTGCCAGTGATTTTGGCCGGCAGATTGTGGCCAATGGCGCCGCCGGTACCGATCACGGCCGGGGTACTTACAGCATCCTGCTGGGTGAGGCGGTGCGCGGCGGTGTTTACGGCGAGCTGTTCCCGCAGCGCGAGGCGAGTAACGATGGCTCTGGCCGGGTGCCTTTGCAAACCGCCGGGGCTGATATCGAAGGTCTGACTTCCACCGACCGGATTCTGGCGGCTGCTGCCGACTGGGTAGTGCCGGGGGCTGGCGCAGTAACCTTCCCCGATGCCGCCCAGGCCGGAAATGAACCCGGTGTGGACCTGGGACAAATTTTTCCGGCGGTGTAACACTGCAGGCCGCAATCCCGTCAAACTCCTCCCCTCATGCAGGACGCCTCGTGACACCAGCCCCGTGGCTGGGCTGGCACTGCTCAGACGGCCTTAGCGACACCGTGCAAAGTTGCTGAATCAACCGGGCGGGCCGCCATTACACCAGATTGCGCCGGCCGGACGGTAACCGGGCATCGGATACCGTCGTGGGGATGGATTCCCCGCGCTGCATGTCATAACGTGTGAGGTTCACGCGGGTTTGGCCGCAGGCAATGGCGGAATGACAATGGCGCAAGGTGCTTTTCGACGGGTGCTCAAGGCCCGGGCCGTGCTGGCCCTGGCATTCGGTGCGATGATTGGCTGGGGCTGGGTGGTCCTGACGGGCGGGTGGATCAGCTCAGCGGGTTCCATGGGCGCCATGCTGGCCTTCGCGGTGGGAGGGCTGGCGGTAGTGCTGATTGGTCTGACCTATGCCGAACTGGCCTCGGCCATGCCATTGGCCGGTGGCGAGCATGTCTACAGCCATCGCGCACTGGGGCGGGCCGGTTCGTTTGTCTGCACCTGGTCCATCATTCTGGGGTACGTGTCCGTGGTGGCGTTCGAGGCGGTGGCATTGCCCACCGTGGTGGAGCACTTGCTGCCCGGTTACACTGTTGGTCTGCTGTGGACCGTGGCGGGCTGGGATGTTTACTTGAGCTGGGCGCTGGTGGGCATGGCCGGTGCCGTGATCATGGTGTGGGTGAATATTCGCGGCATCCAGTCATCCGCATTCCTGCAGAAAGCCGTTACCCTGCTGATCCTGCTGGGCGGCGTGCTGCTGTTTTCAGGTGCCTTGTTCAACGGCCAGGCAGTGAACATGGAACCCTGGTTTGCAGGCGGTGCAAAAGGCCTGCTGGCGGTGCTGGTAATGACGCCGTTCATGT
>JBFIHZ010000154.1:0-8749 GCA_041601535.1 Lysobacterales bacterium | reverse complement strand
TATTGATACCGACACCGGTTTGCTCAACCGGGATTGCAGTGCCATTCCTGTGCTGATATTTACCTCCGACCATCGTGCCGAAACCATCAACCGGGTAGTCGACCGGGTCAAGGAGTTGCGCCGCGAGCTCAGCATACAGGGCACCGAGGTGCTGGTGGGTGAGCCGTCCGACGAATCCGGAGGTATGCTGACAGAAGAGGTCAGCGAGGATCGCCTGGAATTCAAACTGGCCACCGGCAATGTCGGCGTAATGGCGGCAACCAATGAAGAAATCGCTGCTGCGGAGCACCCGATGTTATTGCTGGTGTTTGCCTCCATCATCGTCCTGTGCCTGGTCACCTACCGCTCGGTACGGGGAACCCTGTGCATCGTGTTGCCATTGGTGGTGGTTTCCACCCTGGCCGAAGCGTTGATGACGCTGTATGGCATTGGTCTGAAGGTCAATACCTTGCCGGTGGTGGCACTCGGAGTGGGTATCGGCGTGGATTACGGCATTTACATGTATAACCGGCTGGATATGCTGCTTCGCACCGGACACCCATTGCGCGAAGCATTCTACCGAACGCTGCGCCTGACCGGCCGGGCGGTTATTTTTACCGGCCTCACGCTGGCTGCCGGTGTTGGCACCTGGATGTTTTCCGCGCTGCAGTTCCAGGCGGATATGGGCTTGCTGCTGGCGTTTGTTTTCCTCGCCAACATGGTCGGCGCCATCGTACTTTTACCCGCGCTGGTCCGCTGGACCATTTACCGAAAATACAAGGATCCGGAAACGGTCATGCCGGCAGAGCTTTGATCCGCTGCAAAAAGCGATTGCATTGGCGTGTGGAATTCCGTAAATTTGATGCTATGACTGAATTGAGCCCATACACCGCAGGAATTGCCCTCCGCTTGCGCCGAGCCTTAAATGACATTTCGGGCTGGGTAGCCGTGTAAGTTTGATTCAGAAATATGCTTTACCAAAAACCCAGCCACTGGCTGGGTTTTTGGTTTTTGGTTGGAAGTAAAACCCGGAGTGAATAGTTAATGCCCAATTTCTTGACCACGCAGGATTTCACGCAACAACAGTTGCAGCACATGCTTGATGTTGCTGCCAGACTGAAAAAACAGCCCATGAGCAATGCCTTGCGTGGCAAGTCGATTGCGTTGATGTTTCTGAATCCTTCCCTGCGAACCCGTACCTCGTTCGAACTGGGCATGCAGCAACTCGGCGGCATTGCGATCGTGCTGCAACCCGGCAAAGATGCCTGGGGCGTTGAGTTCAACCCCGGCGTAATCATGGACCAGGAGGCTGAAGAGCACATCGCGGAAGTAGCCGGCGTGCTGTCCCGCTATTGCGACATGATTGCCCTGCGGGCTTTCCCGCTGTTTGAGGACTGGGCCGAAGACCGCCAGGACAAGGTCATCAGCTCGCTGGCCCAGCACGCAACGGTGCCGGTGGTGAACATGGAAACCATCCTGCACCCCTGCCAGGAACTGGCGCTGGCGCATACCCTGCAGGAACACCTCGGCCGCCTGCAGAACAGGAAATTCGTGTTGACCTGGACCTGGCATCCCCGTCCGCTGAACACCGCGGTGGCCAATTCAGCCATGCTGATCGCCACAAAGTTCGGCATGGATGTTACCGTGCTATGCCCGGAGGAAGCCTACCGGCTGGACCCGCAATTCGAATCGGCGGCGCAGCAGAACGCTGACGAGTATGGTGGCTCGCTATCCATCAGCCATGATATCGAAGCGGCCTATGCCGGTGCCGACGTGGTGTATGCCAAGAGTTGGGGGGCCTTGCCTTATTATGGCCGGCCCGAGGATGAATGGGTGCTGCGCGACCGTTACCGGCATTTTATTGTGGATGAGAAGAAAATGGCTTTGACCAACAATGCCCTGTTCAGCCACTGTTTGCCGTTGCGGCGCAATGTAAAAGCCACCGATGGCGTGATGGACGCGGATTATTGCGTGGCGCTGGATGAGGCCGAAAATCGCCTGCACGTGCAGAAAGCAGTTATGTTGACCTTAATGAATGCAGTAGATGACCTGGAGACACACGCATGAGTGAACGAATTGTTTTGGCTTTTTCTGGTGGCCTGGATACCAGTTATTGCGTGCTCGACCTGGTTAAGAAAGGGTTTGAGGTACATACCGCCTTCGTTGATACAGGCGGAATGGGGGACGAGGAAAAATCTGCGATCCGTGAACGCGCGATCTCTCTGGGCGCGGTTCAGCACCATGAGCTGGGGATTGCAGAAGAAATCTGGCAGGAATTTGTCGTGCCGCTGGTGTGGAGCCATGCACGCATGCTGGGTGAATACCCGCTGTTGTGCTCGGACCGTTACCTGATCGTAAAACATTGCCTGCAGCTGTGTGACCAGCTGGATACCCGGCATTTTGGCCATGGCTGTACCGGCATGGGTAACGACCAGATGCGCTTTGACCAGACTGTGCGCAGCCTGGGTGACTACCAGATCCACGCGCCCATTCGCGAGCTGCAATCGCAAGTTGAGCAGGTGCGGGATTATGAATTGCAGGCGATGGCGGATGCGGGGTTTGAAGTTCCGGCGTCCAGCAGCCGCTACTCCATCAACGAAAACCTGCTGGGCGTGACCATTTCCGGCAGCGAGATCGATCAGAACAAGGCGCCTGCTGATGATGCCTGGAGCATTACCCGGTCACGCAAGGCCTGGCCGGAATCGGCACTGCAAATCAGCATTGGCTTCGAACAAGGCGTGGCGGTCAGCGTGGACGGCAAAGCCATGAGCGGCCCGGCCATACTCCAGCTGCTGAACCGCCGACTGGGTGAATATGGCGTAGGCAGGCATATCTATACCGGTGACGTGACCATCGGCCTGAAAGGCAGGATTGCATTTGAATGCCCGGGCATCGATGCGCTGCTGGCAGCCCATCAGGCTCTGGAAGACACGGTCAACACGCGTTTCCAGACTCAGTTCCGCGCCACAGTCGCAGCCCGTTGGGCGGAGCTGGTTTATGCCGGCTTTTTCTACGAGCCGCACAAGCTGGACCTCGAGGCCTTCCTGCGCAGTTCCCAGCAGTTTGTCACGGGGCAGGTGACATTGAGCACCGACGGCGGATCATTGGTGGCGGCGGAAATCGAAACACCGTACCGCCTGCATAACCCCGGTGCGGTCTACGCCCAGAGTTGTGACTGGACCCCGGAGGAGGCGGTTGGCTTTATCAAGCTGATGGGCCAAAGCACCACGCTGGCGGGTAAAATCCGGAGCCAGAACGGGTGAGCCAACCATCCTGTATCACACACCTCGAAGGTCTGATTCGGTGCGATACCCAGAATCCGCCGCGGCGGATTGACGGCGATGCGGAGATTTTCCGTATTTGCGCCGCCGCACTTGATGACGGTTTTACCATCACGACCTGGGACCACGGTGATGGCCATGTCAGCTGGTATGCTGTCAAAGGCTCACCCAGCGTACTGTTCAATGTCCATCTGGATACCGTTCCGGCCGGGGACGGCTGGAGCAGCGATCCATTAAAGCTGCAGATCCGCGATGATCGCGCGTACGGCCGGGGTGTGTGCGACATCAAGGGAGCCGCCGCCGCATTACTGGATCTGGCATCACAGGGCGTGCCCAATATGGCAATGCTGTTCACCACCGATGAAGAGGGAGCGGGCGGCTGCTGCGTCGAGCGCTTTCTGCAAACCGGTGAGCAAGACCGATTCAAGCAGATCATTATCGCCGAGCCAACGCAGTGCAGGGCCATTTTTGCCCACCGCGGCTTCCTGTCGGTAAAAACCCGTTTTGCCGGTATTCCCGGCCATTCTTCCGAGGCGCGTGCATTGCAGGACAATGCCATTCACCAGATGGCGCAATGGGCCGCCGCGGCACTGGACGTGGCGCGTGCGCGTAAGGCAGGCCCGGATGATCCCGGCAGTTGCTTCAATATGGGTGTCGTCAAGGCGGGCAGTAAAAGCAATGTCATCGCTGGTGATGCGTTCGTGCACTGGAGTGCGCGCTTGGCGCCAGGTGATTCAAACGAAGAATTTCTGGACCAGATCAGGGACTGTTCACCATCAGGTGCCCGGGTTGACTGGGAAGTGCCCTTCTCGGGACAGCCCTTACCGGCCAACGGGCAGTCTTCCGCGGCAGCCGAATCCTTTTGTGCGCGGCATGGACTGGATACCGGCAAGCCGGTTAATTTCTGGACAGAAGCCGCGCTGTTCTCTGCCGCCGGGTTGCCCTCGCTGGTAATGGGGCCGGGCGATATCGCGCAGGCACATGCCACCGATGAATGGGTGGAACTGAGCCAGTTGGAAAGGGCCTACAATGCATACAAAACAGTGGTGATCAACGATGGGTGAAATCCGCAGTATCGTCAAGCAGGTGCTCAGCCAGTTGGGTGCGAGCCGTGAAGCCCGCTACTACCTTGGACAGTTCAGCGAAGGCGACACCATGCAGTTCGCTGTGGTCAAGGTGGGCGGCGGGGTGATCGAGTCGCAGCTGGAAACCATGGCCTCGGCGTTGGCTTTCTTGCGCAACCTGGGGTTGATGCCAATCATTCTGCACGGTGCCGGGCCACAGCTGGATGCGGCGCTGGAAGCAGCGGACATTCCTACGGTGAAACACAACGGCTTGCGGGTAACCACTCCTGAAGTGATGGAGGTGGCGCGGCCGGTGATTTACCGGGCCAACCGGCAGATTGTCACCGCGCTGGAAGCGCAGGGAGTCCGCGCCCAGGGCATCCAGGTGGGCGTGTTCGAGTGTGATTTTCTCGACCAGGAAGCCCTCGGGCTGGTCGGTGACGTGCGCCGGGTGGACCTGGAAGCCATCAAGGAAGCAGTGGACCGCGGCGTGCTGCCGGTTGTTTCCTTCCTGGGTGAAAGCGCCACCGGCCAGGTGATGAACATCAATGCGGACATCGCGGCCCGCGAGCTGATCTGGGCGGTCAAGCCCCACAAGATCATATTTCTGACCACCACCGGCGGCCTGTTGAATGAATCCGGCCGGGTCATCTCCTCCATCAGCCTGAAAACCGATTTTGAATACCTGGTTAATCAGCCCTGGGTACATTCCGGAATGCGCTTGAAGCTGGAGCAGATTGGCCAGATTCTTTCGCGCCTGCCAGATACCGCATCGGTCTCCATAACCGCGGTTGAAAACCTGGCACGCGAGTTGTTTACCCACCGCGGCGCTGGCACCCTGATCCGCCAGGGTGAAACCATTGAAGAGTACGCCGAGGTCAACGACGAACTGCGTGACAAGGCCACCGCCTTGCTGGAGCAGAGTTTCGGACGCAAGCTGAAACCAGGCTATTTCGACGACCTGCCGCTGGAATGCATCCTGGCGTCAGAATCCTACGGCGCCATGGCCATCGTGCTGAAAGGCATCGACGGCGTGCCCTACCTGGATAAATTTGCGGTCACTCCGGAGGCGCAGGGTGCTGGTCTGGGGGCGGCGGTGTGGCAGGCCCTGATCCACCGTTGTCCGCAGGTGTACTGGCGTTCGCGGGTGGATAATCCGGTGACGCGCTGGTACTACGAACAGGCCGACACCAGTTTCACCCAGGGCCGCTGGGTGGCATTCAGCGTGGGTGTCCACGATTTTGAACAGCTAAAACGCTGCAAGGAAGACAGCCTTGGGCGTATCGAGAGCTGGCTGGAGGAACCCGATGAGCATTGAAACCGTAGTAATTGGCGCCCGCGGCTACACCGGCAGCGCCCTGCTGCCGCTGTTGCAGGCACACCCAGAGGCGGTAATCAAAGCCATTGGCTCAACCTCCGCCTCCGGCGAGTCGGTCAGTGACCACATCGACGGCATGGACGGCACGAAGTTGGCGTTTGCAGACATTCGCCCGGACAACCTGGCGGACTATCCAGCTGATTTGTATATCCTGGCATTGCCCAACGGCCATGCCGCCAGCTATGTCAGCGCCATAACGGCAGTGAATCCCGATGCGGTGGTGATTGACCTGAGTGCAGATTACCGCTTTGACCCTGACTGGGCATACGGTCAGCCGGAACGATTCGCGGAGGAAATTGCCCGCTCCAAACGGATTGCCAATCCGGGCTGTTACGCCACTGGTGCCCAGTTGGCCTTGCTTCCACTGGTGCCGGATCTGGCCGCAACGCCGGTAGTGTTTGGCGTGTCAGGCTTCAGTGGTGCTGGCAAGGGAAAATCGCGCAAAACCGATCCGGACGTGCTGCGTGACAATTTGCTTCCCTATGCCCTGACCGACCACATGCACGAGCGGGAAGTTACGCGGCATATCGCCCATGAGATCAGTTTTCTGCCACACGTGGCGCCATTCTTTCGCGGCATCAGCCTGAGTATTTCCGCTGAGCTGAAACAGCCGGCCAATGCAGATGAGCTATTGCGGCGCTATCACCAGGCATACGACCAGCACCCTTTGATTGAAGTGAACGATGAGATGCCGGAGGTGGCACAGGCGCGTGATACGCATCGGGTCATTATCGGTGGCATTACCGTCAGCCAGTCGAACCCGCACCGGGTCAGCCTGGTGTGCGTGCTGGACAACCTGCTCAAAGGAGCGGCCACGCAGGCCATCCAGAACATGAACCTGGCTTTTGGCTTGCCGGCGTTGGCAGGCCTGGACCCGGCTTCTGGCCAGCCACAGGGTGAAGCCGATGAGTGATTTTCTCTGGCAGGGCACTGCCGATCTTGATGTGGACCAGACCATCCAGGCATTTACGGCCGGTGAGGATGTGGTGCTGGACCGGGTGCTGTTTGTACATGACATCCGCGCCACAGCCGCTCACGTCAGAGGCCTGCAGCGCATTGGCATTCTGAGCGAGCAGCAAAGCCAGCAATTATGCAGTTTGCTGGATGAACTGCTGGCTGAGTTCAACAGCGGGCGCTTTGTGCTGGATGAACGTTATGAAGACGGGCATTCTGCCATCGAAGTGTTTCTCACCCAGAAGGCGGGTGACCTGGGCGCCAGGGTGCATACCGGCCGCAGCCGTAACGATCAGGTGGCCGTTGCCAGCCGCCTGTACATGCGCGACAGCCTGTTGGCCATGGCTCGGACCATGGCGGCCATAGCCGCGTCTTGTCTGCAACAGGCGAACACGCACGCGAACTTGCCGATGCCGGGGTACACGCATCTGCAGCGTGCTGTGCCGTCCAGCGTGGGCTTGTGGCTGGCCGGCTTTGCCGAGGCCTTCGTCGATGATGTGTCCTTCGCGCTGGCCATCCTGGACGTACTGGATGCAAGCCCCCTGGGCACCGCCGCCGGCTATGGCGTGAACCTGCCGCTGGATCGGCAGGGTGTGGCGGAGGAGTTGGGGTTTGCCCGTCTGCAGCTGAACCCGATGGCAGTGCAAAACTCGCGCGGCAAATTCGAGATCATGTGTCTGCAGGCTGCGGCGCACGCCATGCAGGACATCCGCCGCTTGGCCTGGGATCTCAGCCTGTTTACCACCAGCGAGTTTGATTTTGTCCGTCTGCCGGCGCGCTACACCACCGGCTCATCGATCATGCCGAACAAATCCAACCCGGATGTGGTCGAGCTATTGCGTGGCCGCGCCGCAACCGTTGAAGCCGCCATCGTGGAGATCCAGTCGGTACTCAGCCTGCCGTCCGGCTACCAGCGTGACCTGCAATTGACCAAGGCGCCGCTGGTGCGTGGCATGCAATCGGCGGCGCAAGCCCTGGCGATTACCCCGGCCCTGATTGACGGCCTGGAGTTCAATGCTGAAAAAATGCGTTCCGCCATCTCGCCGGAGCTGTTTGCCACCGACCTGGCGCTGGAGCAATCCGCCGCCGGGGTGCCTTTTCGCGAGGCCTACCGGCTGGCCAAGCAGCAATTGGACGAAATGCAGGGTGGCGATATAGATGCCAGCCTGAAAAACCGAGTCTCACCAGGGGCTTGCGGCGACCTGCAGTTGGCTGAAATTCAGCGCCGGATCGATGCGGTGGCAGCCGGGCTGGACAGGAAATCGGCGGCCTTTGGATAAATATTCATCAAATTGCAAAATAGGGCTTGACCTGCCGAATCCATTCCCTATAATGCGCCTCCTGCTTAGTTGAAACGTCAGCGACGCAGGCGCCGACCAGGAAGATTGTTTACAAGTATTTCTGGAAAAGCGTTGACGGGAAATTCTTCGTTAACGTATAATGGGCGGCCCGCCCACACCGGGTGAGGATTCTGAAATGAATCTTCCGGCGCGGCGATCCGAGAGGGTTACTGCCGCGGTGTTTTTTTGTGCGGGAGTGGTTGCGAAATGCAGCTGCTTATTGAAACGATCTTTAACAAAATACAGGTAACTTGTGTGGGCGCTCGTGTCATGGAATTTGCCATGAAGAGAGCGACCATGCCCTGAATAAGCCAGAGCCACTTTCGGGTGGTGAAGGTTCAGAGCAAGGTTCTGTTCTCAGCTAAAAGAAACAGATGGAAGATTAAAGTTGCTGCCTTCGGGTAAATGCTGGAATCGGAAATCGAAACTTTAAACTGAAGAGTTTGATCCTGGCTCAGATTGAACGCTGGCGGTATGCTTAACACATGCAAGTCGAACGGTAACAGGCTAAAGCAATCCCTTCGGGGTGCGCTCGGCGCTGACGAGTGGCGGACGGGTGAGTAATGCGTAGGAATCTACCTTCAAGTGGGGGATAGCCCGGAGAAATCCGGATTAATACCGCATGTTCTCTACGGAGAAAAGCGGGCCTCTGTTTCAAGCTCGCGCTTGGAGATGAGCCTACGTCGGATTAGCTAGTTGGTAGGGTAAAGGCCTACCAAGGCGACGATCCGTAGCTGGTTTGAGAGGATGACC
>JBFIHZ010000153.1:0-8767 GCA_041601535.1 Lysobacterales bacterium | reverse complement strand
CGGGTCGGTCACTGCCACCCAGTTGGCGTTATTGGTGGCTGAGCAATTCGGCGCATTATCGCCGATCCACATCTCGATACGGCCTATGCCCGCGGTAGCCACCCGCCGGAAACCGCCAGCGGAATCGGTGGCGGCATTGCCATCGAAATCGCGGTCAAGACCGTAGGTGAAGCAATTCCCGCCGGTTATTGCTATATCGGCGAATTGGTTGGCTGATCCGTCAATACCGCAATCCGAATTGGCATAACAAAAAGCCGCATTGACGTTGTAATTGGCGCGGCGCACATCCCGCGTCATCATGCTCATGGAATTGCGCAATTCATCGGTCAACTGCGACATCTGGATGATGCGGGTCGCGGTGCCCAGTGAGTTGGCCATCAGGCTGACCATGGCGGAAGTCACCACCAGGCTGAGCGCCAGCGAAACCATGGTTTCCATCAGGGTCATGCCGCGCTGCCGGCTTGCAGCGAATTGAGCCCGGGTCAACATGTCGCGTACCCCGGCACTTTCTTGGTGCTGCCATTGGAGCAGGCCTTGACCCGCCCGGTGGCTGAAACGCCAACGTTAAGGGCGTACTTGCCTTCCCGGGAAAGCAGTTCAAAGGTTGGTACATCCGCCGGCTCGACCAGCAAACCGCGCACCGGGTCAAACACGAAGGCGCCATCGCCGGTCATTTTTTCCATGATCTTGGGGTAATTCAGATTGGCGTCCGAAAATACCCGCAATTGACCGTCAATCTTGCAGGCCGACGCATCCGTCACCGCCTTGGTGCAATCACAGGGCGTATTGGATGTGCTGCCGGTAGCAACCGGAACAATTCCCACACACCAGGTGTCAGAATCGGTGCGCATATAGCGCACAGCGAGGTTCTCGTTGCGCTTGACCGCTTCGATCTGCACCGCGCTGAGAAACGCGCTGAGCTGCTCGGCACCGCTGGTTACCTGGCGTTTTTCCAGGATGGTGCGGTACGACGGTAAGGCCAAAGATGTAATAATGGCGACAACGGCTATCGTGATCATCATTTCGATGACGGTGAAGCCGACGTGAGTGGAAAATCCTTTTCCGGTGTTTCTCGGGTCCCTCCTGATCGTTGCCTGTGTTGGCATAACTGACCTCAGGAGAATATGATTAAGTGGTGTTACATAGTATAGGGGGCGATGGGTGGCCGAGACAGGGCCAATCAGACCGCTCATCGTTGTGAAAAAACCGCTGGTCCGCAACATTGGCCTTGCCGACCACTGGATCAGGATGAATCAGGTGCGATCATGAAAAAACTGCATGGAAAATGGAATTCCGGGTTTACTGTTATTGAATTGATGATTGTGGTGATGCTGGTAGCCATCCTGGTGGCCCTGGCTTACCCGTCGTATGTGGACTATGTGCGCAAGGCCAAACGCGGAGAAGCGCAGCAACTGCTGCTGAACTGGTCCATCAACCAGGAAATCTTCCGTTCCAATAATTCAGCCTATGCGCCGGATAGCAGCACGGTTCTGCCCAAGCCCACTCACGCCAGTTACACATTCAGCGCCACCGGTGTCAGCGCCACGGCCTACAGCCTGGTGGCGACCGCCAGTGGCGACCAGCTGAATGACAAGGCCAAAGACGGCACCTCGTGCTCACCCATACAAATCAACCAGAATGGCACCAAGTCACCCACGGTCTGCTGGGACTGACGCGGTGCCTTAGCGATCGGGAGGAATAATGGCCGTTGACCTGAGCTTTAAACCTGCTGGCCCGAGGGCTGCTGCCTTCACAACCCTTCCCGCACAGACGTACCGGCCGGTCGCATGGCATTCAACCGCCAACAGTCTGTACTAGAACGCGCAAAATACATCCTGGTCGCCCTGGCCTTTCTGCCTGTTATCTATTCCGGTGACGACCGGCCGTCGCAACTGGAGCAGGCCACGCAGCGGGGCAGCATTACCTTGCTGACACGCAACGGCGCCAGCAGCTACTACCTGGGCGCCGATGGTCCAACCGGGCCGGAGTACGAACTGGTGCGGCAGTTCAGTGAATTTCTGGGCTTGCGGCTGGAAATCGAAGTGGCTGACGCGTTTGGCCAGCTCAGCGGCATGCTGGAAAGCGGCCAGGGCGACCTGATCGCGGCCAACCTGACACGCACGCGTTTGCGTGAGCGCACTTTCAATTTCGGCCCGGATTACCTGGAAACGCAAATTCTGGCGCTGCATCGCCGCGGCTCGGAGCAGCCGGACAGCTTCGCCGACCTGGTGGGCAAAAAAATCATGGTCATAGCCGGTTCAAGTTACGAGGAAGCGCTGGAGGAAGCCCGCCTGCAACATCCTCAGCTGGAGTGGGAACCGCGTGATGATGTGGGCATTGAAGACCTGCTGCTGGCGCTGGAAGACGGGGCCATCGACATCACCCTGATCGATTCGAACATCTATTCAATCAACCAGCCGTTTTACCCCAATGTCAGGGAAGCCTTCACCGTGTCTGAATCGGTGCCACACGCCTGGGCCTTTCCCGCCGGCTCGGATGACAGCCTGGCCAACCAGGCCCGCGCCTTTATGTTGCAGGCTGATGATGATGGCAGGCTGGCCGCGCTGATGGACCAGTTCTATGCCGATTACGAAAGCCTGGACCAGCTGGGCATGTTTCATTTCCTTGACCGGGCGCGGGAACGTCTGCCGCTGTTTATCGAAGTGTTTCGCGAAGCCGGCGAAGCCTATGACATCGACTGGCGTCTGCTGGCCGCCGTGGGTTACCAGGAATCGCACTGGGATCCGCTGGCCTCATCCTATACCGGGGTGCGCGGCATCATGATGCTGACGGAGCAGACCGCCCTGCAGCTGGGTGTGGATGACCGGCTGGATCCGGCACAAAGTATTGACGGCGGCGCCCGTTACCTGGCCCGGCTGCGCGACCGCCTGCCGGAGCGCATCCCCGAACCGGACCGCACCTGGATGGCATTGGCGGGATACAACATGGGGTTGGGCCATCTGCGCGATGCCCGTGTGTTGACCCAGAAACGCGGCATGAACCCTGATTCCTGGTCCGATGTGCGACAGAACCTGGAATTGCTCAGCCAGGAGAAATGGCACAGCCAGACGCGTTACGGCTATGCCCGGGGTTTTGAAGCCAAGACGTTTGTGCAGAACATTCGGCGTTATTATGAAACCCTGATCTGGATGGACACCCGGGAGCACCCCTTACTGGTGACCCAGATCAACCTTCAGGCTTCAGCCGCGCCCTCTTCCAGTTCCAGCCACAGGCAATGACCTGAGCTTTTCCTGATGGCCGCCAAGCGGGCCTGGTGCAGCGCCCGCTCCGCGGCGCTGGGCTGCATCACTTTCAACGGCGGGAGGTCGGTGGTATCAATCGTGCGGCTGAGGTCAGCCTGCGGCGTTGCCGAACTGAAGCTCAATCCCAGGTCAGTCTGACCTCCGGTCATTGCCAGATAGACATCGGCCAGGATCTCGGCATCCAGCAAGGCGCCGTGCAAGGTACGGCTGCTGTCATCCACCTCGTAGCGCTTGCACAAGGCATCCAGGCTGTTGCGCTGGCCGGGGTGCAATTCGCGCGCCAGCTCCAGCGTATCCAGCACACGGGCAAAATCCGTCATGCGCCCCCGCGGCGGCTGCAGCAGGGACAGCTCCATATCCAGGAAGCCCAGGTCGAAAGCCGCATTATGAATAATCAATTCGGAACCCTTGATAAACGCCAGAAACTCGTCGGCAACATCGGCGAACAGGGGCTTATCCTGCAGGAATTCCCGCGTAATGCCGTGCACTTCGAGTGCGCCATCCTCGATATCGCGTTGCGGGTTCAGGTACTGGTGCAGGTTATTACCCGTCAGGCGGCGGTCGATCAGTTCAACCGCGCCAATTTCAATCACGCGATGGCCGTCTGCGTACTCCAGACCACTGGTTTCGGTATCCAGTACTACCTGCCTCATGCCTCGGCTCCTCTGCTTATCGGGGTATGGCCAGGCGGGCCAGTTCATCAGCCCGCTCATTGCCAGGATCGCCGCTGTGGCCTTTTACCCAGCGCCATTCAACATCGTGGGCGGCTACAGCCTGCTCCAGCCGTTGCCACAACTCTACATTCTTTACCGGTTTCCTGCCGGCGGTCCGCCAACCGCGCCTTTTCCATTGCGGCAGCCACTCGGTCATGCCTTTCATGACGTATACCGAATCGGTGTGAATGACCACCCGGCAGCGCCGTTTCAGCGCTTCCAGCGCATGAATCACTGCCAGCATTTCCATGCGGTTATTGGTGGTATCACGCTCACCGCCGGACATTTCGCGGCGGTTGCCATTGAACAACAACAGGCTGCCCCAGCCCCCTGGCCCCGGGTTGCCACTGCAGGCACCATCCGTGTAAATCTCAACCGGCTGTTTGCTATCCATGCTGTCCTGAACCCTTGATTTGGTCTTATTGATGCCACTAGCGGGCATGCAGTGCCGTCGGCAAAGCACCGGCTGGCAGATTTTTCATTTTTAAAGCGGCCATTTCAGGCCCCTGACGGTGGCGCGCATGCACCAGCAACAAATTGGCCAATGGCCAGGCCCACCTGCTGATACCGCGATCGCGCGTTTGCCAGCGCGGCAGGCCCAGCACACCGGAGCCAAGCGTACGGCATACCTCCATGCCGTGCGAGGCCAATTGCCGTTGCAGGCTGAGGGCTTTGAGCGGCGGCCAGCTGGCGCCGCGCCAACGCGACAGCCCCAGCCATGACAAGCCATTGACACCCACCACCAGCAGATCCCCTCCGGGAGCCAGCACCCGGCAGGCCTCAGCTACCTCGGGTTCACTGCCATCGGTGACCAGGTGCAACAGGATCACGGTGCGAAATACGTCCTGCTGAAACGGCAGGGCCTGGCTGCTGCATTGGAGCAGTGGCGGTTCGTGCCGGCCGAATTGCCCAGGCCCCTGGCACAGGGTGAGCAGCAAGCCAAAGGAATGCACATCACCACGTAACGGGTTGGGCCACTGATCACCTTCGAGATGAAAACCACCCGGTGGCAACAGCAACAATTCATTGCCTTTGCGTTCGTGTTTCCAGGCACGGGCCAGCAGCGCCGTGGTGTGCTGCCGGAAACGATGATCCTTGCTGGGGGGCATGGGCGGCCTCACGCCATCCGCCCGGTGAGCACCTTACCGCGATTTGTTAGAATCCTGATGCGTTGCTCTCCCATTGATACAACCAAGGATAAAATCACCGACATGCCCGAACTCAGTATCACGGCCATTCCTGCATTTGCAGACAATTATATCTGGATGATCCGCACCGGGGGAACCGTTTGCGCGGTGGTTGATCCGGGTGAGGCTGAACCGGTGATCGAGACATTGAAGTCGCACGGCCTGGATTTGCGTTACATCCTGCTGACACACCATCATCCCGATCATATCGGTGGCATGGCTGCATTGAAACAGCTGACCGGCGCCACCGTCTTTGGCCCTGAGGACGAGCGTATTGCAGGTGTGGACCACGCCATGACGGAAGGAGATGATGCCGGGCTGGCGGATCTCGGCCTGAGTTTCCGGGTAATTGAAGTGCCCGGCCATACCCGCACACATATCGCCTTCCACGGCCATGGCTGCCTGTTCAGTGGCGATACCCTGTTCAGCGTTGGCTGCGGCCGCCTGTTCGAAGGCAGCCCGGAACAGATGCAGGTTTCACTGGACAAGCTGGCGGCACTGGACCCGCAAACCCGCGTGTACTGCGGTCATGAATACACCGTGGCCAACTGCCAGTTCGCGCTGGAAGTCGAGCCCGGTAACAGCGCCTTGCAGGCACGTGCGGCAGCGGCCAAAGCAGCCCGCGAGCAGGGTCAGATCACCCTGCCCAGCATGCTGCGGGAAGAATTGGCAGTGAATCCGTTCCTGCGCAGCCGTGAAGCAGACGTGGTTGCAGCAGCCAGAAAACGCCAACCCCAGGCTGCAGCGGGTGCCTCCACACTGGCCGTCATTCGCCAGTGGAAAGACGCCTGGTAAGCGGAAATTTCTTGACCCACAGCCTGCGGGAAGCATAATAACGGGCGAAATCCGTATTTGAGGAGTTGCTGTGCCCTGGCGTTTACTGGCACTGTTGGGGGTGTTGTATTTATCTGGTTGTGCCACAACCAGTCCGCAATCCGTTGATTCAGAACCGTTTGAGCCTGTCCCTGCCCGCATCACGCGTGCTGCGCCGGCGGTAGCCACCGCCATGGATGAACACCTGTTCGTGCCCGCGCTGGAAGGACAGGCCACCGCCTACCCGGATGTCTGGGCCAGGGTGGTTGACCGCTTTGCCCTGCCCGACTGCACCGAACAGGACATCAACCTGCAGTGGGCGCGCTGGTACGCTGACCGCCCGGATTACATGGCCCGCATCTTCAAGCGCGCCCAGCCGTGGATCTACCACATAGCCAATGAACTCGAACGGCGCAATATGCCGGGCGAACTGGCCTTGCTGCCGATTGTGGAATCCGCTTACGACCCCTTCGCCTACTCCAGTGGCCGGGCGCTGGGTGCCTGGCAATTCATCAGTGAAACAGGCAAGCGTTACGGGTTGAAACAGAACTGGTGGTATGACGGCCGCCGCGATGTCTGGTCCTCCACTACCGCAGCGCTGGATTACCTGTCTTATATGGCAGACATGTTCGAAGGCGACTGGTTGCTGGCCCTGGCGGGCTACAACGCGGGTGAAGGGCGGGTGTCGCGCCAGGTCAGACGCAACACCTCCGCCGGCCGGCCGGCTGATTACTGGAACCTGAAACTGCCACGGGAGACCCGGGGTTATGTGCCAAAACTGCTGGGGCTGGCCTGCCTGTTCCAGTATCCGGAAAAATACCAGTTCACGCCGGCAGATACGCCCGATACCCCGGTGATCACCGCGGTCGACCTGGGCGTGCAAACCGACCTGGTACTGATTTCGCAATTAAGCGAAGTACCCGTGGATGTGTTGTTCACGCTGAACCCGGGCTATAACCGCTGGACCACCTCGCCGGACGGGCCCTTTCACGTGGTTTTGCCGCTGGAAAACGCTGAAAAGCTGAACGCCCGGCTGGAGGATATCGACCCCGCCAGCCTGATGAAGTGGTCCCACGTGGTGGTGGAGAAAGGCGATACCCTGTCGCGCCTGGCCCAGCGTCACAACGTGCCGGTCAGTGTTTTGCGCAGCTCCAATGAACTGCACAATGACACCATTCACCCGGGCCAGAAACTGCGGCTGCCGCGTGACGACCAGTTGATGGTGGATCCTTTGTACGCCGCGGCTGCAGCGGAGCTGCAACAACTGCAATCCGGCCTGATTGCCGCCGACCGGGTCAGCCACCGGGTCCGTCCCGGCGAAAGCCTGTCGGTTATTGCCCGGCAATACCGGGTTTCGGTCAAAGACCTGCAGCGCTGGAACAACATCGCCGACCCGCGCACGCTGCGGGCCGGCTCCAGCCTGGTGGTGTTTTACACCCCAACGGATGGCGCCAGCAGCGGCGGTACCGTGCAATACACCGTGCAGCGCGGTGACTCCTTGTGGAAAATCGCACGCAAGTACAAGGTACGGGTGAATGACATCAAGGTCTGGAACGACCTCGGTGGCAACAGCACCATTCGTCCCGGCCAATCCATCCGTATTCAACTCTGAACATGAATGCACCACGCGCCAGCGCTGCCATCGCCGGAATGGCGGCACTGTCGTTGTGTGCCCTGACCTGTGCGGCCCAGGCCACCACCCAGCAGGCTGAGGTCCAGCCGCAGGCTGCAGCCGAGCAACTTGTGACGCTGAAAGGCACTGCCATACAGGGTGGTGTGATGTTTGGCCAGGCGCCCGTGGGCAGCCGGGTGCTGCTGGATAACCAGGCAATCCAGGTGTCCGCCCAGGGGCACTTCGTCATTGGTTTTGACCGCGATGAGAGCGGCAGCCGGAAACTTCAGGTGATCACAGCAGACGGCCGCCAGGAACAGGTTTCCCTGGACGTTGCCGGCCGCCAGTACGATATTGAACGGGTGGATGGTTTACCGCCATCCACGGTCACTCCGGACCCGCAAGCGGCGCAGCGCATCCGCGATGAAGCCGCCATGGTGGCGGCAGCACGCGCCCGCCGCGATGACCGCACCGATTATATGGCTGGCTTCAGCTGGCCCGCCGGCGGGCGCATCAGCGGTGTTTACGGCAGCCAGCGTATTCTGAACGGCGAGCCCCGGCGGCCGCATTACGGCCTGGACATTGCCGCACCGGAAGGCGACCCGGTGTATGCACCGGCCGACGGTGTGGTTACCCTGGCCCATGCTGATATGTATTTTTCCGGCGGCACACTGATTCTGGACCACGGACAGGGCCTGTCATCCACCTTTCTGCACCTGAGCCAGATCCTGGTGGATGCCGGCAGCGAGGTGCGCCAGGGGGACCTGATCGCCCGCATTGGCGCGACCGGGCGTGCGTCCGGGCCGCATCTGGACTGGCGCATGAATTGGCTGAATCGCCGGGTAGACCCGCAACTGCTGGTTGATGGCGAGCCCCCACCGGCGGCCACGGACTGAATCAACCGCCCCATTGGCCGCGATCGCGGCGCTTGCGGGATTAAATAGAGATGAACCGGGCTTGAGGCCGCGCGGGTAGGCGCCGCCCCGAAAGTAAAATCAGGGCTATTTCTTCGAGCGTTCCAGGCGCACCGGAGCGCCGCCGCCCGCCACATAACCGCCGTCAATTCCCTTGGTCACCACGGCCACCGCGTTGTGCGGGTGCAGGCTTTCGTAATGCGTGCAACGCGCCCAGTAATCCAGGATGCGCTCATCCTGGTTCAAGGCCGTCTGTACGCGGCGG
>JBFIHZ010000152.1:0-8800 GCA_041601535.1 Lysobacterales bacterium | reverse complement strand
GGATTTCACCACCGACATGGACATCCAGCGGGTGTTTTCATCATTGCCCAGCAGGTATTTTTCAAACACGATGGCGCCCTGCTGCAGGATCAGCAGGCCGGACACCCGGTTCAGTGACAGCACGTCGTACAGGTCATAGGTTTTACCATCAAACGTATAACGGAAGTCGTGCAGTGAGCGGGTATTGACCGGCAGGGGCCTGATGCTGGCGCCGCGGGCCACGGTGCGGGTAGGGAACAAGCGGTCGATATTACGGAACGTATTGACCTGTATGTCCGGATACAGCCGGCCGTCATAGATTTCACGCACCGTGCCGATGGCTTCATCGGCATGGCGGTAACCAATGGCAGCAGGTTGCGGCTGCACATTATTGGTTTGGATATCGGCAGGCTCTGCACAGGCCCCCACGGTCAGCGCCAGCATCAGTTGCAATACAATGCCGGTGGTAAAGCGGTGGTTCATGCGGGCAGCCTCTCGTTGCAGCAGCGATTCAGGTGATTGCCTGCCTACTATAGCTGCTACCTTCAGGCGGTGTCTTGTCGCTCGAAGTAGGCCTGCAGCCGGTCCATGGCCTGTTCCAGCACGTCATAGGGCTCAGAGCCGAAGCACACGCGCAAATGGCCTTCCCCGTTGGGCCCGTAGAATGAACCAGCTTCCACCACCACGTGGGTTTCGGACAGGATTTCCTCGGCCATTTGTTGTGCCGGTTTGTTGTGAGCGCTGACGTCGGGAAAGGCGTAGATGGTTCCCTGCGGCAACGGGCAGGAAACACCGGGCAGGGCATTCAGCCGTTGATGTACCAGTTGCCGCCGGCGGTCGTCTTCCTCCAGCATTTCTGTCAGACACTCCTGCGGTCCGGTTACCGCGGCATGGGCGCCATGCTGGATGAACACGTTGACATGGGTAGCCTCATTGGTGGTGATTTTCATCAGAGCGGGCATGAACTGCCGGCTGCAGGCCACATAACCCAGGCGCCAGCCATCCATGGCAAATGCCTTGGTAAAGGCAAACAGGCTGAAGGTCCGTTCCCGCATACCGGCAAGCGCGGCGATACTGATGTGCTGCTCATCGTCATAAATGATCTGTTCGTAGACTTCATCGCTGACCACCAGCAGATCATGCTCAATCGCCAGATCGGCAATGATTTGCAGCTCTTCCCGGCGGTAGACCCGGCCGGTTGGGTTGGCCGGATTGACAATGCAGATCATGCGGGTCCGGTCGGTAATCTTTGCCTCTATCAGGGCACGGTCAACAGCAAAGCCGTTTTGCCGGTCCAGCGGTGCGGTGACCACCTTGCCGCCGGCCAATTCGATCTTGTTGATGTGCTGGGGGTAGTAGGGTTCCAGCAGGATTACTTCATCACCTTCGTCCAGCGCGGCCATGAATACAGCATAAGCGGCCTGGGTGAGGCCGTTGGTTATCAGCACTTCATCAGCGGAAAATGCCAGTTCGTTCAGGTCGGCCAGCTTTGCAGCCAGCGCCTGGCGCAGGATGGAGTTACCGGCCAGCTCACCGTAGTGCACCACGCCGTCGTCCAGCGCCTGCTTGGTGGCCTGCTTGATGTGCGCTGGGGTGTCAAAACTTGGGCGGCCCAGCTCAAGGTGTATCAGTGGCTTGTCCTGTTCGTCAAAGCCGAGGGCTTTTTCAAACATGCCAAAGTTTTTGGTCGAGCTGTTTTTGATCCGGTCAGCGGGCCATTTCATGGTATCTCCTGGTTTTGTCGCGGGTGGTGACGAAACCAAAGAAAAGCCCCCGATTCCCTCAACACGGTAATTATCGATTTGCTGCTTGCGTTATGTTTGACGCTGCCATACGATAATATAACCGAAGTCACACGATAATGAATACGAAATGTGGCATTTATTTTGACGAGGTGGAGTTTGGCATGTTTAAAAATTACCTGGAAGTGAAGCAAGACAGGGCAGCAGAAACTGAAAGTCGAAGCGTTGCAGCGCGCAAGACGGGCGCGGCATTAACGGCTGTTTCAGTGCTGGCTGCGCTTACTGTGTCCGCTCCGCTGTACTCAGCGGAAAATGCACTGGAAGAAATCGTGGTGACCGCACAAAAACGCGAGCAGAGCCTGCAGGACGTATCACTGTCCATTACGGTGCTCAGTGACAGCGACATTAACAATCTGAAGATCCAGACGCCGGCGGATATCGCCAGTTTCACGCCTGGATTGTTTGTAACCACGGGTAACTCGGGTAACCCATTGTTTGCCATGCGCGGCATCGGCATGAACAATGGTGAGAGCAACCAGAACCCCGCGGTAACGCCGTATATTGACGAAGTGGCTCTGCCTTCCAATGCCATGCTGGATTTCCAACTGTTTGATTTGCAGCGCATCGAGGTATTGAAAGGCCCACAGGGAACGTTCTACGGCCGTAATGTTACCGGTGGCGCGATCAACTTTGTAACCAAAAAGCCTACCCAGGAATTCGAGGCTACTGCCAGCGTGGATTATGGCCGTTTCGACCTGATGGAGTTTGATGGTGCCATTGGTGGTGGTGTCACGGACACGTTCTCGGTACGCCTGGCGGCCAATTCCGTTACCCGGGATGGCTGGCAGACACTGATTCTGGGCCCGGACGCCGGTGACGTGGATTCCAGCAATGGTGCCATTGACCGCCAGGGCGTGCGCGGCTCTGCCTTGTGGACCCCGTCCGATACCTTTGAATGGCTGTTTGTCGCGGATATCAGCAACAGCGACTCAGAGGTGCTGGGCTACAAGCACGCCGGTAACCTGTTGCATGACCGTTCCGGCCTGTGTTCCTACGCAGCCACCGGCATACGCAATGACGCGGAATGCGCTTCGTTTGCCATTCGCCGGGACGCAGTTGGCGGTAACCCGGTCACCGGTGACGTTGAGCTGGTTGCCGACACCAACCCGGACCCCTACACCGTGTTTGGCAGCTTTTCCTACGGCAATATCGATCAAGTGGACTCCTGGGGCCTGAACAGCACAATGAACTGGAGCCTGGGCCGCACGGTGCTTACTTCGGTTACCGGTCACCGCAAGCTGGACCGCGCCACCGGCGCAGACAACGGATCGCCCTATATCGTCAGCGATACCTGGCGCGAACAGGACATTAACCTGCTCACGCAGGAACTGCGGCTGGCGTCCGACGACAGCTGGGGTGGTTTGACCTGGTTACTGGGTGTGTATTACAGCCGCGATGTGGTTGAGGATTTCGTACTGTTCAACTTCCGTGACCACACCTCCTTTTCCGGTCTGTTCGACTCCACGTTTTACCAGCGCACCGAGGATCTGGCAGCCTTTGCCCACGTTGAGTACCAGCTGAATGATGCCTGGAAGCTGATCGGTGGCCTGCGTTACACGGACGAAGACCGCCTGTTCCGTTACAGCGGCCACATCCAGGGCAGTGGCCCGGTTCCGGTTGCCGCGTTTGAGGACGAAACCGGCGCCAGCGAGACGACCGGCAAAATCGGCGTTGATTTCACACCGAATGAAAATACGCTGTTCTATGGCAGCATCAGCCGCGGTTTCAAAGGCCCTGGTTTTCCAGCCACCATCGCCTTTTCCACGCCACAGTTGGCACCGTTCAATTCTGAAGAACTGTTGGCCTACGAGGCCGGCTTCAAATCAACCCTGGCCGAGGGCAGAGTACAGCTGAACGCCGCCGCTTATTACTATGACTGGACCGATATGCAGGCCACTACCGCAGTCGACCGCGAAGGCATTCGTCTGATCGTGCTGGCCAATGCCGGCGACGTTGAGGTCAAGGGCCTGGAAGTTGAGGCCATGTGGGCCGCCACGGATGAATTGTCCTTGCGGGCAGGCGTCAACCTGATGGATTCGGAAATCGTGTCGGGCAATTTCAAAGGTGATACCACCGTGCAGACGCCGAAATTCTCTTCCAGTCTGGTTGCACTGTATGAGTCCGTGACGCCAGTAGCCGGTGTACTGCCATTTGTCATGGCGGATTACAGCTATCGCTCAAAAGTAGAACTCGCGCTGGCCAACAATCCGGCGGAATTCCAGGAATCATACGGGCTGGTTGGCCTGCGGGCTGGCGTGAAGTCTCCCGATGAAACCTGGGAATTCTCAGCATGGGTTCGCAACCTGGCAGACAAGCGCTATAAAGCCAGCTCGTTCGGCGCTGGTTCAGGCTTCCTGCCGGGCCGTATCGTATATGCTGAGCCGCGTATGTACGGTGTCACGCTGCGTTATAACTACTAATCATCAATGATGATTGCGTGGTCCGCCAATTGGGCGGACCACGGGTTGCACTTCGATCAGCAATAAACATGAGGGTGAGCATGGCTAGAGTGATAAAACGGATAAGCCGCAATATTTCAGCAGTGGTGATGGCTTTGGTGTTGCTGCAATCGCAGGCAGTTGCTACACCGCCTGACTGGCGCACCACCGACGACACCCGCACGGTGCCCCTGCCTCCGCGTGATGCCGCTGAGGACGAGGTGCTGGTTATCGCGGGTGGAACCTTGCTGGATGGCCGTGGCGGCAGTGCGGTGGAAAATGCCACCGTGGTTGTCCGCGGTGACCGTATCATTGCTGCCGGGCCATCTGGAGCAGTCGATGTACCCGCGCAGGTTGACCGGCAGATAGATGCCAGCGGATTGTTTATCGTCCCTGGTTTGATTGATCTGCACATGCACTTTACCCAGCAGCGGGGCGATGATTTCAGCCGCTACCGCGAGTCCGACGCAGCTGCGGCAATTCGTGGCAGTATTCTGCTTGGGCAGTTCCTGGACGCCGGTATTACTTCGGTACGTGATATGGGAACGCGCAATGATGTAGCCCTGCGTATCAAGGAAGCCGTCGACCGGCGTTTGCTTGAAGGTCCCCGCGTATTGTGGAGCGGCCAGATGATTTCATCACGCGGTGGACACGGCGACGAAATAACCTCCACCGCCACCGGCCGGCCCAAAAGCCTGGCAAAGAATGCCCGCGGACGTGTCGCCAATGGCCCGTGGGACTGGCGGCTGGCGGTGCGTGAGCAGATTCGCATGCATGCCGACTGGATCAAGTTAACCGCGCCTTTTACCCGTGAGGAAATCAACGCGGCGGTCGACGAGGCGCATTTGCATGGCATCCCGGTTACCGTTGATTCTTTCGGCGAGTTCACCCAGTGGGCATCCGAGGCAGGTATCGACAGCATTGAACACCCGCTCAATCTGAACCCGGATATTATCAAGGTAATGGCAAAGAACGACACCGCGTTCGTGCCAACTCTGACCGCTTTCTATAATGTCATCGCAACCGGTTATCCGCCTGCAGGAATTCCGCCGGGTGGGTTTTATTACACCATGTCGCGCCGCTTCCCGGTGGAGCATGAACAACATATCGAAATGGTGCGTGCCGCCCATAAAGCCGGTGTACGCATTGGTGTGGGCACGGATATACCGTTCGAAAACGAAAATCGCTATCCCGCCGATTACTACGTGGAGCTTGGGTTTCTGAAAGATGCCGGGCTGTCGGATCGGGATGTTTTCGAGTCTGCAACACGTATTGGGGCGGACATACTGGGTATGGGCGACAAGCTTGGCACCATCGAGCCCGGCAAACTGGCCGATATCCTGGTGGTGGGCGCCAACCCACTTTCCGATATTCAGAATCTCAAGGATGTGCGTCATGTGATCGCCGACGGCCGCGTCGTGCGTCAGGCCAAGCCTTGATTAAACTGGTGGCAAGCCAGCTTGCGGTCGGATAGTTAACCGCTTGTAGCCGCTTTAACGTTTCAGTAGGGCATAACAAAAGGATGAACATTATGAATATTTCTTCCAGCCGCAGCCGTGCGCCAGCGCAAGGCCTGGTCCGTGCAGTCAAGGCATACCCGGCCACCTGGCTCTACGCCAAACGGTGCGGGGTTTCACTGGCACTGAGCCTGCTGGTCTGCCTATCGGCAATCGGCCAGGTATTTGCACAGACTGAGCAGTTACCTGATTTGCTGGGCCCGCAAGAGCCGCCATTTGTACCCAGCCATCCCATTGCGCTGGTTAACGGCACGGTTATCGATGCAACCGGGGCCGCGCCCAAACTGGGCTACACGGTAATAATCGAAGGGGAGAAAATCACCCGGGTGGGCAAGGCGGAAGAGGTTGAAATTCCCGCAGGTGCCCAGGTTGTCAACGTGGAAGGCATGACCATCATGCCGGGCATCATCAATTCCAACCAGCACATCCAGCTCAATCCGCTGTACCCGGCGCCCACGGCTGACTTGCCGCTCGAGGTGTTGCGTGCACGCTGGGAAGAAACCTTTGCCCGCATGCCGGACCGTGCCTACGTGTACCTGATGCAGGGCGTTACCAGCATGCGCCAGACCAGCGGCCCCTCCAAGCGCATTCTGCCGGTGAAGAAGAAAATCGATGCGGGCGAACTGGCCGGTCCGAGGATTTTCCTGGGCGGAGCCCTGTTTATGAGCGAAGAATTCTTCCAGCACTACCTGGAAGAAAACAACACGCCCAAGGAGGCGGTTGACTGGCTGCGCAATGAGTTTGCCTACAACGTCATCAGCGACGTTGAAAAGGGTACCGAGCCGTTTATGGGACCAGAGTTCAATTACTGGAAACTCTACATGTCCGACGAGGTGTATAACGGCAAGAACGATTTTTCAGACGAACAACTGCGTCAGATCATCGACAAGGCACACAAAAACGGCAAGATTATTGATGTGCACGCCGGCGGCCATAACGAAGGTTTGCGGCGCATGCTGGATTTCGATGTTGATACTCTCGAACATCCGTTTTACGGAAACGTTCTGATCGAAAACGACATTATCCAGGGCTACGTGGATAAAGGCGTCATTGTCGATACCCTGTTGCGCGTGATGGTCACCGGTGCCGAGCACATGGCTGACCCGCACCGCTTTAACGAATCACTGTACATCATGTCGATGGAGCCCAAGGAATACCGGCTGCTGATGCGCTACCGCGACAAGATGCTGTACCTGCAGCGCAATCCGGACCAGACCGGCGTTCCGGTCTACGCCAGCGATGCGGCAACCCTGAAGGGTGAGAAAAACCGGAAAGACACCTTTGGTCTGACCGGCCCTTCATACAACGAAAAGCAGGCCCAGCGGGACGTTTCTCATGAGAACATGCGGCGCTTTATCCGCGCCGGCGCGAAGTTCTCGCTGGGGACGGATACACCGTCATTCCTGAATTTCCAGCAGGAAGACCCCAATGCGGTGGAATACGGCTATATGGTCAAGGAAGGCATGACGCCGATGGATGCCATCATTGCCGCAACCCGTAACGGCGCGGAAGCGCTGGGATTGGAAGATGAGCTGGGCACCATTGAAGAAGGGAAAATTGCTGACGTGATCGTGGTCGCAGGCAACCCTCTGGCTGATCTGGAAGCCCTGAAGCGGGTATTCGCGGTTATCAAGGGCGGTGTACGCTACAAGTAACCATTGGCATCGGCGGGTGTCCGCGAGGGCACCCGCTGCTGCATCAACACGGGCTCAAGACTAATGCGACAAATTCTGATTACCGAACCCAATTCACAGTTGTCAGCTACCTGCGACTTGCTGGACGAGCAGGCACCGGCCTCTGCCGAGTTTGTCTGGCAACTGGCCGGAACAGGGCAGTCAATTGACGCCATGCACGCTATCTGGACCGGTCCGGAACTTTCCTGCCCCTTGCCGGCCAGCGCTTTGCCGGACGAACTGGCGTCCCGCCTGGTGCCGGAAGAAAATGCTACCTCCTACCCCGCAGCCGGAGAATTGGTGCTGGCGAGCATCCCGGCAGGCTCCATCCAGGGCCTGCCGCCGGGTAACTTCTTTGATCTGGGCCTGTTTTACGGGCCTGGCGGGCGTTTGCTGATGCCGTTTGGCTGGATCAAGGCCAATGTGTGTGCCCGGGTGATTGCAGCGGATCTTGAACACCTGAAGAGCAGCATGAATGCCATCCGGCGCAACGGCGCCTGCCGTATTTCATTGCAGCAGGTAGCCGGGTGAGTTTACGCACCGGTCCATGCCAGCAGCAAATGCATGGGCAGGCGTGTGGCAGTAGTTCCAATCAGAAAAACAACGATAAGGTTGAGTGATGTCAATTATTGATACTGTACTGCTGCCCGGCTCGCTTTGGATGATTATGTTCTCCATGGGGCTTAGTCTGACCATCGGTGATTTCCGCCGGGTGTTCACCAATCGGCGCGCCCTGCTGGTTGGCCTGATCAGCATGCTGGTTGTGCCGCCGGTGATCGGTATCGCCATGGCCACATTGTTCGCTCCGACGCCGGTACTGGCCATGGGATTCTTTCTGCTGGCCACCTGTCCCGGCGGCATGCTGTCCAATCTGATGACGGATATCGCCAAAGCAGATCTGGCGCTGTCATTGTCGCTAAGCATTCTGGTCAGCATGGTTTATATTCTGGTTATTCCATTTTATGCCCACCTGGCACTGACGTTTTTTATGGGTGTGGAAGAACAGGTGAGTGTGCCGCTGATCGACTTTATCTGGAAGATTTTCAGCATTACGCTGATACCGGTCAGCCTGGGATTGCTGGTCCGTACGCTGAAGCCTGGCCTGGCGATCAAGGGCAAAGGCGTGGTGAAAATTACCGGAACTTCGGTGCTGGTGGTCGCGTTTGGCTTCATTCTCTGGGACCAGATTGATGTGCTGCGGGAGTATTTCGATAGTTTGTTTGGTATCACACTGGCCATGAACCTGCTCAACCTGGCCGCTGCGCTGGCTGTGTGCACGGCACTGAAGCTGTTTCCCAAAGAACGGGTTGCCATTGGTATAGAACATTTGATCCGGCAGGAAGGAACTGCCATCTATATTGCCGTGACCATAGTGGGCAGCCGCGAGATGT
>JBFIHZ010000151.1:0-8832 GCA_041601535.1 Lysobacterales bacterium | reverse complement strand
GGCTGGTGATGTTCATGTAACAGCGCTTGTGGTTGATCACCTGTACCTCGTGATCGCGCTCCTTTGCCGCTTCCACCAGGCGGCGGGTGGAATACAGGTTGCGGTTGGTGGATAGAATTCCGATTTTCATGAACGGTCCTCCGGATGCACTGCATCGGTAGGGGGCCACTACCCGTCGTTGGGTTCCGGGTCGTGCGCCGCGGCGAACTCTTCCACGCGGTCTTCGGCTTTGGAAACGCTGGAAAACTCCGCCAGATTGAATAAGGCATCGCCCTCATGGGCCAATGGCAAATTGCTGCAACCGATGACAATGCCGTCAAACGGTGCCACGGCATCGGCTTCCTCGTCGCCCAGCGGGTCACTGATGGTCGCCAGCGCCTGGCCTTTCACCACCCGGCTGCCGAGATCGACCTGCTTGCTGACAATCCCGCTGTCGGGCGCGCGTACCCAGGTGGTGGAGCTGGCGACTACGGAATCTACCCGCTTTACTTTGCGGGGCTCGGGAAGCATACCGATCAAGTGCATGACGTTCAGGATGCCGCGAATACCGGCACGGATGCAGACTTCGTCGAAGCGCAATGCTTCGCCTGCCTCATAGATTAACATAGGCATGCCCATCTCGGCAGCACAGCCCCGCAAAGAGCCGTCCAGGACAGAGGAATTCAATATCACCGGCACGCCAAACGCCTTGGCCAGTTCCAGGGTCCTGGGGTCATCCAGGTTGGCACGGATTTGCGGCAGGTTGGAGCGGTTGATGGCTCCGGTGTGCAGGTCAATACCGAAATCCGCCTTGCTCACCACCTGTTTCAGAAAGCGGTTGGCCAGGCGGCCGGCAATGGAACCACGTGAACTGCCGGGAAAGGAGCGGTTCAGGTCACGCCGGTCTGGCAGGTAGCGTGACTGGTTCAGAAAGCCGTGGACATTGACGATGGGCACCGCCAGCAGCGTGCCGCGAATGGATTTCATTTGCTTGCGTTTGAGCAGCCGGCGGATGATCTCCACGCCGTTCAGCTCATCACCGTGCACCGCGGCAGAAACACACAGGGTGGGGCCGGCCCGGCGCCCGCAAATCACCTGCATCGGCATGCTCAGCGGGGTGGAGGTGTACAGGTAGGCAATCGGCAGGTTGATATTGGCCCGCTGCCCGGGCTTGATCTCGGTATCGCCGATGGTGATGGGTTTATTCGCTGCCATGTCTTCCGTCCGCTGTGTTGGGGTGGGCCGCCAAGCCCTTTAATGCGGCTTGCAGTGGTTCAGTATAAACAAGCAGTTGTTGCGCCTGCTGCAATTGTTGCGGCTGCCGTTGCAAGCCGACATCAGGCGGCAGGCAACGGCTCCGGCCTGTCACCCACCAGGTAAGAGCGGGCCGGGTCGACCACGGCATGTCCACGCATCGCAGTGCGGCCCAGCAGCATGCGAAACAGCATGTTGTCGCGGGCAGTCAGGGTAATTTCAATCGGCCAGCTGTGTGCGCCAATGGTCAACGGCGTGGCGATGACGAAGCGCTGCTCCTTGTGGCCGCCCGAGTCGGTTACCGTGCGCACGTCCACCACGTCGGCGGTGCATACCGTTACGGTCTGGTCGTCGTGTTGCCGCGGATGCATTTTGAATTCCACGCGCTGTACCCCGTTGTCTTCAAACGGCCGCACCTCGAAGGCATGCAGCGCCGAGGTGCGCGCGCCGGTATCCACCTTGGCCTTGATGCGTTCGATGCCGAGCTGTGGCAGGCCCACCCACTCGCGCCAGCCGAAGGTCAGCAGTTCGGCCGCAGGATCAGGCCCAGGATCAGGCGTGGACATTCGGCAGGCCACCCGGCTGGGAGATGATTATGGTTGTTGAATTCATTAATGGTGCAACCCTTGCTGTGCGATAAACCCGTCGCCGGCTACCGGCCCGGCTGGCCGTTTCCGCCGGAACGGCAGATGTGGTTACCACGATAGCGCGTTGCGCGGCCAAAGCAAACGCTTTGCAAAAAACACTTTATGGCAGGCACGATATATCGAACAATGGGCGGCGCACCTTAAGCCTTGCTGTGCGCGCACGCGATGCAGGAGGTCGATACCGATGACCAAACACTATATTCACGGCAGTTCCGCCGGCGAACGGCAACGGCTGGCCCTGATGAACAGCCTGATCAACGACCGTTGCCTGGAAGTTCTGGGCCTGAGTGACGAAAAACTGGTGCTGGACGTGGGTGCCGGAACCGGTCTGTTCACTCACCTGATGGCGCGTCACCTGCCGTCCGGTTCCTGCGTGGTGGCAGTGGAACTGGACCCGGAACAGGTCAATGCCGCGCTGCAGGATACACGCGGCGCGCCACGCACCTGCACCATTGATTTCCGCATTGGCAATGCCGCCGATCTGCCGCTGGAGCGTGGTGAGCAGGGGCGCTTTGACCTGGCGCACACGCGTTTCCTGCTGGAACATGTGCCCAAGCCTCTGGCCGTGGTACGCGCCATGGTAGCCGCCGTGCGCCCGGGCGGGCGCGTGGTGCTGGCTGATGACGATCACGACATCATGCGTTTCTGGCCGGAACCGCCCGGTCTGGCAGCCGCCTGGAAGGCCTATTACCGCTCTTACGTGAACAAGGGCAACGACCCGCTGGTGGGGCGCAAACTGACCAGCCTGCTGTATGCTGCCGGTGCCCGCCCCAGCTTTATCACCCAGGTGTTCTACGGCGCCTGCGCGGGCTCACGCGACTTCTTTGGCGTGGTGGACAACCTGGTTCGCGTATTGCAGGGCGCCCGCAACACGGTGCTGGCAGCCGGGGAAATCAGCGCCAGTGACTACGATCGCGCGATCGAAAACTTTATTGAATTCCGCGGCCTGCCGGATGCGGCCCTGTGGTACGTGATCAACTGGGCGGAAGGCCGCGTTCCGGGCTGATGCCCGGGTCCGGGGTTTCGGTGGCAGCATCGCTGGTCCGCGCCAGTTCGCCCAGCGAACGGTCTTTTTCCGCCCAGATGCCGTTCAGCCAGAGTTTCAACTGGCGCTTGGCCACCTTGTCCTCGCGAAAATCCACACCGCGCAAGCCGGCATCAATCGGCCGCACCCTGGCACGCACGGTGACATGACGGATCTGGCCGGATATCAGTTGCCAGTAGGTGGGTATGCCATCGGGGTAGAAAATGGTGACATCAATCGCCGAGCGCATGGCATCGTTAAACGAATACAGCACCTGGCCCAGCCCGCCATAACGCGGCAGCAACAAATGTTGATACGGTGATTTCTGCTGTGCGTGCTTTGCAGGGGTAAAGCGGCTGCCTTCCGGAAACGCCATCATGCTGACCGGAATGTGTTTGAGCTTTTCACAGGCGCGGGCGGCGTTTTCCAGGTCCTTGCCGCGCAGCGCCGGGTTCTTCAGCAACTCGGCGCGGCTGTGGCGGCGCAGAAACGGCATATCCAGAGCCCACCAGGCCACCCCCAGAAACGGCACCCACATCAATTGATGTTTCAGCATAAAGCGCATAAACGGCGCGCGCCGGTTCAGGCAGTACTGCAGCACCAGGATATCCACCCACGACTGGTGGTTGCAGATCACCAGGTAGCGGCCCTTCGGGTCCAGCTCCGCTGGCATCTCAACATCCCAGTGCATGCCGCGGTAACAGCCCAGCACCGCCTTGTTGACCGACACCCACAAGGTGCCCAGCCCCGACAAAAACCGCGTCAGCGCATTGGCAACCGAACCGGCCGGCAGGATCAGTTTGAACAGCGCCAGCACAAACATCACCAGGGTCAACAGGATCGTGCAACTACCCACCAGCAACAGCGCAACCACGCCCTGAATCGCATGACGCAGCTGGCTCAGCATGGGGTCACGGGCAAGGAAGAGGATATCCAGAGTCGATGCAGGCAGCGCACGCGGCCGGGGAATCTGTCGGGCATGTGTACATCGTTCAGCAGAAACAAGGCTGCATGATAATGCTTTACGCCGGGGTTTGCTGGCAAGGATGGCCGAGCGATACTCAAATAGGAGTCCGCCGCCGACACATACGCGCCAACCAGAGTGCGTGGCGGGCGGTGTTGGTTTAAACTTTTGCGGCCAGCCGGATGGCCTTGAGAACACGCGGGTAGGTGCCGCAACGGCACAGATTGCCGTTCATGGCCTGAGCAATTTGAGCGTCTGTTGGCTGAGGGTGGGCCTGCAACAGCGCGATGGCACTCATCACCTGGCCGGTCTGGCAATAGCCACACTGAGCCACATTCACTTCTGCCCACGCTTGCTGCACCGGGTGTGAACCATCGGTGCCGAACGCTTCGATGGTGGTTACCTCCTGGCCGTGTACCGCCTGCAGGGGTAGCTGGCAGGCCCGCGTGGCCTGCCCGGCCACGTGCACGGTGCAGGCGCCGCAAAAGCCGCCGCCGCAACCATACTTGGCGCCAGTCAGATTCAAGTGGTCGCGCAGTGCCCATAGCAACGGCATCTGCGCGTCCAGGTCAAGCTCCACGACCTTGCCATTAAGGGTAAAGACAATCATGAGAAGCTCCTCATCGGCGCGAAAGTGATATGCCGATTCAGCGGAATTTCGCGGATGCGTTTACCTGAGGCGGCAAAAACGGCATTGGCCAGCGCCGGGTAAGCTGGTGGCGTTACCGGCTCGCCCAGGCCGCTGGGGCGTTCATCGCTCTTAATGAATTCCACCACGATTTCCGGTGCCTGAGCGAAACGCATGATGGGGTAATTGTGGAAATTGCTCTGTTGCACCTCACCGCCGATGGTGGTGATGACCTCGCCCATGGCCGAGGACAAACCGTATATCGCACCACCTTCGACCTGTTGCCGGGCAACGTCCGGGTTGACCTCCCGGCCGCAGTTCACGGCGCACCAGACTTTTTCGATGGAAATCATGTCATCACGCCAGGCTACTTCCACCACCATGCCCACGTGGGTGCCAAAGATATAGCCCATGGCAAACCCTTTACCGCTGCCTGTGGGTAACGGCTCATCCCAGTGGCTTAAGCGCCTGACTGCCTGGGCCACCTCGATATATGTGGATGTGTTGTCGGTGTTGCCATAAGAACTTAACCATTCGCCCTGTGGAATATCCCTCGGCTGGCCCACCAGGCGGATGTGTAGATCAATCGGGTCTACACCCATTCGGTGTGCCAGCTCATCGATAAAGCACACCGTGGGAAAAAGCTTTGCCGGGTGCGGCGGCGAGCGCATGGGCCCCAGGTTGACATTGCCCGGCACCCCAAGAATTTCATAACGAGCCGCCTTGAAAGTATAGGGCTGGTCGCTCATGCCGCTGGCCAAGTCGGACACCCGCTGCGGATCCTGCGGGTGGGTCTGGACACTTTTCTGGTACCAGCGATGCACCTGCTGGTCCGGGCCAAGCCAGGCCCGCATGTTCATGATGCTGGCATTGCGGTACTGACCGTTCTGCAGATCGTCTTCACGCGTCCACACCAGCTTAACCGGGTGCTTCACCCGCTGCGCGATCAGGATGGACTCGGTCAGACCGTCGCGTACAAAACGACGCCCGAATGAGCCACCCATGATGGTGTTATGGACGATGATTTTTTCCTGTCGTAAGCCGGTAATCTCAGCAATGCGCTCGCGGTAGCTGGATGGATATTGCGTACCCACCCACAGTTCGAGCACATCGCCACGGTGATGGGCCGTCATCGCAATTGGCTCCATCGGTGTCTGGTTCTGGTAGCCCATGCGATAGATGTGCGCCACCTCGGTGAGCTGGCGGGTGTCCACGGCTGCAAAATCACCCACCGTGTGCTCGGCGTTTACCGCGTCACTGTGCAGGCCCTGCTCCATCGCGGCCCAGAACTCACCTTCATCCGCATACATGGGTTGGTTGGCTTGCCACTGGGCACGCAGGGCTTTACGGCCCTGCAAGGCAGACCATGTATCACGTGCCACCACCGCGATGCTGCACTTGGCCCTGATCTCGAACTCTCCGGGTTCCAGCCGGAATACATCGATCACACCCGGTACCGCCAGGGCCTGATCGCGGTCAAACGCCACTGGCGCGCCATTAACAAACGGGCACCGTTCAATGCTGGCGTACAGCATACCCTCGACCTTGCCGTCCATGGCGTAGCTCGCCTGGCCGGTGAGAATATGCGTGGTGTCGGCGCGCCGTTGCGGCTTGCCGATGTAGCGGTAGCGCGAGGCCGGTAGATATCGGGGCTGGTCGGGCAAGGGGCGCCGTGCCGCGGCCGCCACCAGCTCCGCGTACTTCAGCTTGCGCTGGCTGGGTTCATGCACCACACAGTCCTGCGCTGTGTCGCATTCCGCTGCGTTGACACCCCAACGGGCCGCTGCGGTCTCGATCAGGGCAGTACGGGCGGCGGCACCTATGTCGCGGATGCCCACCCAGCCGCTGGCAACCGACTGGCTGCCACCGCTGCCACCACCATTGAAACGGCCATCGAAAGTCGGATCAGTAAGCACCACCATGCCATCGTGGTGACGCAACTCCATGGACGCCAGATCCGTATCCAGTTCATCGGCCATCATCATCGCCGCCGCCGTGAAACTGCCCTGACCCATCTCGGTGTACGGGCTGACAAACACCACCTTGCCATGAGTATCGATGCTTAGCACCGCATCGGCGGAGGTCAATGCGGCTTGGTCCGGGCTATCCGCATGCAACAAACGCACCCCGCCCATGGCAGTGAACAGCGTCAGTGCACTGCCATGGGCCAGAAAGTCTCTTCGTTTCATGGTGTCTACCTTTCTCGAAAGCCAATGAGCCAAACGGGTTCGGCGGCAGCACGTCATTGCCACGCCGGCCGCCGTTATTAATAGCCAGTACTGCTTCAGCTTGAAAGATAAAACGCGCCGGTTTGCGGCCAGACGACCGCTGCAAGCGATGATTGATGCAGGGGTTGTTCAATGCCTACAGGAACTGCGCAAACGAACTAATACATGAGCGTCGGAGCCACGCCGTCAGAATCGTGCCGCCGGTGCCATTGCAACGGCGGCGCAGTCTGCTGGATTATCCGGCGCGCAGGGCGCGCGTGGCTTCTTCGTCAACCTGCAGGTCAGCGGTCAGCGCCACACCATAGGCAGTGCGGGCGCGTTCGGCCGTTACATAGCCGTCCACCACATCCTGCAATACTGCGCGTGGGTCACGCTCATGCGCAGCGCCGTAGCCACCACCACCGCCGGTCAGGGATTTAATCACCGTGCCCTGCTTGAGCTTGATGCCGTTGATTTTCAGGTACTCCGCGGTTTCCTCACCCGGACGCTTGACGATGACATTGGGTGCGGCACCATTTTCACCACCGAAAACACCCCAGGCCGTCGTCTCGGAGCGCTCGAACCACAGGAACAGGTCCGAGTCGGCCTGCACCAGGTACTCACGATAAGTGCCATTGCCGCCGCGGTATTTTCCGACGCCGCCGGAGTCGGCACGAATGCCATAAGACTGGATCTGGATGGGGTACTTGTTCTCGAAAATCTCGATCGGCAAATCCTTGAAGCTGCCGTTCACGTTATTGATCAGCGAGTTGGCGCCGTCACCGCCATTGAAGGCACCCCAGCCACCTGTGGTGGGCTCGATCATCAGGAAAAACTCATCGTCGTTGCGCGGGTCCTGGCCGGCCACGGTAATGACCATGGAGTCGCCGTAATGCGCACCCGCGGCCTGGTCCGGCATGACCGGCGCCAGGGCCTTGATCACCAGGTCAATCAGCAGGCCCAGCGAGGAGAAGTACCAGCCGCAGGCTGCCGGCTCTTCGGCCGAGAAAATGGTGCGGGGCGGTGCCACCACGTCCAGTGCGCGGAACGAACCGCCATTGGGTGAGACATCCGAGCAGATCAGCAGTTTATAGGCCACCCGTGCGGCAGCCACCGTCTGGGTAAACCCGCAATTGACCGGTCCACGGGCCTGCGCCGCCGAGCCGGCCAGATCCAGCGTCATGGCATTGCCTTTGACTTTGATGTTCAGCTTGACCAGCAGGGGGTCGCTGCCCAGGCCATCGTTGTCCAGGTAACCCTCGGCGCTGTAGTCGCCATCCGGCACCGCCGCAACGGCCTCCCGTTCCAGTTCTTCGGTCTGGCGGAAAATCTCGTCACGGGCGGCGGCGATGGTCTCTGCGCCGAAGCGGTCAAACAGGGCCCGCAGGCGCACCTCGCCGGTGCGGCCGGCAGCGATTTGCGCATTCATATCACCAATGGTGGCTTCACCAAAGCGGCTGTTGCGGCGCAGCAGGTCAATCACGTCCTCGCGCGGCACACCGTTGTCATACAGGCGGGTAGGTCCCCAGCGCGTGCCTTCCTGGTAAATTTCATGCGAATCCACCGGGGTGCCCGGGTCCTTTGCCCCGACGTCCAGCCAGTGAGCGCGCGAGGCGGCAAAACCCACGCGTTTGCCCTGCCAGAATATCGGCTGGATGATGGTGGAATCGTTCAGATGGGTGCCGGTCATATAGGAGTCGTTCATATAGAAGACATCGCCTTCCTTGAAGTAATCCCAGCCGTGCTTTTCGGCGATCAGCTTGACACAGATTTCCAGGTTGCCCAGAAACAGCGGCAGGCCCAGCGACTGACCCAGCACATCGCCGTTCTCGTCGATCAGTGCTACCGAACAGTCTTTGCCCTCGTAGATCACGGGCGTAAACGCACTGCGGATCAGGGTGGCATTCATGTCGTTGGCAATGGAGATAAACGCGTTGCGAATGATCTCGGTGGTAATGGGGTCAACTGCGCTCATGCCTGGTTCCTCCGCAACAGTACATTGCCATGTTCATCCACCGTGACCAGCCAGTCCGGCGGCACCACGGTGGTGGCGCTTTGTTCCTCAATAATCAACGGCCCGGTGGTCTGGTAGCCGGGCGGCAGGCCATCACGCAGCACCACCGGGGTGG
>JBFIHZ010000150.1:0-9030 GCA_041601535.1 Lysobacterales bacterium | reverse complement strand
TTGAACTGGAATGCCGCGCGCTGCGCAAGGTGCGCGAAGCCATGGGCCTGACCAATGTATGGGCCATGATCCCGTTCGTGCGCACGCTGGAAGAAGGCCGCGGTGTCATCGAGGTGATGAAGGAATTTGGCCTGGAACAGGGCAAGCACGATCTGAAAATCATCATGATGTGCGAACTGCCCTCCAATGCACTGCTGGCTGACCAGTTCCTGGATATCTTCGATGGCTTTTCCATCGGCTCGAACGACCTGACCCAGTTAACCCTGGGGCTGGACCGTGATTCCGGCCTGATTGCGCACCTGTTTGATGAACGCAATGAAGCCGTTAAGGCATTGCTGTCAATGGCCATCACCGCCTGCAAGAAACGCGGCAAGTACGTCGGCATTTGTGGCCAGGGCCCGTCAGACCACCCGGATCTGGCCGACTGGCTGCTGCAACAGGGCATTGAAAGCATGTCGCTGAACCCGGACACCGTGGTGGAAACCTGGTTGCGTCTGGCCGGCAACGCCAAGGCCTGACTGCCAGTACAACGCTGCGGGAAGCTGTTCACAGGAGCGGTCATCCCAAACGGCCCGGCCGTTCCGCGCCTTGCCCGCCACCCGCAGTTGTAAACGAGCAAAAAAAAAGCCCGGCCGAAGCCGGGCTTTTCTTCGAGCGATGCCCGAACCTTTTAGAAGGTGTATTCCACTTCGACTGCCGCGTAACGGCCAATGCCGGCACCCGGGTATACGAAGATGTTGTACCACGGGTTGTCAAAGAACAACATGGTGTCGTCCTTCGGCGGTTTTTCGTCGAACAGGTTAACCACACGCACGCGGCTCAACAGCTGGTCGGTCCAGTTGTAGCTGGCCGTCAGGTTCCAGGTGGTGTAGGAATCCAGCCACCAGTTTTCGGTAGCGTAGTAGTCCTCACCCGTCACATTGCCCACGCAACCGCCGTTGGCGGTGGTGCAGTTAAACACCGTGGTGGCGCCGCGGTAGATCCCGGTCAGCGTGGTGCTGAAATCCTGGTACTGCCAGCTGATGCTGCCAGCAAACGAGGAACGGAAATCCCAGCCGCCCACGATGGGATCATTTTTCAGATCCGCCTTGGCGGACTCAGGCGTCAGCTTGCGGCTGTGGCTGAGTACGTTGTTGTAGTCACCCTGGAAGGTGAAGCGTCCGGCTTCGGTATCCAGTGAGTAGATCAGCTTCACATCCAGGTATTCGCCTTTCTCCTGGAACTGGTTGATCGAGGTGACGAAGAAACGGTCGATAAAGCTCAGACCGGTGGTCGGATCCACCTTGCGCTGAATCTGCTTGGCGATCTGGTCACACGGGGTATTGGTTGGCTCGTCGCCGATAAAGCAGGCGTATTCGTCATCCAGCAAGCCCTGTGTGCTCTGCTGCAGTACACGCTGTTCCAGCTTCAGGCGGGTGTAATCCACGCTCAGGCTCAGATTATCCGTGATATCCCATGCAAAACCGATCCAGCTGTTGTTGCCGGTTTCGGCATCCAGTGGCTCTTCGCCGAACTCCTGGGCGCCAACGCGCTGGGCGAACAGGCTGCCGGAGTCGCAATCGTTACGGTCAAAGCCGTCTGCGCTGCCGTTGGTGAACACGTACTGCTCATAGCAGGACACATCATCAAAGGCGGTGGTGAAGAAGCCGGTGCGGACAAATACCTGGGCCATGTCCGGAGCACGGAAGCTCTCGGTGTAGCCGGCGCGTACCAGCAGGCTGCTGATCGGACGCCATTCGATGCTGGCGGACGGAGTCAGGTCGCCACCAAACGAGGTGGAGCCGGAATCGTAGTCGTCGTAACGGGCTGCCAGGTTAACGGTCAGGGTGTCGTGCAGCGGGATACGCAGCTCGCCACCAACAGACCAGCGCTGACGGTCGCCGTCGCCGGAATAACCGGTCAGGCGGTACCAGCCGGAACCGGTCAGGCCGGTGATCGGGTCACCGTTCACGTCAGTGGTGGGCGGCAATTGCTGGATCAGTTCATCCGGGGTGAATTTCAGGTCTTCGTCTTCATACTCAACCACGAAGGAGTAAGACAGCGGACCGGCGTTCATTTCCAGCAGGTCACCGCTCATGGTGTACTGCAGGTACAGGTCGGTGGTCTTGTTGCCATAGGTCTGGAAGCCGATGGCTTCACGCATGGCGGCATTCGGCACGCCATAGATGTTGTTGGGGTCACCCATGCCAAAACCGAGGCCTTCGCCCAGCGTGCCGCCGGACCACCAGTCGTCACCGAAGAAGCTGACGCCGTGCCAGGTACCCAGCATGTTGTCGATGGTTTCACGCCACTTCAGCCACGGGCGGGTGGATTCATACTCGTACTCGGAGTAGTTGACCGAGAGTTCCCAGTCATGGGTATCGGCGAACACGCCGCGCGCACCAACCACTGCGGTCCATGCATCGTCATCAAACTTCTCGGACAGGTCCATGCCCAGCTCGGTGCCGGTAAACAGGCGCTGCGACAGGTACCAGTCAAAGAAGCCGAAATCGATCGTGTCCGGGCTGGTCAGGTCCAGGATATCTTCGGAGATGAAGATGGAATCGTTATTCGATTTTGAGTTGGACGTGTAATACAGCAGGTCGGTAAACAGCTCGGTGCCGTTATCGCCGACTTCCACTTTGCCATTGAAATATACAGAGAATGATTCCTTGGCATTCTGGAAGTTGGTCTGGGGAACACCGGCATTGGGGTCACCGCAGAACATGCCCGCGCCAGGGCGGAAAGCATACTGCAGGCCGCCACCGGAAAGATCGCAAGCTGCCTGGCCAGAGGTGCCCAGCTGCTCGCCCGGATCACGGTAACGGGGGAATATGCCAAAAGCAGATTTGAACCAGTCCAGTACCAGGATGGTGCGGTTAAGCACACCGTCGCCATACGGGAAGTCATCCTGCTGGTTGTCGTACTGGTCGTAGTACTTGCCCAGGATGTCCTTGCGGTTGGCGTATTCCAGGGTCAGCGTGTAGCTGCTGCGGTCAAAGGTTTTGCCGTTCAGCAACTGCAGTCGCAGGTCGCCGCGGGTCTTGTCTGTCTCGGTCGGCGTACCCCACAGGGCATTAACCGTGGTTTCGTCAATATCGGAACGCAGGATGATGTTGACCACGCCCGCTACCGCGTCGGAACCGTAAATGGCCGAGGCACCGGTCGCCAGGATTTCAATGCGCTCGATCGCAGCCACCGGAATGGAACCGTAGCTGAACACCGTGGCATTGGACTGGTAAGCGGCCGGATAGTTGGCCAGGCGGCGGCCGTTGATCAGGGTCAGTGTGTTGCCCACACCAAAGCCACGCAGGTTGATGGTCTGCACGTCCGGTGTGAACAGCGCTGATTCCGCGCCTTCAAATTTGTAGCCGTTGTTGATGGTCAGATCAGACAGCGCTTCGTATACCGTGGTGTAACCGCGGTCACTCATTTGCTGCCTGTCAATCACCAGCACGGGTGCGGGTCCTTCCAGGTCGGTACGTTTGATGCGAGAGCCGGTAACCGCGATGCGGTCAAGATCAGCGTTCTCATCATCCTCTTCATCTGCATCTTCCTGTGCCCAGGCGGTGCTGGTCAGCACCAGGGTCAAGGCCAGAAGCAGAAGGTGCCAGATAGACTTACTCTCGGTGAATCCCCTGCGAGTCATCTAGTTTCTCCCATGTGACTTAAATGATAAATCGCGGCAATCAGCACGGGCTCTTTTACTGCACGGCCCGTTTGTTGCCCACATTAAATTATTGTTAAAGCGCTGGCATTTTTGCAGGAAACCCCTTCATTTGCAAGGAAACGGGGGTTTTTCAGGAAGGCTTGTGGGGCCTGAATTTCAGCCAATTGTGGCAATCAATACGCAAGCGCATGGTTTTTCCATACGCAAGTCAATGTTTTAACGATCGTTAGGTTAACAATGTGCGCGAGTCAGGACGTTGCGGGCATCTTCCGGGGATACTCGGGAGACGCGCTATAAGGCAGACCTATCCGTCCGCCGAGAACTCTCCCATAAATTGCCGGAAATACTTCAGCTCCGCTATGGATTCGCGGATATCCGACAAGGCTTCATGGCGGTTTTCCTTGCTGAACCCGGCCATCACCTGCGGCGCCCAGCGTGCTGCCAGTTCTTTAACCGTGCTGACATCCAGGTTGCGGTAATGAAACCAGGCCTGTAACTCCGGCATCAGCCGTGCCATGAAGCGGCGGTCCTGGCAGATGCTGTTGCCACACATGGGTGAACTGCCGGTCACGGTGTGCTGGCGCAGGAATTCCAGCGTGCCCTGCTCGGCTGCCGCCATGCCGGTGGTACTGGACAGTACGCGCTGCCACAGTCCCGAGGCGCTGTGATGTTCGCGGTTCCAGTCGTCCATGGCCTGCAGACTGGCCAGCGGATGATGAATGGCATACACCGGACCCTGGGCGATTTCATTCAACTCGGCATCGGTAACAATGGTGGCGATTTCCAGGATGGAATCCAGTGCGGGATCCAGGCCGGTCATTTCCAGGTCGATCCAGATCAAGCGGTCGTTGGCGGGTTCGGTCATGCAGCAGTTCTCTCCAAGCGGTTATCAGACCGGCGGCAATGCGTCGTGGTGACAGGGTCCGCGGAGCACGGCCGCAGACGGCGCCCAGGTGAGACAGCAACGGCCGGCACCGGGGGCCGTCATCATATCAATGTACCGCGACACAAGACCAGCCACCCCTGGCCCGGTTAAACTACCGCATCAGCAGCAACTATCAGGAAACCACAGGCGATGAGGGATTGAGCACGTACCGTTTGCAACAAGGGCCCGACAGGCCATGGTAAAGCCTGCAGGCGACTCAAGCGGCACGGCAACCGCCCAGGCCAGGCCTGCCGATCCCTTCGACGCCGTCATTCGCGCCTCTTACGGCAGCCAGGGAATCGCCGAGGACCGCAGCGGACAGCAGCACGAATGTGTCTACCGGCGATCGGTCGGACGGCCGTATTGCGGCGACCGGGTGCGGCTGGAAAACACCGAACAGAACACCCTGGTGGTGGCGCAGATTTATCCACGCCGCAATGAATTTGCGCGCGCCGACCGCATGCAGCGCAAGCAGGTGGTGGCCACCAACCTGGACCGCGTGCTGATCGTGATTGCGCCGCAACCGGCGCCCAGCCGCGACCAGGCCGAACGTTACCTGGTGGCGGTGCACAGCCTGGGCATTGAGCCGGTGCTGGTAATCAATAAAGCCGACCTGTTGAGCGGCGAGCCCCCAGCAGACACCCCGTTCAGCCGCCTGGACGATTACCGCAGGCTGGGCTACGCGGTGGTCGAGGTTTCCTGCAAAGGGGAGCCCGGCGTGGATGGGTTGCAAGCCTATCTGCAGCAAGCCACCACCATCCTGGTAGGCCAGTCGGGCGTAGGCAAGTCATCACTGGCCAACAGCCTGATCCCCGACCTGGAATTGCAAACCGGCGCCCTGTCGCATTCCACCGGCAAGGGCACTCACACCACCACGACCACCATCATGTACACGCTGCCATCGGGGGGCCGTTTGATCGATTCTCCCGGTGTCTGGGAGTACGGCCTGTGGGATATGACAGCCGATGAGCTGGCTGCCGGCTTTATTGAATTTGACCCCTATCGCGGCCAGTGCCGTTTCCACAACTGCGTGCACCATACCGAACCCGGTTGCGCGGTGGCCGCGGCTGCTGCCAACGGCGAAATACTGCAATGGCGATACAACTCCTACCTGCGCCTGCTGCAACAGAGCACCTGAGCGGTCTTTGCGGGCGGTTTGCACAGGCTCAATACCTGCTGGCTGTGCTATATTCTGCTTGATCATTTTCATACTACAGGAGGCAGTGACATGACACGGATGGTTCTGACACTGGGTTTGATTCTGGCCATGCCGCTGGCTTTGCCCACGGCCATGGCAGATGTGCTGTTGATCGAACAGGTGCGGCAGGCAGAACGCATGACCCTGCCGGTCAATGGTGAAACCAAGGCGGCGGTGGAAGCGCGTTACGGCACGCCGGTCAACCGTTCCGGCCCGGTGGGCGATCCGCCCATCAGCAAATGGGAGTATCAGCGCTGGAGCGTGTACTTTGAGTATGACCGGGTGCTGTTTACCGTCATTCACAAAGGCGAGGTCATCGAAAAAGACGCCGCAGGCCAATAAACGCGCCATTGCGCCGCCGTTCCAGGCAGCGCCAACGGTGCCCTGACACCACCCCGGCGAGTGTGTCAAAAGCCGATCTGGGTTATCCTTGCGCACTTTATTTTGCAGGCGCGCAGGCTATGTCGCTCGAACCCGAGGATCCCAAATCCGTCAACGGCCCCCAACCGGGACCGGAAGCCGGACCCGTATCCGGTGAAAACCCGCAGGACTTTGAAGGCCAACCGTTAAAACGCATCCAGCGTGACGGTGTCCTCTATACCCTGATCGGCACCGCTCACGTGTCGCGCGCCAGCGCGGACGCGGTGCGGCATATGGCGGAGAACGGTGATTACGATGCCATCGCGGTAGAGCTTTGTCCGGCACGCTTTGATGCACTGCAATCGGATCGTAAATGGGCCGACCTGGACCTGTACCGCATCGTGCGTGAAGGCAAGGCCGGCCTGGTGATGGCCAATCTCGCACTGAGTGCTTACCAGCGCCGCATCGCCGAACAATTTGGTATTGAACCGGGCGCTGAAATGCGCGCCGCCGCCGACGCGGCCCGCCGCCGCGATATCCCGCTGCAGTTGATTGACCGCGATCTGGCCACCACGCTGCGCCGCAGCTATACCAGCATCCCCTGGTACAAACGCATGTACATGATGGCCGGCCTGGCGGCCGGCATGATCAGTTCCGATGAAATCGACGAAGATGCCATTGAGAAACTGAAAGAAGGTGACATCCTTGAATCCACCTTCACCGAGTTTGCCGAAACCTCGCCGGAACTCTATCAGGCCCTGATTGCCGAACGTGACCAGTACATGGCGGCACGCTTGCGGCAGGAAAATCCGCTCAGCGCTGCGCCCACCGGCCAGCCTGCAGAAGGTGACCTGCGCAACGTGCTGGTGGTGATCGGCGCTGGCCATATGGAAGGCATGATCAGGCACCTGGAGAATGACCAGCAGGATCCGGCCGGGGTGCGCACGGAACTGGAGAAAATACCCCCCAGGTCCCGCTGGCCCAAAGTGATCCCCTGGGTGATCATGGTGCTGGTGCTGGCCGGCTTCGCCATCGGCTTTTCACGCAGCCCGTCACTGGGCTGGGAACTGGTTTTCCTGTGGGTAGCCATCAACGGCGGCCTGGCGGCGCTGGGTGCATTGATCGCGCGCGGTCATCCGCTGACCATACTCAGCGCGGTCATTTCCGCGCCGCTGACCTCGCTGAATCCAACCATCGGCGCCGGCATGGTGACCGGGCTGGTGGAGTCCTGGTTGCGCAAGCCCAAAGTCTCCGACCTGGAAAAGCTGCGCCATGACGTGATTACGGTGGGCGGCTGGTTTCGCAATCCGGCCACCCGTATTTTGCTGGTATTCTTCTTTTCCAACCTGGGTTCCGCCATTGGCACCTGGGTGGCAGGCTTCAAGATTTTTGGCGCCTTGAGCTGATTACCCGCCAAGCCCGGGTAACACACATGTTTTGGCCACAGAGTGCAAGACGATGAAAATCGGACCGTATGCCATCGAAAATCCACTGGCGCTGGCGCCCATGGTGGGCGTCACTGACCGCTATTTCCGCAGCCTGTGCCGGGACCTCGGCGCCGGCTACCTGGTTACCGAAATGCTGGCGGCCAATCCGGCCCTGCGCGACACCCTGACCTCAAAACAACGGGGTGATTTCGCCGGCGAGCCCGCACCGTTTGCCGTGCAGATTGCCGGCAGTGAACCTGAATGGATGGCCGATGCGGCACGCTACAACGTGGACCGTGGCGCCGGCATCATCGACATCAACATGGGCTGCCCGGCCAAGAAAGTATGTAACAAGCTGGCCGGCTCCGCGCTGCTGTCTGACCCTGCCCAGGTACAGGCCATTCTGGATGCGGTAGTCGCCGCCGTGGACGTGCCGGTTACACTGAAAATCCGCACCGGACCAGACCGCGCCCATCGCAACGGCGTGGCCATCGCACGCATGGCGGAACAAGCCGGTATACAGGCACTGGCGGTACACGGCCGCACCCGTGCGGACCGTTTCAAGGGCGAAGCTGAATACGACACCATCCGTGCCATTTGCCAGGCGGTGAGTCTGCCGGTGTGGGCCAACGGCGATATCAACTCCCCGGCCGACGCGGCACGGGTGCTGGCAGACACCGGTGCCGCCGGGGTAATGGTGGGCCGCGCCGCACAGGGCAACCCGTGGATCTTCCGTGAAATCCGTCACTATCTGGATACCGGCGAAACCCTGCCAGCGCCAACATTCGAAGAGGTTCACCGGGTGATGCGCGGCCATCTGCAGCAATTGCACCACGCGTATGGTGAGGCTTTGGGCGTCCGCGTGGCGCGCAAGCACATCAGCTGGTACCTGGAAGGACGTGACGGCGCTGGCGTGTACCGTGACCAATTGATGCGCTGCGGCAGCGCTGCGGAACAGTTTGATCTGCTGGAAGCCTGCTTTGCCGCACTGTCCCATCACCAGCACTGCGCGCCCCGACCCGAGCGCCGGGCAGCATGAGGAACGGCGAGCACCAGGACCATCCATACCGCCTGCTGACCTGGCTGACACTGCTGACGCTTTTACTGTGCTGCCCGCTGGCCTCCGCCCAGACGGACGGCGCGGAAAACCTGGCGGTGGCGGCCAGCTGGGTGTCTGTCCTGCCGCCGGTGCTGGCCATCCTGCTGGCGCTGACCCTGAGGCAGGTGATTCCGGCGATATTTTTTGGCGTCTGGCTGGGCGCCTGGGCGGTTGAGGGGTTTAGCCTCAGCGGACTGCTGTCCGCCCTGCTCGCCACCTTTCAGGTGTACATCCTCAAGGCTTTTGCCAATGCCGATCACGCCGCCATCATCCTGTTTTCGCTGATGATCGGCGGCATGGTGGGCATAATCTCCCGCAACGGCGGCATGCAGGGCATCGTCAACAAGGTCGCGAAGTTCGCCAACAACGCGC
>JBFIHZ010000149.1:0-9042 GCA_041601535.1 Lysobacterales bacterium | reverse complement strand
TGGCGCTCAGCCTGGTGGTGACTTCCGCCATGGTCAGCCTGATGGCCAACTCACTGGGCACCGCGACCCGCATCATCCAGATGTCGCAGTTGACCGATGAATTGCGCAAGTCCATGAGCATGATGACGCGGGATGTGCGCCGCGCCAATTACAACGTCAATGCGGCTTTTTGTTATGCCAATTCGGATTGCGGTATTGACGGTTCAGCCACCCAATTCGCCGATATAGCAATAACCGGCGGGAATTGCTTTACCTACGGTCTTGACCGCGATTTCGATGGCAATGCCGCCACCGATTCCGCCGGCGGATTCCGGCGGGTGGCTACCGCGGGCATAGGCCGCATCGAGATGTGGATCGGCGATAATGCACCGAATTGCTCAGCCACCAATAACGCCAACTGGGTGGCAGTGACCGACCCGGACTTTGTTGATGTCACCACATTTACCGTCAGCGATGCGAATTCGTTTGCCGAGTCCGTTGAAGGTGAGGCCGGCTCGACCATCACCCAGCGGACCCGTCAGATCGATGTGGTACTGGCAGGCCGCTTGATCAGGGACAACAACATAACGCGCGAGATTCACGACACCATCAAAGCGCGCAATGATGTTATTTCCAAGACCTAGACCAATTTTACTTACCGTGCCGGTTCCGTGTTTTGGTTTGGCTATCCGGCACGTTCGAGGAATTCAACATGAATCAGGTGTTCAGCAAGCAAATCGCGCAGCGGGGCAGGCAATTCGGTGGCATTACCATGTTCAGTGCGGTGTTGATTCTGATACTGCTGACGGAAATGGTGATCTACGCGGTGCAGACCGGTGTATTCGAGCAGCGCAAGTCCAGTAATGAGCAGCGTCAGAAAATCGCATTCCACAAGGCCGATGCCGCCATTCAGCAGGCCAAGCAGTTTATGCTGGCCAATTCCGCACTGGTTTCCGCGTCCAAGGCCGATTGGTTGCCGGACGGTACCGATGGCTGGCTGGCACCCACCGCGGAAAAGCGCTGGTTACCGTGCAGTGGCATCACCGATCCCACCCACCCGTGCATGGCCGAATCCAATGCCGCGTTGCGTGCCAACAGTTATTTCTACTCGTTTGCTGATGCTGCCACCGCGGATGACAAGTACTTGCCGCTGGACACCGATGCGCTGATCACTGCGGCAGGCAGCACGCCCAGCCCCAATGAGAATGTGCAAATCTACGCCCTGCTGTGCATGCTGGATATTGATCGCAACCTGGATCCCGTTGTACAGGGTTGCACCACCAACACGGCCGACCAGGACAACCGCTATTTCATGATCACGCTGGCGGCCCGCGGTCAGGCGGACTGCGATAACAACGGAGCAAACTGCGGTGCCGAAGCACTGGTTTCCGAGAAAATTGGCAGCTTTGGGCCCGGCGGGGGTGATGGCGGCCCCGGTGTGCCGCTGACCGCCAGAACGTCGGTGGAACTGAAAGGCACGGTGGAAATCGTGCCCAATCCCAATGGCGGTGGAATCGGCGTGCCCATTTCCACCTGGCTGAACGGCAATACCGCCGATTCTGCCTGCGCGGCACCGCTTGATCCGGCCGACCCCGTCAGCGGTTCCTGGTCGACCTGTGAACGTCACGAATGGTACGGCCAGGCCAGTTTTCCGGCGGACTACAAGTGCCCGACCCCAAACTGTTCCTGCAGCAGAACGGATGACAAGTTATTGAGTTATCGGGATGGCAATGACACGGTAATGGGGGCTGATGTAGTCGTGGACCCGAACTTTCCCTGCGACCTGTTCCAGTACACCTTCGGCATTCCAAAAACCAAGTGGCAGGATGTGAAAGCCATGGTGCAGCCATCCCACCAACTGCCGAACTGCTCCAGCCTGGGGCCAAACTCCTTTGGCATGTACTGGATCAGTGGCGGTGACTGCGATATTGCCAGCAATACCACGGTGGGCTCGGTCAATGCCCCGGTCTTTCTGATTTCCGCATCGGATACAACCATTCACGGCAGTGTTTTTGGCGTGCTGTTTGTTACCGATGCCGAGAAAAGCGATGTTGAATTCAAGGGCAATGGACACGGCACCATTTACGGGGCGGCGATTATGGAAGCAAGCATGAAACAGTTTAACGGCACATTCCAGATCGTTTATCTGGATAACGTCGTCAATACCGCGCTGGAAACTGGCGCCTTCGGTGCGGTGCAGGGTGGCTGGACTGATTTCCACGCCGCCTGGAAATAGGAATGAAGACTATGAACACACACAATACGGAGTTCCGCCAGTTAGTTAACCGCAACAGAATGCATGGCACCACCTTGCTGGAAGTGTTGATGGCCGTGGTGATTTTCATTGTGGGCATGCTGGCACTGACTCATCTGCAAGGTAATCTGACGCGTTCCAGTTCTGATGCCAATATGCGCACCGTGGCCGCCAGCGTGGCGGAAGAACTGATCGAGGAAAAGCGCGCGTTTGAGGTGATCGAAACCACCGCCGGAAAAAAGGCGTATGACGATATTGTCGATGAAACCGTCACGCGTACCCGCGGCAATGTGGTGTATACGGCAACGATTGATGTCACCCCGTTCTATATCAACCCGGCCGACCGCACCAGCATGAGCAAGACCCCATACTCCGGCGGGTCCACCAAATCGGACCTGAAACTGGTGGAAGTCGCGGTAACCTGGAGCGGGGTGGATTTCCAGATCGATGAATCTGCTTCCACCTCCGGCCGCATGGGCAGCGGTGATCTGCGCTTTGCCAGCGTGATCCCGGCGATTCCATCACTCAACAATGCACGGGTGGCTGCGGAAAACGACGGTGCCCTGGGTTATCCGCCGGTAGATTACACTCCAGGTACTGCGCCTGATATCGTCGCCATCAGCCTGGGCAACAACAAGTTCAAAGAGTCCACCACGCCGGATCCGGTAGTGCGGCGGCGGGACGAACTGGTGGAAACCTGGTTTGATGTGATTACCTACACCTCCAATGCCAGCGGCGCTTCATTCCTGCGCCGTGAAGAGTTCGCCTCGGTCAGCTGTAAATGCACCCTGAAGTCCGCCAGCGGCAGCGGTAAAGACGGCCGCCAGCCCACCCGCTGGACCGGCGCAGCGTATTCCGAACAGCCGCTGGTGGCCAAGGCTTACGGGGTCAGCGCGTCCAACCAGCAAAGCCAGTACTGCGACGTCTGCTGCCAGGATCACCACGATACCGGCGGTGGCCCGAACTCCTATCGGCCGTTTGCCGGCTCATTCAGTGGCAATCACCCGCATTACAATCGCAATAATCAAGGTGTGCTGACACTGGCCGGCACCAATGACACCTATCTTGAAGCCTGCCGCCTGGTGCGCAAGGACGGGTTTTTCCGCGTAGCCCAGGATTTCGAATTACGCAGCCAGTTGCCCATACCGCAGAATTATCTGGATCAAAGCGGGGAAATCAGTGCGTATTCTTCGTACGTTACAAATGCGGTTTCCGATTATTACGCCGGGCAACCCTGGCCGGCGCACAACTTGAGTTTTGACGGCAGGGATGCTGCCAATCCGACGCAACTGCCGACCACGGACACCTTCCAGACCTCGCAGCAGTTCCGCTCGCGCGGGGTCTATACCGATGTCGCATCGGCCGCCCTTCAGGCCAATCTGTACAACTGTTTCCACGCGGCCGGCGACCGGGATTTATGTGAAGTGCCGCAAGCCAATTCCGCCCTGGAACTGTACCCGTTCTTCGATGTCCAGCTGACCAAACTGGCACGCTGGCGTGAAACATCGGGCGGTGCCTCAATTCGTGTGACCAACCAGGAGATTGAGACCGATAACACCCACAGCCGTGGTGTGGCTTCGCTGGTTGCAACCGGCAACCCGCAGGCCTACAGCAAGATCGAGAAGGGCAATGTGGGCCTGATCAGTATCGCACCGGTGACGTCGTCGCCTGCGGCACAGTATTCGGATGAGCGGTTGTTTGTCAAAGCGGTGCTGGGCATCACGCCGCCCACCGGCCCCACCATTTCCGGTACGCTGACCAATGCCGGCGGCACATCAAGCAAAGTGGCTTCGGTCAGTGGCACCGGGGCTACCTGCACGCGGCCGGACAACTCGACGTTCTCCTGTGTGATCAATTTCCCCCTGATCGGTACACCGGTGCTGGAAGTGGGTAATTACTACACCAAGAACATGACCCTGATCGCCTGCAGCCCGAACCTGGTGACCTTGAGCTCATCGCAGGGTACCAACAATAACAACACTTGGACCCGGTTCCAGCTGCCGACCACGGCAACCAGCAATATCACCATTACCATTAACAACTTCCCATGCCCGGCCACACCGTGAGACGGGCAGGGGTTTGAATTAACCCGGATCAGTCACCTGATCGCAAAAAAACCGCCTTTCGGGGCGGTTTTTTTGATGAGCGGTCAGAATTCAATGCCGGACGGTTAGGGGGCTGTTTCATCGGTGATTGTGGCAAGCCTATAATGATGGCACTCAGGATGAGTCAGGCAATCAGGATGATTGATCATGCATAAAATTACTCCCGCAAACCATTCCAGTGGGCGCACCGGTTTCTCCCGGCTGCGTTGCTCCCGGCAAACCGGCTTTACCATTATCGAAGTGATGATGTCGGTTGTATTACTGGCCATCAGCGCAGCACTGGCCCTTCCCTCGTACCGTGACATGATTGAAAAGCGGCAGGTGACGCAAGGCGCGGAACAGTTGCTGGCCTTCGTCAATTCAGCGCAGGGTGAATCGATCAAGCGCAACCGCGTGCTCACGGTTTCCTGGTCACGAACCGACGATAATGACTGGTGTGTGGGGGCTGTGCTGGGTGAGGCCGCCTGCAACTGCACGCAAACCAATACTGCTGCTGCCGATTATTGTGCCATTGATGGCGCCCCTCGCATCATTGGCCCGGATCAGGTTGGTGATTACCGGTTGCTCAAGTCTTTTTCCGGCGATGGCGCCTATTCTTTCGACCCCATTCGCGGCATTTTCGTCGATACCGCTGATACATTTGCCGCGGAAATGCGCTCCAACAGTGAGTCTTATCGCCTGGACCTGACCGTCAGCCGCACCGGGCAGGCAGTGATCTGCTCCCGGGATTCCAGTCACAGCGTGCCCGGCTATGCCGTGTGCCCCACGCAAGCCGCTGAAGAAGCATAGGAGCCCGGTCATGAACCCGTCCTTGATTGAAAAACACTGGCAGACACACAGGCAATCCGGCTTTGGCCTGATGGAAGCCATGGTAGCCACCAGCCTCAGTCTGGTGGTGACCTCCGCCATGGTGGCCCTGATGGCCAATTCGCTGGGCTCTACCGGTCGCATCATCAATATGACCAAGCTCAGCGATGATCTGCGTTCCACCATGCAGTTGATGACACGTGACCTGCGCCGCACCAGCTATAACGCCAATGCCATGCTGTGCTACGGCAATGATGACTGTTACACCGATGGCAGCGTGACCTTGCCGGGAGATATCACCATCAATGACGCCAATAGCTGTTTCACCTTTCTGATGGACCGGGATCACGACGGTGACGGAACCGAGAACGATGCGGGTGGCTTCCGCCGCGTGACCACCGGTGGGGTGGGCCTGATTGAAATGTGGACAGGAAATAATGTGCCGGACTGTGATGCCGATGATGCGGCATGGGTGCGTGTTACCAATCCGGACAGCATGGACATTACGGCATTCACGGTCGATAACAGCCTGTCCTATACCCAGGTCATTTACGATGATGGCGCTGGCGGGACCCTCTCCCAGCGGGTCCGCAAACTACGTATCGCCATTGACGGTGAACTGATCATGGACGATGACATTCACCGCCACATGGAAGACGTGATCAGCATTCGCAACGACTTGTTGTTGTAACAGCCAGGAGGGTAACCGGCAGGAAGCCGGCGAACCTGCTGTTCCCATATTTGCACACGGAAGGGCAAATTCATGATGCAAAACTGCAAAACAAATTGTGGCCAGGTAACCCGGCAATCGCGTCAGCGCGGCATGCTGACGACTTTTACCGGCATACTGATCCTGGTCATGCTGACGCTGATGATGTTTTTCGCCATTCGTGTCGGGGTGTTCGACCAGCGTATTTCCTCGGACGACATGCGCCAGAAGCTGGCTTTCCACACGGCCGAATCCGGCATACACCACGCCAAAGAGTACTTCCGTGCCTTTGCGCGTAAAAAAATCGTCGCCTCACCGGAAATCGATAAATTACCTGACGGTACTGACGGCTGGTTATCTGCGGGGAATGAGCGCTGGAAAAAGTGTTCGGATACCGGCCTGGACCTGGTGAACGGTTCCGGCAGTCACCCCTGTTTTGGCGACCCCATCCCGGCCCGCCGGGCGGATATTTACTATTACGCTTATGACAATGTCAATAAGGCTCCGGTCAGTGGCGCGGCTGACAACGAAACCAATCGCAAGGTGCCGGTAACCACCAATGCACTGGTAGCGGCCGGCGGTACCGAAACGGTCAGTGTCAATGCGCTGTTGTGCGTGCTGGATATCGATTACGATTCCGCCACACCGGTACAGGGGTGCAGTACCGATATGACAGTGGTTGATGGTTCGCATTACATCATTACCTTGCTGGCACGTGGTGGCGCCGACTGCGTGGGCACCAACTGCAATGCCGAAGCCCTGGTGCGCGAACAGGTGTCCAATTTCGGCGCGGTATCCGGTGGACAGGCGCCCTCGGTACCCCTGGTGACCAAGAGCACCTTCCCTCCTTCGGGTTCTGCAGAAATCGTGCCCAACCCGAATTCGGGTGGTGTCGGCGTGCCGGTCTCGGTATGGATGAATGCCAATACCAGCTGTAGTGCAGACGGGTCGGTTATTGACCCCAGCAGCGGCTCCTGGGCCACCTGCGAAATGCACGAGTGGTATGGCGTGGACCAGATTCCGGCTAATGTGGCCTGTCCGGGTAACTGCAGTTGTTCGCGGGATGAGTCAATCAGCTATACCCATGGCAGTGACGATATCCTCGGCATAGACCTGGTGGCCGATCCCAATTTCCCCTGCGACCTGTTCCAGTTCTATTTTGGCGTGCCGCGTTCGCAGTACGAAGTGGTCAAAAGCTATGCCCAGGTGTTGAGTAACTGTTCCACTTTGGGCCCCAATTCCAGCGGTATTTACTGGATCAGCGGAGCCGAGTGCCGCATCAACTCCAATGTGACGGTAGGCTCGCCCAAGGCGGCGGTCACACTGATCTCCGCGGCCACGGAAACACGCCTTAACGGCGGTGCCAAGATCTATGGTGTTTTGTATATATCAGATACTGAGAAATCGAATGCCACCCTGTATTCAAACGGTACCAATACGGTCTATGGGCAGGTCATTGTTGACGCCACCCTGGGCAGCTATCTTGGTACCTTCCAGGTGGTTTACAACGAAAACGCCATCAGCGATGCGGCCGGGCAGGGAGGCCTGGGTACGGTGATCGGTGGCTGGGCTGACTTCCATCCCAGTTGGGAATAACAGGAAACCAAAATGATTATTTTACGCACATGGACGCGCAAGCAGAACGGCACCACGCTACTTGAAGTATTGGTCGGTATTGTGATCTTTGCTCTGGGCATGCTGGCGCTGGCGCAATTGCAGGGTGGCCTGTCCAAGGCCAGTTCGGAAGCCAACGCCCGCTCGGTGGCCATCAATATCGCTGAGGAAACCATCGAAGCGGCACGCACCTTCAACCAGGTCACCGGCGGTGTGGGCGTCAATGCGTTCAATAACATCGTTGATCGCACCACCACGACAACCCGCGGGGGAATACCCTATACGGTCAAAACCGATGTGACCGACTATTATTTCAACCCGGCCACCGGTGTATTTGGCACCACCAAGCCTAACAGCAACATCGTCAACGCCGATATGAAAGTCATGGAATTGACCGTGGAATGGGCGGTAGATGGCAATGGCAATGCCACCCAGTCGTTCCAGGTGGATGAGTCCACCTCCACCAGTGGGATGAGTACGGGCTCCATCACGCTGACCGATGTAATTTCTTCGATCACCTCACCGTCTGGTGGCAAGGTGGTACTGAACAGCACCACGGACGATCTGTACGGCCCGCCGGTGGACTACAACCCAGGCAGCCGGCCGGACATTATTTCCATCCAGCTGGGCGAGAACCGCTTCAAGGAATCGACCACGCCGCTGCCGGATATCATCCGTGCCGATGAACTGGTTGAAACCACCTTCGACGTGGTGACCTATTCGCAGAATGATGCGGGTGCCACCTTCCTGCGGCGCGAGGAATTTCGCGCGGTAAGCTGCGAATGCACCATGCGGGTACCCAGCGCTGGCGCCAAGGTCGGTCTGCGTCCGACCATCTGGAACGGCAATGACTATACCGAAGGTGAGAAAGTCTCCAAGCCATATGGCGAAAGCGCCAACAACCAGCAATCCGAATTCTGCGATATTTGCTGCCGCGACCATCACGACGGCGGCAGCGGCAGCCTGGATGTTGGCACCGACCCGGGCCGCAGTAAGTACGATCCGTTCAAAAGCTCAACCGAATACTACACTTCGGCCGACGGCACCAGCCTGACCGGTAACCACAAACACTATTCCAGGAACAACTCTGGCGGCTTGACCCTGGTGACCAGCGCTGGCGCAACCTACGTGGAGGCCTGCCGGCTGGTGCGTAAAGATGGCTTCTTCCGCGTGGCCCAGGATTTGCGCCAGGAAGGGCTGAACAGTTTTCCGGCCAGTTACCTGGATGAGTCCAGCGAAGTCAGCGAATATTCGGAATACGTAACCGATTCGGTTTCAGCGTATGAAACCGCCATGGGTCCGACAGCTCAGTACGAGAATTCACCGCCAAGTCTGACCAAAGCGAAGGATATGTCTCCGCCGGTAACTTTCCCGGCCAGCACCACCTCCAATGCGTCGACCATGACAACCAGCTCTTCGCAGCAGCAACTGCGCACGCGAGGTATTTATATTGATTATATGAGCGATGAGTTGCGCGCCATTATCAACTGCATGGATGACGGTGGCACAGGTTCGACCTGCGGCGCCGCCGGGGCCAATTACGCACTGGAAATCATCCCGTTTTACGTTGTGCA
>JBFIHZ010000148.1:0-9072 GCA_041601535.1 Lysobacterales bacterium | reverse complement strand
GCAGCGGGCGCAGCGGCTGAGCATATTGAATTCCGCCGCATCAAATCGCTGCAGGACCTGGATCAGTCGCTGCAGCAGGCGGCCGCCAGCGGCAAGGGCGCGATGCTGGATTTTTATGCCGACTGGTGCGTGGAATGCATTCGCATGGAGCGCAATACCTTTCCGGCGGCCGAGGTGCAGAGCCTGCTGTCGCGAATGCAGCCGCTGCAGGCCGATGTGACCCAACACGACAAGGTCGATCAGGCGCTGATGCGGCAGTACGGCATCATCGGCCCGCCGGCCATCCTGTTTTTTGATCGCAATGGCGTGGAAATGAAAGACTGGAGACTGGTGGGTTACTTCACGCCGGAAGAGTTCAGTCAGCACCTGGAAGGCGTGCTGGAGGCGCAATGATGAAGTCCTGCAAGCACGGCTGCAGCGCAGCCGGGCCATTATGAACCGTACCCAGGCTCTGGTGCTGCTGGCTGTCGCGCTGTTGGCCGCCACTGGCGGCGCACTGACGTTTCGCTATTTCGACCGCCAGCCGCCGGCAATGCCGGGCGCCTCCGGGCCGGCCCCAATGCCGGCAGACGGCCAGTCCCTGGAAGGTCAGCGCAGGCCGGATTACACACTGGGCAGCGTGACCGGCGAGCGCATTTCCGCCAGCGATTTTGACGGTCAGGTGGTATTGCTGAATTTCTGGGCCACCTGGTGCGCGCCCTGCCGTGAAGAAATGCCCATGCTGGTGGACCTGCATGATGCCTTGCAGCCGCAGGGGTTTGAAGTGGTGGGCATTGCGCTGGATGATGTACAGCAGGCGCGGGAGTTTGTCACGGAACTGGGCGTGGATTACACGGTGCTGGTCGGTGCTACCGATGTGATGGCCGTGGCGCGCGTGTACGGCAACCGCTCCGGTGCGCTGCCCTACAGCGTGTTGCTTGATCGCCAGGGCGTGGTGCGCTGGACCTATATGGGCGTGCTGGAAGCCGCTGAGCTCAAACAGCGGATCAGTGAGTTGCTCGACAGCTGACGCAATCGACATGTGACAAAAATGGCGCAGTGCCCGTCCGGGCCTTGAACGCGGGAGGGTGGTGAATGAATGCCGAATGGATTTTCTGGCCGGTCCTGGCCCAGCTGCTGCTGACCTTTTGGGTTTTCGTGCTGCTGGTTCGCTGCAAGAACCGCGCGCTGCAGCAGGGAACGGTTGACCCGCAGCGGCGCGCCCTGCACGACGATGCCTGGCCGGACGATGTGTTGCAGGTATCCAATAACATCAAGAACCAGTTTCAGACCCCGGTGCTGTTTTATGTTTTGTGCTTCATGCTGTGGGCACTGAATGCGGTCAGCGCGCTGGCCCTGGTGCTGGCCTGGGCCTATGTGGCAACCCGGCTGGTGCATATGTACATTCATACCGGCAGCAATTACGTGCCCGCGCGGCTGAGGGTATTCAAGATTGGCGTGCTGGTGCTGTTGCTGATGTTACTGCTCGGTGCGCGGGCCGTATGGCTGGCCTGAACGGAACACCCCATCCCACAGCGGCGAGGAAACCCCGAAGCCCTTGCGCGTGTCGCGGAAGTGGTGCGCCAGATGGTGCTGGCGGATTTTGCGCAGCAACGGCGCGTTGAAGCGCTCGGCATGGTGGATGGCGTAGTGCATCATGTCATAGGTGATATAGCCCACCACGAAACCACTGAAAAACGCCCAGGCCCGCTCCTGCAAAAGCCAGTAGAACAAGGCCAGTAACAGGCCGGCCAGGGGTATGCTGACCGTGACCGGCATCACCAGCCGGTCGCGGTCGTTGGGGTACTGGTGGTGCACCCCATGCATGACAAACTGCAGCCGGGTCTGGAATTCACCGCGCGGGTAAAAATGAAATACGTAGCGGTGGAATGCGTACTCAAACAGCGTCCAGAACACGATGCCGGCCAGCAGCAATCCGACGCCGGCAGCCGGCGAGACACCCTGTTTGAAACTGAGGTAAAATGAGGCCAGCGCGACCGGAACATACACCGCGAGCACGGTGGATGGTCGGATACGGCTCAGCCGCTCGAGCAGGCGGTTGTTTTCAAACATCACCAGCTCGCCGCGTTGCGGCATCAGGTGGTCTGGCATGGCGGGGCTGGTGTGCTTCATGGTCAGGCGGAATATACTGCATTGGCCGGCAGATTACACGGCTTGAAGCAGCCTTGTTGCCCGTTTTAATCCGGCCTTTCCCAGCGGTTCCATTCAGCGGTTTGTGTGGTGCAACTTGTGCCGATCTGCGCCAATACGGCCGCGAACGGTGGACAAATGCGGCTAGGTCGTGCAGACTTGCTGTCCCCCGGAAAGACGAGAATCGCAGTGGCCAGCATCTTGGTAATCAATGGTCCCAACCTCAATTTATTGGGCGCAAGGGAGCCGGATCAGTACGGGCATCTGACACTGCAGGAAATCATGGAAGATCTTGACCGCTTCGCTGGTGCGTGTGGTCATGAGCTGCGGCACGTACAGAAAAACAGTGAAGGCGACCTGGTTGACGTGGTGCATCAGGCGGCTGCCGATGGGGTGGACTACATCATCATCAACCCGGCCGGCTATACCCACACCAGCGTGGTGTTGCGGGATGCGCTTCTGGCCGTCAGGATTCCCTTTGTGGAGGTGCACCTGTCCTCGGTACACGCCCGCGAGACGTTCCGGCATAAATCCTATTTCTCTGATGTGGCGCTGGGCGTGATCAGCGGTTTTCAGGGTGAAAGTTACATGTTGGCCCTGCAGGCCATCATCAATCGAATCGAGCCCTGACGGTAAAACGTTTGTAGGCCTTTACAGCCGTCAGGCAGGAGAAGAGAGCGGATGGATATCAGAAAAGTAAAAAAGCTCATCGAACTGTTGGAAGAATCAAATCTGACTGAAATTGAGATTGTCGAGGGTGAAGAGTCTGTGCGGCTCAGCCGTGGTGGCAGTGCAGGCATGGCCATGCCCGCCGCACCGCAGTATGTAATGCAGCCTCCGGCCGCGCCTGCGCCCGCGCCCGCCGCGGCGGCCACGCCGGGCAGCACGGAGCCGGCAGCAGCTGAAGAATCCATTCCGGAAGGCGAGATTGTGCGTTCGCCCATGGTGGGCACGTTTTACGCTGCGCCCAGCCCTGAAGCCGAGGCGTTTGTTTCCATGGGTCAGTCGGTCAGCGAGGGCGAAACCCTGTGCATTATCGAAGCCATGAAAATGTTCAACCAGATCGAGGCGGAAGTTTCTGGCACGGTGGTGGCGATACTGGCCGAGAGTGGTCAGCCGGTTGAATTTGATCAACCCCTGTTTGTGATCCGCTGAGCTGACGATGGCTGCCCTGGAAAAAATCGTCATCGCCAATCGCGGCGAGATCGCCCTTCGCATACTGCGGGCCTGCCAGGCCATGGGAATCAAAACCGTGGCCGTGCATTCCACCGTCGACCGCAACCTGAAACACGTGGCCATGGCCGATGAGTCGGTGTGCATTGGCCCGGCCCCATCGCGCGAAAGTTACCTCAACATTCCGGCCATTATTGCCGCCACCGAGGTGACCGATGCGGTAGCCATTCATCCCGGCTACGGGTTTCTGGCCGAAAACGCGGATTTCGCGGAACGCGTCGAACAGAGTGGTTTTATTTTCATTGGACCGCGCGCCGAAACCATCCGCCTGATGGGCGACAAGGTTTCCGCCATCAAGGCGATGAAGGAAGCCGGCGTGCCTTGCGTGCCGGGCTCGGATGGCCCGTTGTCCAGCGACACCAAGGAGTGCCTGGAAATTGCCCGCCGGGTGGGCTACCCGGTAATCATCAAGGCGGCTGCCGGTGGTGGCGGGCGCGGCATGCGCGTGGTGCATACCGAGGCGCACCTGAGCAACGCACTGCAACTGACCCGGCAGGAAGCGCAGAGTGCATTTGGTGACGCCACGGTCTATCTCGAGAAGTACCTGGAGAACCCCCGCCATATCGAGATCCAGGTGATGGCCGATCAGCACGGCAACGCGGTGCATTTTGGTGAACGCGACTGCTCCACGCAGCGGCGCCATCAAAAAGTGATTGAAGAAGCGCCGGCGCCGGGGATCACGCAGGAACAACGCGATGAAATCGGCGCTGTCTGCGTGGCGGCCTGCAAGCGCATCAAGTACCGTGGCGCCGGCACGTTTGAGTTTCTGTACGACCAGGGCCGGTTCTACTTTATCGAAATGAATACCCGCATCCAGGTGGAACATCCGGTGACTGAACGCATCACCGGGGCGGACCTGGTGCGCGAACAGATTCTGGTGGCCGCGGGTGAGAAGTTGTCGTACCGGCAGGAAGACATTCAAATCCGCGGGCATGCCATTGAATGCCGCATCAACGCCGAAGACCCGGTCAATTTCATGCCGTGCCCGGGCTTGATCAATGGCTTTCATGCGCCCGGTGGCCCGGGTATCCGCGTGGAATCGCATGTTTATGATGGATACCGCGTGCCACCGAACTATGACTCCATGATCGCCAAGGTGATTTCTCACGGCGCGGACCGGGATATTGCCATCGCCCGCATGCGGGTAGCGCTGGACGAAGTGGTCATTGATGGCATCAAAACCAATATTCCGCTGCATAAATGGCTGTTGTGTGACCCGGGCTTTATCAAGGGCCAGTTCAATATCCATTACCTGGAAAAACGCCTGGAAGAGCGCTCACGCGCCTGACCTGGCGCTGCTGCACCGCCGATGTTTCAGTCAGATTCCGCGCGATGAGCTGGGCTGAGGTCAAGCTCAGCCTGCCGCGGGAACAGGCCGTGCTGGCCGAGTCCCTGCTGGAACAGCAAGGTGCACTGGCGGTTACTCTCGAAGACCAGGCCGATGTGCCGGTGCTGGAGCCGGCGCTGGGTACGGCCCCGTTGTGGCCGGTGGTCAGTGTGCGTGGCCTGTTCGCCGCAGGGGTTGATCGTAGCGGGGTGTCTGCTGCGCTGTTGCTGCTGCCGGGGGTGGTCCGCCCGCAGGCGCTGGAATGGTCCGCGGTGGATGACCGTGACTGGGAGCGGGCCTGGATGGACCGGTTTGAGCCGATGAAGTTTGGTCACCGGCTGTGGATTGTACCGACCGGCATGGAAGGCCCGGCTGATGAGGATGCGATCATCCTGCAGCTTGACCCCGGTCTGGCCTTTGGTACCGGCACACACCCGACCACTCGATTGTGCCTGGAATGGGTGGACAGCCAGGATTTTACCGGCCTGGACGTGGTGGACTACGGGTGCGGGTCCGGGGTTCTGGGTATCGCCGCGGCGCTTAAAGGTGCGCGCCGTGTGATCTGCGTGGACAATGACCCGCAGGCGCTGGAAGCCACCGCCGAGAACGCCGCACGCAATGGGGTTACGCAGCAATTGCTGTGCCTGGCACCCGAGGACTACCGCACGCAGCCGGCGCACGTGGTGCTGGCCAATATCCTGGCCGGCCCGCTGATTGAACTGGCGCCCGTGCTGAGCGAAAGCCTGTGCAGCGGGGGCCAGCTGGTATTGTCCGGTGTTTTGACCGAACAGGCCGCCGGGGTGGCGCAGGCATACCGTTCCAGTTGCGGTGAGTTACAGCTAACTGAACTTGAAGAATGGAGCCGCTTACACGGTAAACGGCGCTGATTCCGGCCGGGCCGCAAGGCAGACCGCGGCCCGATCCGCCCGCTAGTGGACATCAAACGACATGAGCGACAGCAAAATCAATATCAACCTGGGTTCCGGCCACTGGAAGTTTCCCGGCTGGGTGAATGTGGACCTGGACCTGGAAAGCCAGCCCGATGTGTGCGTGGACCTGTCTGGCGGGTTACCGTTCCGCGACGCGTGTGCGGATTTTATGCACACCGAAGATTTTATTGACCAGCTGCAACTGGAGCACGCGGCCAGTTTCCTGCGCGAATGCCACCGCATTCTCAAGCCGGGCGGCGTGATCCGGGTGCTGACGCCGGACGTGAAACAGCTCACCCACCTGTACCTGCATGAGCCGGAAGCTCTGAAAGCACTGTGGCGGGATCACGTAGGTGTGCCGTTGAAGTATGGCAGTGCGGCGGAAATACTGAATGTGGGCATGCGTTTTGCGGGCCACACCTTCCTGTACGACCTTGAAACCTTTACCCGGCTGGCCAACGATTGTGGCTTTCGCGCGCAGCAGGTGGCGTTTCAGCAAAGCGAATTCGCCGAGTTGCGTGGCCACGATTTGCGCAGCCCCGACACGGCCATCAGCCTGTACGTGGACTGTTACAAGCTGGGTTGAGGACCGTCCCGGCAGGTGGCCGGCAAGCCGGGCGGATCACCGTCCTGACAGAACTTTAATTCAGGCGAGCAGCTCGAGTAATTCTTCGGCGGTTTTCCAGTCCCGGCCGCAGACAAAGCGTGGCAGGTTCCAGCGGTTGGTGGCGCGTGTGACTTTGCCTTCTTCGGTGCCCAGGGCGGCGCGGCAGCCGTGAACTTCGGGGTGGCCGGGGAAAAACTCGTCGCGAATGTAATCGCTGGACTCGCCAAAAGGGTAGGCGAAGTAGCTGGGCCAGCGGCCGGTGACGTGTTCGATGAATCCACCCGCCTGCACCACCTGCTGCAGGCACTGGGGGTGCGTTTCAATACTGTGAAATGAGCCACGCTCATCGCCTGGCAGGTCCGGGTGATTGTGGTCCCAGCCGTGGTTTTCCACCGCGATAAGCCCGCCGGCATCAACAGTGCGCCACCAGTCGTGACTGATCCAGCCACGTCCGAACAGCGAGCCAGCGTCTATGGTTTTGCGGGCCTGTTCGCTGGCAATGACGAAGCTGGTGGCATGCAGGACATAGCCAGGCCTGGCCTCCAGCTGGTCCTGCATGATGCCGAGGAAACTGCGTTGCACGCCAAACCCCGGGTAGTCCAGGTCCAGCACATCAAAATCGCAACCGTCATCAAAGGTGAGCACCACGGCGCCGTTTACACCGGCGTCTTCCCGTTCGCCATCGATCCAGTCAAGCACATGGCCCAGCGGCACCACCGGCACGCCGGCCCGGCGCAAGGCCATTATGTCCTCGCGCAGTGCCACGTGGTCGTTATCGTCATGGCCGTCTCCGCGGATATTCTGCGAATGGTAAGTCAGTATGGATACGCTCATGACAGGGCACTCATGAATAGCTCATCTGCAATGGATGTGGCGCAGGCCGGTGCCAAGACGGGCGCGGATCAGGCCGGGGCGTCACCCCATAATTCGGCGTTTTTCTGCCATAGCGACAACAGGTAGGGCCGGTACAGTTCGGCCTCGCTGGTGTCAGACTGTTCATCGATATAGGCCAGCATGTCACGGGCATGGAGCTTGCCAAAAATGACATCCACGAACTGGCCAAACAGCTCGGCATACAGCGGTGAGTATGCAATGCGGTCCGCATCGGCCTCAATGCGGGCCTGTTCCGCTTCAATTTGTTGTGGGCTCAGACCATTGCCGGCGCAGATCTGCACCGACTGGGAATCGTTGAAGTTGGCCAGTGGCTGGAAACCGGCATGCCGGACGTACAACTCAAACTCTTCCGGGGTGCAGAACTGGTTGCGCGCCACGTCCTTGCGCTTGCTGTGGTCAGCGTCCTTCCATACCAGCGGTTCGTACTCCCAGCGGCGCCAGCCCACCGGGCTGCACAGGTTCCAGGTTTCCACGAAAATCAGACCGCCGGGCTTCACCACGCGATTAAGTTCCTGCAGGTAGATATACAGGTCCTCTTTGTCCATATGGCAGAACACCGCAATGGAGTAGGCCTTGTCGATGCTGTTGTCTTCCAGCATGTCCAGGCGTGTCCGGGTCAATTGGTGAAAGCTGACGTTGTCACGGTCTGCCAGCCGCTGACTGGCATGCCGGATCATGTTTTCCGATATGTCTACCCCGGTCCAGTGCTGACAGTGCGGTGCCAGCTCCCGTCCGATGCGGCCCACGCCGCAACCCAGTTCGAGTACTTGGTCAGTGGGCTGGACGTCCAGCGCCACGCGCACCTGTTCTGCCGCCCAGCGGCCGGTGTGGCGGACGATATTTTCGTCGGTACTGCCATCAACGGCGGCAATGGCTGCTTCGGTTGAAGTGGCGCGGTCGTTCCAGCAGTCTTTGTAATTTGTCTGGTTCATTTGCTTGTATGGGTTCCTGGCATCACAACGGCTTGACCAGGGCGCCTGGCGCGGGTCCGCCGTTTATGCGTTAGCAGCAAAAGCTCATGGAGCTTTCAGAAATTCGGCCGGTCGGGCGCATCGTCGAAACGTGCTATCGACTCCAGCACTTCCTGGCGGGCGGCCTCGGCGTTTTCCCAGCCCGCCACCTTTACCCATTTGCCTCGCTCCAGGTCCTTGTAGTGAGCAAAGAAGTGGGCAATTTGCATGCGCAGCAGCTCATCGATGTCGTCCAGCTCCTGCACATCGCGGTACAAACCGGTCACATCGGTGACCGGAACGGCAATGACCTTGGCATCATCACCTGCCTCGTCCTCCATGCGTAACAGGCCAATGGGCCGGCAACGCACCACCACACCCGGCTGCAGGGCCATCGGCATGACCACCAGCACATCCACCGGGTCGCCGTCGCCGCAAATGGTGTGCGGAACATAGCCGTAGTTACACGGATAATGCATCGCGGTTTTCAGCATGCGGTCCACGAATATGGCACCCGAAGCCTTGTCCACCTCGTACTTGATGGCCGGACTGTTCATCGGAATTTCGATTATCACGTTGAGGTCGTTCGGAACATCACGGCCTACGGGTACTTCTTGCAAGCTCATTGCCCGCTCCACCTTGTCGTTGAAAGCCGGCCATTATACCTGCTTGTCCGTCTCCGGGGCATACCCAGCCGATGGTTTCCTATGATTTGAACGGAGGGGCCGTTAAAATGTTTCGCCTGCCGCACAAATGCCCGCCCTCGCTGGTACGCCGTGGCAGACAACAGTACGCAACAAGGCCTGGCTCCACGGCACGGGCCGCACGGATGGGTAGATGGCGAAGCTCTATTTCTATTATTCGGCCATGAACGCCGGCAAGACCACGGTTTTGCTGCAATCGGCCCACAATTACCGCGAACGCGGCATGCATCCCCTGCTGTTTACCCCGCAGGTGGATGACCGCCTGTCGGTGGGCAAAATCGCCTCCCGCATCGGGCTG
>JBFIHZ010000147.1:0-9135 GCA_041601535.1 Lysobacterales bacterium | reverse complement strand
CCCGCGGCGATTGGCTATCTGGATGTTCAGCCCCGGACGGGCGTTCAACTCGAGTATCTGCGGACCCAGATCGCGGTCCAGCACGATATCCACACCCAGGTAGCCCAAGTTGACCGCCTCGTAACAGTGCGCGGACATGTGCAGGATTTTGCCCCAGCCAGGCACCTGGAAACCTTCGATGGGTGCATTGGTATCCGGATGCACCGACACGGCGGCATTGCCGGATACGCCCCCCATGGTCAAGCCACTGGCCAGGTCTATGCCCACGCCGATGGCACCCTGATGCAGATTGGCCTTGCCATGCGACATGCGCGTGGGCAGACGCGTCATGGCCATCACCGGGTAGCCCTGGTAAACGATCACCCGGATGTCCGGCACGCCATGATAGGTCAGCTTGGAGAAAGCCGGGTCGAAGTGCACCAGCGATTCAATCATCGCCACGTCCGGCTGGCCGCCCAGGGAATAAAGACCACCAATGACATTGGTGAGATGATGCTCCAGCGTATCCTGTTCGACCATGCGGCCATCGGAATCGATAAAATACCCACCCTGGCGGCCGGTGATGACCATGATGCCGTCGCCGCCGCTGCCACGTGAGGGTTTGATCACGAATTCGGTGTTATCCCCCAGAATATCGTTGATGTGAGACGTCTGCTGCATCAACTCCACCACCCCGATCAGGTTGGGTGCGGGCAGCCCGTGTTCCAGCAGCCGCTTCTTGCACAGAACCTTGTCATCCACCAGTGGATAGAAACGGCGATGGTTGTACTGCAGGATGAAATCGCCGTTGCGGCTGTTCAGTCCCAACACGCCAGCGCGGGCTAATTGGCGGATGCGCCGGATCATTTCGGGGCTTTTTGTGCCAGGGCCAATTGGCGGAAACGGCGCAATTCCAGCAGGCGGAAACCGGTGTAACGGCCCAGCGCAATGATGACGCCCAGAACGATCAGGTTGACTTCCGGGAACACCGTCACCCAGTAAGCCAGCAAGTCTATCGACATGGCCAGGTAGGCCAATGCAGCCATGGCCAGGCTGCCAATACCCTCCTTGATGGCGGTAAAACCGCCCCGTTCTTCCCATACCACCGACATACGTTCAATAACCATGGATACGATTACCATCGGGAACAACGATACCGACAGGCCGGTCTCCATGCCTAGCTGGTTGCTGATGATGCTGATGGCAGTCATCAACAGCACCACGATGGTTACCACGGCAGCCAGACGCGGCACCAGCAGCAAGCGCAGGCGCTCCAGGTAAAAGCGGAAAAACAGGCCCATCGAGACAATCAGCACGAACAGCAGGATGCCTTGCAGCAACTCGGTTTCGCGAAACGCCAACGCGATCAGCACCGGGGCGAAGGTGCCAAATGAACTGAAGCCGACAAAGTTTCTCAGCAACACGATTACCAGGATACCGAACGGTATCAGCAGCAGGATTTCGTACACTGCCTGTGTCTGGATGGGTAGGTGCAATATGGAAATCAGGCTGATCCGCGAATTCTGCAACTCGGCGCGCTGCTGCGCCAGTTCCAGCGTGCTCTTCATGCGTTTGCGGGTGGAGATCTGCAAATCCTTGAGATTGGCCCCGTTGACCCTGGCCAGCTCCGCATCACCGGTCCACCAGATAAAGAAATCACGGGGTAAACCCTGGTGACCCGTCAGGGGATTGAACACCAGCCAGTCATCACCGTTGAATACAGCCAGCAGGGTTTCAATGCTGGCCCGCTGGGCGTCCTCACGCAGGGTCAGGCCATGTAACTGCAGGGTGGGAATATGCGCCCCGGCCAGCAAAACCTGGGCCAGCCGCACACGGTCTGCCGCGCTGCTGGTATCGGCCAGGAACAACCGGGTATTTTCATCCGGCTCCGCGCCGGTGAGGCGGGCCAGCATCGCGGCGGTAAATGTCTCGGTGTCGGCCGAAACGTTGCGCACATCCTGGATAATGTCCTTCAGCGCGGTTGCATACGGCTCCTGCAATTCTGGAATCGGCGGGTAGTCCGGGCGGGATGCGAATGAACGCACCTTGGTATCGGGAATCACCAGCGCCCGGTAATACAGTGTCTTGGGTTCGCGCAACCGCCGGATGGCCCAGTCGGCCTGGCGGCTCATGGCCTCCTCTTCCAGGGTCAGGCCAAAGCCACGGGAAATGAAATTCTCCTGTGCCACCGTGTACCCGGACGGCCGTGCCGGCAGCAACAGGCTGGCGCGGACTGCCCCCGATTGCGGTTCCATCTGCATTCGTGCCTGCAATGACCAGGCCACGCTCTCCATGTCCGGCCATTGCGGATAGCCCAGCCTCACCACCTTGAAGGTAAAAATCAGAGCGCCGAGCATGATCAGCAGTAATGACAAGGTCACCCATTGACGATTGCGCTTCAAGGGTTTGCGCTCCGGTCAGCCAGGGAGGGGAAACAGTCGGGCTCGCTGAGAAAGGTGTTACCCGGATCGATCAGGGCAAACTCGGCCAGCACCGTACGCCCCAGCAACAGGGGGTAATTGAACTCACTGCGGTCGATCAGGCTCACTTCTGTCTCCAATATCCGTCCGGCGATACAAATCTCCATCTTCACGACTGGCCGGGCCTGTCGGGTCCCATTATGTTGCACGATGGCCACCGTGCGCACCCTTTCGCGCACAATGACATGATCCTTGCCGGTTTCGCGGTCGCGCAAACGAAACCGCACCCAGCGTTTACCACCCTTGCGGAACTTCTTGATTACTTCAACATCCAGCGATGATGTTTCGGCTCCACTGTCCAGCTTGGCTTTCAGTGGTACCAGCGGATCCAGAAGCACGGCCCGCTCGACCCAACCGACAATTTCCAGATCGCCGTTGTTGGCCCACGCCGGCGCCGAAAAGACCAAAAACCAAAGGACCAACAACACGCTAAACAGCGCGGGTTCGCCGTGCCGCATTGGGGAATCGATTCGGCTCATTTTCGCTCTTTTTGGGGTAATCACAGCGGCCGGATTATACAGTCTTTGCTTAAATGCATATATCGACCGGACAGGTACGAGTTTGGTCTATTTTGCTGCATTTTGTAAAATTTTTGTTAGATGTAAAAGCGAACTTGCCGCATTCCGTGAATTAAAGTAATTATTAATTGACTGTGACGATTCTGAGGTTATAGAGTGAAAGGCTCGTTTAAGCAGTGCGTTAATTTCTAAACCATGTTCCACAATCATTTCCCGACCATGTTCCACACAAAGAGACTCAGTATGTTAAGCATTCAAAAGAAATCCCTGATGCTGGTTTCCGCAATTGCGGCTATCAGCATGTTGAGCTTTTCGTTGCCTGTGATTGCACAGACCACAGTTGACCAGGTTACCCAGGCTGGCGAACAAAGAGCCGATTCCGGTGCCGCTGAACAACAGCGCGTCGAACAGATCGCCAACCAGACCGATGACCTGTTGGCCCAGTACAAGACGGTCATCAAAGTGGTAGACGGATTGAAAGTGTACAACAGCTTGCTGCAACGCCAGATCGACAATCAGGAAACCGAGAAACAAGCGCTTTCCGAGTCGATGGACAACGTAGCGCTGATCGAACGGCAAATCATTCCGATGATGACCAGAATGCTCGACTCCCTGGAAGATTTCATCGCCCTCGACACACCTTTCCTGCTGACTGAACGCACTGAGCGGCTGGAACGGTTGAGAACCATGATGGAACGGTCTGACGTGACGGCAGCGGAAAAATTCCGCCAGGTTATCGAGGCCTATCAGATTGAAAACGATTACGGCCGCACCATTGAAGCCTACAAGGGCACAGTGGAAATCGATGGCAACCAGCAGGAAGTTGATTTCCTGCGCATTGGCCGGGTTTCACTTTCTTATCAGTCCATCGGCGGCCAGCACACTGGCGCCTGGGACCCCGTAGCCGGCGCCTTTGTCGCGCTGCCACCAGAAACCTATAAATCGCAAGTTGCTCAGGGCATACGCGTGGCGAGGAAGCAGGTAGCACCTGACTTGCTGGTTGTGCCGGTTGTGGCTGCTTCAGGAGAGTCATTATGAGCCGTATTATCATCAAAACCCTGGCAGTCGCCTGTCTCGCCTTGGGCATCAGCAGCAATTCGTTTGCTGCAGAAGCCGTATCCCTGGATGCCTTGCTGCAACAGGTCAAGCAGGGCCGTGTAAAAGATGCCGCTGAAAACAAGGCCCGCATCGAAGAATTCCAGCGCAACCGCTCGCAACAGCAGACGGCAATCAACAATGCCAAGGCCGAGCAGGCTCGCGAAGAGCAGCGGTCGCAGACCCTGGAAACCAGGTTCGAAGCCAATGATCTTGAAATCATCGAGCTGGAACGTGCACTGCAGGACCGCCTTGGCGACCTGAAAGAGCTGTTCGGTGTGCTGCAGCAGGGTGCCGGCGATGCGCGCGGCAACTTCGACAATTCCCTGACCCAGATTCAGTTCCCGGAACGCTCCGAGTGGCTGACTGCATTCGCACAGAAAATGGGTTCCACCACCCGCATGCCGACCATGCAGGAAATTGAGCGCCTGTGGTTTGAACTGCAGCGTGAAATGACCGAATCCGGCAAAGTGGTGACCATCAATACGACCGTGATTAATACCAACGGCGAAGAGGAACAACGCGATATTACGCGGGTTGGCCTGTTCAATATCGTTTCCGATGGCAAGTACCTTGAATATGTACCGGAAACCGGCCGTGTCGTTGAATTGCAGCGCCAGCCGCAAAGCCGTTACACCAGCCGCGCCGAAGAACTGGAAGAAGCGGATTCCGGCCTGCACGCATTTGCAGTTGACCCGACCCGTGGCCAGTTGCTTGGTCTGCTGGTACAGACACCCAGCCTGACCGAAAGGATTGCCCAGGGCCAGATCGTGGGCTACACCATTATTGCCCTCGGTATCATCGGCCTGTTGCTGGCCATCTGGCGCCTGCTGGTACTGACCTCTACCGGAGCCCAGGTTCGCAGCCAGGCCAAGAACCTCAACAAGGTGGGCAACAACCCGCTGGGCCGCGTCATCAAGGTAGCTCACGACCACCCCACCGTGGACGTGGAAGGTCTGGAACTGAAACTGGGCGAGGCGATCATGAAAGAAACGCCAAAACTCAATGCCATGCTGCCATTCCTGAAGATCATCGCCGTGGTTGCCCCACTGCTGGGTCTGCTGGGTACGGTGACGGGTATGATCATCACCTTCCAGGCGATTACGCTGTACGGTGCTGGCGATCCCAAGCTGATGGCGGGCGGTATTTCAACCGCACTGGTTACCACCGTTCTGGGTCTGTGTGTTGCCATCCCGATGGTATTCCTGCACACCCTGGTGGCCACCCGTGCACGGCGTCTGACGCAGATCTTGCAGGAAGAAGCCACCGGCATGTTGTCCGAACGGGCAGAGCAGCAGGGCGCAGGAGCTTAATACCCCATGGACGTCATTTACTATTACCTGCCGTTCCTCGAGACCATCCGCGATTTCTTTGAGCTGGGTGGTCCCGTTTTGCGGGTGATCGGTCTGTTGACGCTGTTCATGTGGATGCTGATCATTGAAAGGCTGGTATTCATGCGCACCGGTTACAAGCGTCTGGTGAAGAATGCACACCTGTTATGGGATGGCCGCCAGGACCAATCGTCCTGGAAGGCCCACCAGATTCGGGCACGCATTATTTCCCAGGTGTCTGCCAATGCCGAGCGCAACCTGGCCCTGATCAAAACCTGCGTTGCCCTGTGTCCCCTGCTGGGGCTGCTGGGCACGGTTACCGGAATGATTGAAGTGTTTGAAGTGATGGCAATCTCGGGTTCAGGGAACCCGAGATCCATGGCTTCAGGCGTTTCCAAAGCAACTGTGCCGACAATGGCCGGCATGGTTGCGGCGCTTTCCGGAGTCGCCATGAGCACCTATTTACAGACCAAGGCAACGCGCGAGCAGGAAGCGTTGACGGATCACCTGATTATCCACCACCAGTAAGCCGGATAGGTTGAAGGAGAAGTAACATGCGGCATCAATTTGCCCAGGTAGCTGAAGAAGAAGAATCGAGCATTGATATCACCCCCATGCTGGACGTGGTGTTCATCATGCTGATCTTTTTCATCGTGACAGCTACTTTTATTAAAGAAGCGGGTATCGAGGTCAACCGGCCCGATGCACCGACCGCAGTAAAACAGGAAAAAGCCAATATCCTGGTCGCCATTGGTCCCAATAACGATATCTGGATCGACCGCCGTCAGGTGGACATCCGTTCGGTACGGCCCAACATCGAACGTCTGCATGCGGAAAACCCCCAGGGCTCCGTTGTGATCCAGGCCGACAAGGAATCGAAAACCGATACCTTGATCCAGGTGATGGACGCTGCACGCTCTGCCGGAGTGTTCAACGTTTCAATCGCGGCCAACGAGCAATAACGGAGATCGGCGATGGCTGCCAACATACTTGATGCATTAACTGTAAATAAATCCGGCCATTACGCGCGCCTGGGTATCGGCGTGGCGCTGGGCGTAGTCGTTACTGCAGGGCTGTTCTGGACGATGTCCTACCTGATTGAATCGGCAGACCGGAGCCTGGATGAGTCCGGCATGTCCAATATCGTGGATTTCGTGCGGTTAAAGCGGGATGAGTCAATTGAACGGCGGCAGCTGAAACCGAAGAAGCCGCCTCCGCCTGAAGCACCTCCGCCGCAACCCCCTACTCCGCAGCTGGAAAACCTCAACCCCAACGCTGAAAAGATTGCCATTTCCGCGGTACCGGTTGAAACCGACATTGAAATGTCCGGTGGTTTCAGTCTCGGCGTGGGTGAAGGCGATTACCTGCCGATTGTGAAGGTGGCACCAATTTACCCACAACGTGCCCTGTCACGTGGCATTCAGGGGTATTGCGTGGTCTCTTACACGGTGACGCGCCAGGGCACCATCCGCGACCCGTTTGTGGTCGAGGACCAGTGCACCAGCTCTCTGTTCCATAACGCATCCATCCAGGCAGCGTACAAGTTCAAGTACAAGCCTCGTGTCATTGACGGGCAGGCAGTAGAAGTGCCCGGCGTGCAGAACAAATTTACCTATGAAATTGAGGACTAGGAACTCGCCGAACCGTATGGAAAAGAGCATCGTTAAATTCACACGTACCATCCTGGTCAGCCTGGTTTCACTGTCCCTGTGCACCGTTGCGGTGGCACAGGACGGCGAGCGTAAAACCAAGCAGACTGTTGCCATGAGTCAGCAGGTGTATGAAAAGCTGACGGAAATCCAGGAGTTTGTAGAAGCCAAGAACTACGCGGGTGCCGAAGGCATCCTGCGTGAAATGCGGGCCAATGAAAAACTCAGCAATTACGAAAAAGCGCAGGTCTGGAACCTGACCGGCTATTCGTATTACCTGCAGGAGCGTTATACCGATGCGGTTAATGCATACGAGCAGGTCATGCGCCAGCCGGAACTGCCGGAAGCCCTGCAGTTGAGTACATTGAAGACCATGGCCCAGCTGCAGTTCACCATTGAAGACTACGAAAAGGCCCTGGCCACCGTGCGTCGGCTGATGGCGGCTGTGCCTGAACCTTCGGCTGACGTGTACATGCTGGAAGGCCAGGCGCTGTTCCAGATGAACCGTTACCAGGAAGCCCTGAAGCCCATCAAGACTGCGGTCGACATGTTCCGCTCACAGGGTCAGGTACCACGGGAAAACTGGTTGTTGCTGCTGCGCGTTATCTACTTCGAGCTGAAAGACTACAACAGCATGATCACCGTGGTGAAAGAGCTGATTCAGCACTACCCGAAGGATACCTACATCCTGACGCTGGCCGGCGTCTACAGCGAATTGGGCGACACCAAGAAACAACTGGCGTTGACCGAGGTGCTGTATGAGAAAGGCCTGCTGAACACCAACTCACACGTCACCAACCTGGCCAACCTGTACCTGTTACACGGGCTGCCGTACAAGGCCGCCCAGGTTCTGGACCGCCACATGAAAGATGGCATCGTTGAGTCCAACGAACGCAATCTGAGGTTGTTGTCCCAGGCCTGGTACCAGGCGCGTGAAGACGAGAAAGCCATACCGCCGCTGCGGCGCGCTGCCCAGATGACCAAGGATGGCGAACTGTACGTGCGTCTGGCGCAGGCCCACATCAATCTGGAACAGTGGAAAGACGCCACCGAAGCGGCTAACGAAGCGCTGAAACTGGGCGGGTTGAAACGCGATGACCAGGTCAACATCATGCTGGGCATGGCGCTGTTCAACCAGCAACTGCTGGAACGGGCACGGGTAGCATTTGAACGCGCCGAACGCGACAAGCGCTCTGCCAAAGCTGCCAGCCAGTGGATCAACTACGTCGACAGTGAACTGAAACGCCGCGAATTGATGAACCAGGAAGTCGAATACAAGGAACGCGACCGCGATGCCTTGCTTGAGACCCTGGAGCAGAGCCGGTTGGAACAGAACCAGTAATCGCTACGGCAATTTAAACCGATGAAACCCCGGTTCTTCCGGGGTTTTTTTTATCTCGCCAAACATGCACAGTTGCCGGTTTACACTACATTGATGGATCCCGCTTCGCGGGCAGTCCGGAACAACCCGGCCAGGCCGATTCGGCCCAGCACGCCCTCCGGCAGACATCATGGTGTTTTTTTAACTTTTTCTTCGCAGTAGCCACCACTGACTCGCATTAACAGGTAAAATCGCTTTCTTTTGCCTTCCAATGGGCAGGCACGCAGCGACCTTAACCTTCAGGACTGAACCATGCTGGATCAACTACAAGCCGTAGCACCCGACCCGATTCTGGGCATACTTGCCGCTTTCGAACAGGATTCCAATCCCAAGAAAATAGATCTGGGGATTGGCGTATACCGTGACGAAACCGGTAACACACCGATGCTGGACTCAGTGGTGCGCGCGGAAGAGACCCTGCTGGAGCAGCAAACGTCCAAGTCTTACCTGGGTCCCGCCGGGGTAAAGGGATTCAACAGCGCGATGGCGCAGCTGGTATTTGGCGCTGACAGCGAAGCTCTGAGCCAGGGCCGCGTGCGCACCGTGCAGACTCCGGGCGGAACCGGTGCCCTGCGCGTGGCAGCCGACCTGATCCATGCCGCCAACCCGGCCACCCGGCTGTGGCACAGCGACCCGACCTGGGGCAACCACCAGGCCATATTCCCGGCGGCTGGCGTTGCCATTGAAACCTATCCGTATTTT
>JBFIHZ010000146.1:0-9160 GCA_041601535.1 Lysobacterales bacterium | reverse complement strand
CCCTGTGCCATACGCATCCGTGCTCGCAGTGCTTCCGTGCAGGTCTGTCTGGTGATTCGTCCCTGAAGTGTATCGGTATTGCCTGATGTGGCATTGCGAAGTCCTGCCCATAATCTGGCGCGGCCCGTCCGTTTGTGCCGGGTTGTCAGGTGAGGGTATAAATGCAATAAACAGGCCATAAGGTAAAAAAACCATATAAAACAGATAGGTAAACTTATTAATGGCCTGCTTTTGGGTGTTTAAATCGGTTGAGATTTGTCCGTGGTCGGCACAAGTTGACAATTTTCGTCATCCTGCCTGATGTTAAGTTACGGAAAACATTAGTAATTTAAGATCGAGGACGTGTGACGGGGTTAATTTCACTGCGATCAGGCAAGCCGGCATTCAGTATTATGACTGGGTCACAGTGCTTTCGGAGCTGGATATGCTGGCTGGATTCGCCGCAGATACCTTGATGTTGATCCACCTTGCCTTCATTGTTTTCGTAGTGCTTGGCGGTTTGCTGGTGTGGCGATGGGGCTGGCTGGCCTGGGTGCATTTGCCGACAGTACTATGGGGCGCTTACGTTGAACTGGCTCACAAGCAATGCCCATTGACTCCGTGGGAGCAGAGCCTGCGCGCCATGGCTGGAGAATCCGGTTATTCAGGCGGCTTCATTGATCACTATTTGATGCCTTTGATTTACCCGCAAGGGCTGACGGCCGACATCAGTATTGCCCTGGGGCTTGCGGTGCTGCTGATCAATTCCCTGGTTTATGCCCTGTTGATCTGGCGGCGTGCAGTCAGAGCGAAACGGCAATAGCTCACTGTTTCACTGGGCTGATGATCGGGGAGCCGTTTCAATCTTTTTCGGGCATTTCGGCCAGAGCCTTTTCTATGCTTTCAAGTTCGTTTTCCGCCAAGCGGCCGATTTCCTGCAGTACTTCCATATTCTCAAGTTGCACTGCCTGTTCTTCAGAATCGGCGTCCAGGCCGCGGGCAATATCGGCACGTATAGCCTGCAATCGTTGGGTGAGTTCTGCTTTGCGCGCAAGTAGTTCCTGTCTTGATCGGCTCATTGTCGGGTTCCTCGTATTTCACGCCTTACAGGGTATATCTGATTGAGTGAGCCAGGGGTGATGCATGTCAACCCACATTATTTCGGCTGACAGGTCCGTTAACTGCCCCACGTGACACGGTGACAGTCTTGAACGTGTTGTGGCCGGACAGCAGTAAACCCATCGGCGACAGGGTGCTGCAACGGGCGTTCCTTCCAGCTTCAATTCTGGTGCGTCATACCGGCAATCCGGTGGGCCAGCCATTAGGGCAGATCATCTAAAAAGGATTCCGAATTCGCTGTAAACCGGCCGTCAGCTTATGCATACTGATTGTTTACCGGCAGTAAAATAGTGCAATGAATGAACCTGTAATTGCAGGCACCAAACCCAAGCTGGTTACCTTGCAGGAAGGCAGAAGTTACCTGTGGTGCAGCTGTGGGCGCAGCAAGAGGCAGCCGTATTGCGATGGCTCTCATCAGGGAAGCGGGTTCGAGCCCGTCCGCTTCAAAGCCCAGCGCAGCGGTGACTTCCTGTTGTGTGCATGCAAACACACCGGCGATGCGCCGTTCTGCGACGGCAGTCACAATAACCTGGGTGATGGCTATGAGGAGGCCAGCGAGGAAGAGATTGCAGCCACTGCTCATCTGGCTGTTACCGCCCGTGATGGTGGTGCGGTTGGCAAGGCATTGCTCGACGGTAGCTGCTTCGTCCGCACGGTAGATCCGGACAGCCTGCGGCGTCATGGAAACATCGCCCACACCCCGATGATTCATCCGGACGATGGCGCGAACTGCCTGTCACTCTATTATATTGAGGCCGAGGAAGGTGAACCGTCGGTTATGGCATTTCCCGGCAGCAGCCTGGCCCTGTTTGTTTTGTCCGGCCAGGGTGAGATTGTCATTTCCGGGCGGCGTTTTCCCATCGGTCCGGAGCGGGGCGTATTTGTGGGTCCGGACGAAGCATTTTCGATCATACCCGCTGCCGGTTCGGAGAAAATGCGGTTAACAGCCACCCAGTGTCCGCAGTGCTCCGAAGCGGATTTCCCGGACAGCATGCCAGACAACTTCAATACGGATATAGCTGAGCGTGTGTTCGTGGTGGACCCGGCCAAACGCGAGGCCATGGCAGACCGGTTCTACCAGGTGTTGATCGATGAGCACACGGGCGGCGCCGACATGACTCAGTTCGTCGGAGAGGTTCCGCGGTCGCGTGCCGCCGGCCACCATCACCTGTACGAAGAAACCATCACGATTCTTTCCGGTAGCGGCTATATGTGGACCCAGGGGGCACGCGCAGAGGTTAAGCCTGGCGATGTGATTTTCCTGCCACGGCGTCAACTGCATTCACTGGAATGCACCAGCGACGAAGGCATGCGCCTGGTCGGTGTGTTTTTTCCGGCCGGAAGCCCGGCAGTAAACTTCTGAGGATGGTGTATTGAATCAGACTGAGCCGACCGCAACACACGTCAGCCCCACCTATTTCGCATCCTCGTTGACCACGGTTCTGACCCTGGCGGGCGTTGCCATCGGTCTGGGCAATGTGTGGCGCTTCCCGTACATGATGGGGGCATATGGCGGCAGTGCATTCCTGCTGCTATTCCTGGTATTCATGCTGCTGATCGCAGTGCCCGCACTGATGGCGGAACTGGCACTGGCCCGTACCCATCGGGCAGCCACAATTCGCGTGATGACCCTGTCGTTTGGCGGCCTCGGCCGCGTGCTGGGTTACGCCCTGGTTGGTGGAGTGGCCATCGCGGCTTCCTATTACACGTTGATCGTGGGCAACGTATTCTACAGTGCTGGTTTTTCCCTGTTAGGTGGGTTTACTGAAGCGCGGCTCGAATCCTACAACGAGGGTCTGTACGCCCCGTTGATACAGTACCTCATCGCGCTGGCGGTCATGTGGAGTGCCATTTTCGTTATCGGGCGCGGCCTGAAGGGTGGCATCGAACGGGTCAGCAACCTGTTTGTACCATTTTTCTTTTTGGTATGCGTTTACCTGGTTTGGTTTGCTCTGAGCCAGCCCGGAGCGATAGACGCCAGCCTGGAGTTCCTCAAGCCGGATTTTTCCCGCATCGGCATGACCGAAGTGTTTGCCGCATTGGGGCAATGTTTTTTCTCGGTTGGCCTGGGCGCTGCCTACATCATGGTGTATGGCAAATATCTGCAGGACAGCGCCAACATCGCATCGGTTGCGCGCTATACCGCCATCAGCGACCTGGGTGCCTCCATGCTGGCCTCGTTGTTCATCGTGCCCAGCGTATTGCTGTTTGCTCTGCCGCTGGATTCCGGACCGCACTTGCTGTTCGATACTCTGCCTCGGCTGTTCAGCCTGATGGACGGAGCCAGGTTATCCGGCACACTGTTTCTGGCGGCCTTGTCCCTGATCGCCTTTCTGTCTGTGATCGGTTCATTCAATGTGATCACCGTCAGCCTCGAAGAGGAACCTTATGGGCAGCGCCTGGGCCGCAAGCGGCTGCTGATGATCATTGGAGCGGTGGAATCACTGATGATGATTCCACCCACCTGGTATCCGGAAATGATTGGCCCCTTGGACCTGCTGTTCGGTTCAGGCACGCCGGTGGTGGGTTGTCTGTTGGCTGTGCTGGCCATTGGCTGGCGGGTGCGGCGCACACAAGCCTGGCAACAGTTGTTTGGCACAGACCAGCCAGGCGAACTCTCGCGTATGTTATTCACCTGGTTGCGTTGGGTTATCCCGGCCGCACTGGTCATCATTTTGCTGGGCAGTATCTACAGCGCCATTGCAAGCTGATTTATTCGAAAAGGAAATGTGACGTGTCTTCAGACCTGCACGCGATTCGCAGCGAGTTCCCCTTGTTGCAGAACAAAACCTATCTCAACAGCTGTTCGTATGGCGTGCTGAGCAAAACGGTGGAGCAAGCATTTCAAGCCTACCTGCAAACCCGGCGTGATCACGGCTCGCACTGGGAGACCTGGGTGGGTCAGCTGGAAGCATTGCGCGGGCAACTGGGGCGCCTGTTGCAGTGTGAGCCCGGCGATATCAGCATCTCCAGCTCCCTGTCCGAGTCGGTTAACTCCCTGGCCAGCAGCCTGGACTTTTCCGGTGAGCGCAACACTGTGGTGGTCACCGATTTTGATTTTCCGACGTCTTCGCAGATCTGGTTGGCGCAACAACGCCGTGGGGCGCGGGTAAAGCGGGCGAGCGCAGACGAGTCCGGCGTCAATATTCCGCTGGAGCATTATGACCGGTTAATCGATGAGCGAACCTGCATCGTCTCAGTGCCATACGTTTGCTACCGCAATGGGGTAAAAACCAATTTGGCACCCATCATTGAGATGGCCCACGACCGGGGTGCGCTGGTTTTCGTTGACGGTTACCAGGCGGTGGGTTCCATGCAATTGTCCGCGGTGGAAACCGGGGCTGATTTTCTGGCCGGTGGCTGTCTGAAATACCTGCTGGGCACGGCCGGCCTTGCTTTTATGTATGTACGTGACAGCGAAAACGCCAGCCAGGTACCCACCATGACGGGCTGGTTCGCCCAGGAAAACCCCCATGCGATGGATATCTACCACAATGACCCGGCCCGCGATGCCCGGCGGTTTGAATCCGGCACGCCCAATGTCTGCGCCACCTACGTTTGTGAAGCCGGTATCAGGTTGTTGTTGCAGACCGGCCTGAGTGCTGTGCAGCAACAGATTGAACACCTGACCGGCTTGCTGGCCCAAGGTGTGACCGCTCGTGGATGGAAGCTGGTAACGCCGTCAGCACCCGATCGACACGGCGCGTTGATGGCCATATCCTCCAACGATGCGCCGGCCCTGGTGAAAGCCCTGGCTGCTGAAGATATCGTGGTCTCCGATCGTGATGGCAATCTTCGCGTGTCACCGCACTATTACAACAATGAACAAGACATTGAGACCCTGTTCGCGGCACTGGAACGTCATGCGGGTTTGCTGCGCACCGACGAACCGGAGCGTGCCGCGGCAAACATACACACCTGATCAGACCAACCAAAGCGAGAAGACAACTGATGAATATCAATCGAAATCACACCCCGTTGGCTGCCTGGCTTTGTGTGCTGTTACTGGGTTGCTGCGGCGCATCAACGGCTTGGGCTGATATCCTGATCGAAAACGTTACGCTGATTGATGGCACCGGCCGTGATGCCATTGCTGGCGCCCACGTGTTGGTCGAGGGTGAACGGATTACACGTGTGTCGCGCACGCCCATCGAGTCATCGCGGGACGTGCAACGAATTGACGGTAAAGGCCGGTTTTTGCTGCCCGGTCTGATGGACGTGCATGTGCACCTGCGCGGCGGGGTGAGCCTGGGCAAGGATAGTCTGAAAAAAGGCAGCCAGGATGATGCGGAAGGCATTCAGGCGCTGCACAGCTTCCTCTATGCCGGGGTCACGTCGATTTACGATGCCGGCAATATTCCCGAGTTCATTTACGGTCTCAGGGCGCGGGAACGGTCGGGTGATATCCAGGCCCCGCGGATTTTCGCCACCGGCGGTATTGTCACCTACCCGGGCAGCCATGGTTCGGGCCCGGGGGCCACGCTGATTGATGCCTGGCCCGATGCAATACCTGCACTGGAGGAGCACATCTCGCTGGCGCCGGACATGTTGAAACTCACGCTGGAAGAACGGGGCTGGGGCGCACGGCCTTTGATTCCGATGCTGCCATTGGATCTGATGCAGGAAGTGATCGGTTTTTATAACGACAGGGGAATCCGCGCGACGGCGCATACCTCCAGTGAACGGCGTGCCCGCCAGGCCATTTTCGCTGGGGTGGATACCCTGGCTCACCCGGTAATCCAGGGTCCAATCAGCGATGAGTTTGCCTCGCTGATGAGCGCGAAACAGATCCCCATGGCAACCACGCTGACCATCGGAGAAAACTACAGCCGCCTGGCGGAGCACCCGGAATACCTGGATCAACCCTTGTACCAGGCGGTGCTCGATGCAGAAGAAATTGAGAACCTGCAATCCGAAGGCAGCCAGCACTGGCAGACCCAGACCTGGACCTGGTGGATGAAGTTGATGACGCCGGTGACGCAGGAAAACCTGCGAAAAATTCATGACGCCGGCGGTGTGCTGGCAGTGGGCACCGATCAGACCAGTGGCCCGGCGGTGCACCGCGAAATGGAACTGCTCGCCGCGGCCGGTATCGCGCCGCTGGACGTGATCCGCATAGCCAGCTTGAATGCCGCCCGGTTTCTTGGCCGGGCGGAGGACCTCGGTTCCATCGAAGAAGGCAAGCTGGCGGACCTGGTACTGCTGAATGCTGACCCGCTGACAGATATAAATAACGCCAAGCAGATTCACCTGGTGATCAAGTCAGGCAAGCTGATTGACCGGTCAAAACTGAGCCTGCCGGTAAACAGGTGAGGCGGTAAAAGCCATGCGCCGCTTTCCATTCTGGTGTTTCCTGGTGCTGTTTGGCCTGGTTGCGGGTTCGGCCAGTGCGCAAGGTCAGCCAGTTTCTCAACTCACCATCATTCACGCTGGCTGGGTGCTGGCCGTTCCCGGCGAAAAGCCATTGCAGCGCCAGAGTATTTTTATACGCGATGGCCGGGTAGAGGACCTCCGCCCCGGCTTCATTGACGATGATTCAGCCCGAATTGTGGATTTACGAGAGTCTTTCATCCTGCCCGGGCTAATCGATCTTCATGTGCACTTGAGCTCTGACCCGCAGCCGGGTGGTGAACTGGATGATGTGGTGGCGACAGCAGCGGACCTGGCCTTACTGGGTTCGGTACACGCAGAACGTACACTGGCTGCTGGCTTTACCACGGTGCTGGATATGGGTACCGGCCGGCGGGCGCACGAAGAAGCGGTATTTGCTTTACGCGACGCCATCGCAAAAGGAATGCTTCCGGGGCCGAGAATTCTGGCCGTTGGCAGCCCTATTTCCATTCCTGGGCAATCCCGTACCTCCCGTTACCGGGATGAAGTGGAGGCCGTTGCCGGCCCGGATAATGTCTGTTCCGGTGTCGATGCCTGCCGCCGTGTGGTGCGGGCGCAGGTGAAGCGCGGCGCCGATGTGATCAATATTTACAACACCGGTAGCCTGTTGTCATCTACACCGGTGGCCATCACCTTCACCGCCGAAGAGCTGAACGTAATCGTTTCAACCGCCCACGCTCTGGGGCGCCCGGTGGTCGCCGATGGCGGTAATACCAAAGGCGATGCCAGTGGCATCAACGCGGCACTTCGCGCGGGCGTGGATTCGGTTGATACGGTGACTTACCCTGATCGCGAAACCTGGAAGTTGCTGCAATCGACGGGCGCGTATTTTGTCCCTCACCTGTATGCCGTGGAAGCAGCAGTTGGTGATACGCCTGATACCCTGGAGCAGGGAACCATGGGGTGGCTGCCGCGGCCGGTTCTGGAGTTTCTGTACCGGCTTAAACAGGAAACACCTTCGGCCATTGATGCACATCGGGCCGGGGTGCGTTTCGCTTTTGGCTCAGACCCGGGGGTGTTTCCGCACGGACATAACGCGCGTGAGTTTGCCGCACTGGTGCGCGCTGGCCTGAAACCAGTTGAGGCCATCGAAGCGGCCACCCTGTCCGCTGCCAGAATGCTGTGGCGGGAACATGAAATCGGCAGCATTGAGCCGGGCAAACGGGCCGACCTGATTGCGGTGGCCGGCGATCCCCTGAAGGACATCCGTGAACTGGAACAGGTCAGCTGGGTGATGAAAGACGGCATTGAATATCGCGGTCTTGGAAACCATGGCCGGCCCGATGCTTCGCATTAAAGACGGTGATCAAGTTACCAGGCGGTGTCAGGGGTAGCTGCCATTCACCAAGCGGGATGGCCGGCACAGCGGCTCAGCCGCAGGAACTGAGCTGCTCCAGCGGCGTGCTGGAGACCATCTCATGAATGGTCTTGTGAGAGACAGCGGTTACCGCTTGAAAATCGGCCGTAATGTATGGGCCTATAACGTGCAGGATCATGTCGTAACCTTCGCAAATGGCTTCCGCGTCCAGTTCCCTGCCGGAAAATTCCAGAAAATTGGGCCAGTTATCGGAAATGATCCAGGTAGCGACCACCACCGAGCGCACTTTCTCTGGTTCCGGCCCAAAATCCATCAGTCCTTGTTCTGCCAGTGCCAGCAGAAACCGGTAAATGGCGTCGATCCGTCCCTCCCTGTGCTCCTGATAGCGGCGCCGTAGCAATGGATCCTGACGTAACAGGTTCGGCATGTCGCGGTAGAAAAATTCGAACTCGAGAATCAGCAGCGATTGGCGGACAAACATTTCCGCCATGTGTTCAATGGTCGGGATCAGGTGATCGGCAGGCCATTCATCATTCATTGCATGAACAATGCGTTGAAAAATGCATTGCACAATTTCTTCTTTTTTTGGAAAGTGATAATGCAGGTTTCCGCGAGAAATGCCGCATTCCGCGGCAATCCGGTTGGTCGAAATATTGCTGTATCCATACCGGTTGAACAAAGCCAGCGCGGTATCAATTACCAGAGTCTGGGTTTCTCGTGTTGCCATATGGTATGCCTGGCCAGCGTCAGTAAACGGTTGCCACGTATACTATCACCCCACGTTCTTCTTGGGGCAGCGTTCGCCGCGTTCGGCTTGCGGCCATCAAATAGGCTTTCACAAGGCAGAACGCCACGCGGCAGCACGTAAGGTAACTTGGCTGGAGTTGCAGGCATGGGCATCCTGAAGCGCTTTCCACGTTCATGCAGCCGTTGCCTGCACGATACCGCGCACTTTGCCCGGGCAGCAGTGTGTAGCGATACTGTCCATGAAGATCATCTGACCGCACATCCGTCTGTCAGCCGCACTGCTTCCAGCTACGTTTTGGTAGCGTAACATCCATTCACACCACGTTAACGTCGCTCGGGTTGTCCTGTAACACCCAACATTTATCGTGCGCCTCATAGTTAGTTTGGAATTACCCGAAGGGCCACGCAAAACTGCGTGCGGGCCGGACGTACGTCATGCCACAACTCGCGACCTAACAGTGAGAATTGGTAAGGGGCTTTAACCCACTTTTACACCTTCCGACCAGCCGTTTTTTCACGGTGGAACCGGAAAACCAGATTTCCAACGAAAGACCAAATTCGAGAGCAGCCAGGGCGGCGCGAACACAGCAACAGGGCAGTTCATCT
>JBFIHZ010000145.1:0-9179 GCA_041601535.1 Lysobacterales bacterium | reverse complement strand
TTTGCAATCACGCCTGACGGCTGCACTGGAAGGTGAGGTGGCGGAGCGCTGGCCGCTGGCTGCGGAAGATATGTCCTTGCAGTTACAGGACCTGCTGTACCCGGGCTTTCTCGCTGATCTGCAGGCCGGCCGGCTGGCGCACTATCCGCGTTACCTGGCTGCCATCGAGGAACGTCTGTTGCAGTTGCCGCAAAACCCGGCGCGCGATCAGCAGCGCATGGATGCAGTGAACCCGTGGTGGGGCCGCTATCTTGAACGGTTGGAGCAGGGTGAAGTCTATGATGAGGTGCTGGACGAGTATCGCTGGCTGATCGAGGAATACCGCGTTTCCCAGTTTGCGCAACGTTTGGGCACCGCAGAAAAAGTATCACCCAAAAGACTGGCTGGCGCCTGGAAAAAAGTGCTGGAAAGCGCTTGAAGCAAGCCCGCCGTTGCGGGTTTTCCGCGGTAGATTGCTTTATGATGAATCTGCTGCCGATAGCCTTGACGGGATTACGTGTGAACGGTCAGTGGGCCGGTTGTTGACTACAGGATCGCCCGTTGGCCTGGCCGTGATTTCGCCAGGGCTGTCCGCTCAGATTTGCGGTTTTAGTCAGTATTAACCTGAAGAATGCAGGTGAGTTGGGCCTGCTGCAAATATCGACGTAATGGTATTGAACAGTACAAAATCCATGGCACCGCAAGAGGATGTGCAGGAATGGCTGCAGGCCTACCGCCGTTCGGTAGGTGATGGCGTGGATATCTGTATGGAACTGAACCAGCGGCTGCAGTCATCAGGCCAGATGAACGCCGACGCGTGGCAGTGCACGCTGGAGCTGCTGAACATCCTGCAGGCCCTGGCGCCTGACCCGATCACTGTCAGTTGCGCGATGATCATGGCTGCCGAACAGGCTGGCTGCGACGTGAGCCGGGTGGCGCAGGACTTGCCCGAGGCGACGGCCCGCCAACTGGATGAGCTGCACAAGCTCAAGCATTTCGCTGCCGGCGGCGCGCTCAGCGCCACCGAACGCAGTGCCGAGGGCTTGCGCCGCCTGCTGCTGGCGCTGGTAAAGGACGTGCGCGTGGTATTGATTGATCTGGCCTGGCAGCTGTTACGGCTGCGTCGCGCGCAGGTGGGCAGTGATGAAGCCAGGGCACTGGCGGCAGAAACCATGCTGATTCACGCGCCGCTGGCCAACCGGCTCGGCGTGTGGCAACTGAAATGGGAACTGGAAGATTTGTCGTTCCGGTTCCAGGACCCCACGCAATACCAGAAAATCGCCCGGCTGGTGGCCGAACGGCGTGTCGAGCGTGAACAGTTCATCAATGGATTTATCCGCAAACTGGCTTCCGCGCTGGATGACGCTGGCTTGAAAGCTTCCGTCAAGGGGCGGCCCAAGCATATTTACAGCATCTGGAAAAAGATGCAGCGCAAGCACATTGAGTTCGAAGAGTTGTTTGACGTGCGTGCGGTGCGCATCCTGGTGGAAGACCTGCCGGCCTGCTACAGCGCGCTGGGCCTGGTACATACCCTGTGGCAGCCCATTCCCGGCGAGTTTGATGATTACATCACCACACCCAAGGGTAACAATTACCAGTCCTTGCATACCGCCGTGTTTGACCCGGAGGGCAAGGCGGTGGAAGTGCAGATTCGTTCACGGCAGATGCATGAACACGCGGAACTGGGCGTGGCGGCGCACTGGCGGTACAAGGAGGGCGGGCCGCATGACCCGGCTTTTGAAAACAAGATCGCGGTAATGCGGCAGTTGCTGGAAGCCACCGATGACGAACTGGACGATGAAAGCCTGCTGGAGAGTTTCCGTTCCGCCACTACCGAGGAACGGGTTTATGTTCTGACCCCGCGTGGCCAGGTGGTTGACCTGGCGGCGGGTGCCACGGTACTGGATTTCGCCTACCAGGTACATACCGAGGTCGGTCACCGTTGTCGTGGCGCCAAGGTCAATGGCCGCATTGTGCCGTTGACCCACCAGGTGAATACCGGCGACCGGGTCGAAATCCTCACCGCCAAGTTGCCCAACCCCAGCCGCGACTGGCTCAACCCCCGGCTGGGCTATATCCACGGCGCCCGGGCGCGCGGCAAGGTGCGCCAATGGTTCAAGAAGGAAAGTCGCGAGGAGAATCTGCGGGCGGGAAAAGAGGCCATTGAGTCCGAGGTCCGCCGCATGGACCTGGAAGCGGAAAAACTGACGCCTTATCTTGCCGCGGTGATCAAGCGTTTCAGCCTGGGTCAGGTGGATGATTTGTACGTGGCGGTCGGCAATGGTGATTTGACCGTCGGGCAGATTGTCAGTGCATTGGAGCGTATGCGGGCCGAGCAGGTGCAGCCCCAGGCGGAAGACTTGCTGACCCGCACCCCGGTGCGGCAACGCGGCGGCGCTTCACAGCGCCCGGATGACGTGACCATTGAAGGCGTGGGCAACCTGATGACGACCATTGCCCGTTGCTGTCAGCCGGTGCCGGGTGACCCGGTGGCCGGCTATATTACCCGTGGCCGCGGCGTCACCATTCATCGGGACGACTGCCGCCAGGTGCTGCGCTGGCGGCGGGAAAACAACCCGCGCCTGTTGCAGGTGCACTGGGGGCACAAGCCGCAAACCACGTACTCGGTGCAGGTGGGCCTCAAGGCGTTTAACCGGCGTGACCTGATTCGTGATATCTCAAACGTGTTGTCCGTTGCTGATACACCGGTATCCGATATCAGCAGCCGGCTGGACGAACTCAGTGATGAAGTCAGCATCCGTTTGCATCTGCGGGTGAAAGATTACACCCAGCTCAGTGATTTGCTGGGCCGGCTGGCTGGCGTGCCCAATGTGCTGGAGGCCCGCCGTCTCAAGGAGTGAACCGCAGGCCAGGCATCAAAAGGGGCCGCGTTGCAGCAGCCCTGCTGCAACGGATGCTGCCTGGATAGATTTTGGATCCCGAGTAACCCTGAATTGAACGGTGCGGGTGACTCAGTCAGCCGATAGCTGCCGTAACAGCTCCGCCAGGTTGTCGCGCGCTGTCGCCACCGAAAAATGGCGTTGCACATTGGCCATGCCGCCGCTGGCCAGCCGCTCCCACAGGGCCTGGTCGCGGTACAGGCGGACCACCTCGGCGGCAAAGCCGGCGGCATCTTCCGCCACCAGAACGTCCTGGCCATGCTCGGCCTGCAGTCCCTCTACCGCTATCGGTGTGGCGACCACCGGCTGTCCATGCGCCATGCTGAGGTTTACTTTGCCTTTGACCCCTGCGCCGTAACGCAAGGGCGCTACAGCCAGCCGGCAGCCATCCAGCCAGGGCTGCAGGTCGGGCACGAATCCGTGGAATACCACGCCGTTACCGTGCAAGGCACGGATCGAGTCCGGGGCTTTGCTGCCAATCAGGTGAAACTGCATATCCGGTAACTGCTGCCGGATCAGCGGCCAGATGGACGAGACGAACCATTGCGCCGCATCGATATTGGGCGGGTGTTGGTAACCGCCGACGAAAAAGATGTCCTGGCGCGGCGCATAGCCCACCACCTGGTCAGCCACCTGGTGAATGTTGGACAGCACGTGCACACGGGCATCGGGGGCATCGTCCGCCAGCACCTTCTGTTCCACCGGGCTGACCACCAGGGTGGCGTCGGCCTCACGGATTACCGCCAGTTCCGATCGGCGGGTCTGCGCGGCCACGCGTTTCAACGGCAGGCTGTCTTCCAGCTCCGCCAGGCGTTGCTCGCGCAGGTAATGCAGGTCGACGGTGTCAAAAATAAAGCGCGCGCGCGGGCAGTATTTGCGGATCAGCGACAGGTAGTTGGCAGCGACGTAATGCCGGCTGATGAAGACCAGGTCGAATTCGCCGCCGCGCTGACGGAAAAAATCCTGCAAGGATTCGATCCATGGGTTGTACAGCACCTCCACGCCCGATTTTTGCAGCTCGCTGGAATAGCGGCCGGCAAAGCCGCGGTTGTCGGCAAAAAAGGTCACGCCATAGCCCAGCTGGGCAAAACAGTCGAACAGGTAGCGCAGCCGCAGGCTGCCGGAATCCTGGTCTGGCTCCGGGGTGTAGGCATCGATCATCAACACGCGGCCGCGCAGGCGGTGGTCGCGCGCCGCGCGCAAGCCCGCCTGATCATGTGTTCCGGCCAGTGGTGCTGGATGCGTACCCAGTTGCTGGCTCCAGCGTTGCAGGAATTTCTTGCGGTTAACCTGCTGGTAGCGCTTCACGCCGGTGTTGATGTCGGTGCCGGAGCTGATGCCCTCGTGGTGAATGATTGTGGCGGCGCCCTGTACCCGCACTTTAAGGCCTGCTTCACGCACCCGGAATGCCAGATCGGTGTCTTCGTAATAGGCTGGCGCATAGCGCTCATCCAGGCCGCCGAGTTGCTGCACCAGGGCAGTGGGCAACATGATGCAGGCGCCGGAACAATAATCCACTTCGCGCACATAGGCGTACTCGGGGCGGTCTGCCGGTTCGCCGCGCCCGTAGTTCCAGCCGCTGCCGTCATTGAAAATAATTCCACCGCTTTCCTGCATGCGGCCATCCGGGTACACCAGGCGCGCGCCGGCCAGGCCGGTATCCGGAAAACGTTCAAACGTGTCCAGCAGCGCATCCAGCCATCCATCCAGCACCTGGGTGTCGTTGTTCAGCAGCACGGTGTATTCGCCTCTGGCCGCTTCCATGCCGCGATTACAGCCCAGTACGAATCCCAGGTTGCTGGGGTTGCGCAGGTGGTTTACCCCTTCAATCTGCTGCAGCCGTTGCCCGGTTTCATCGGTGGAATGATCATCGACCACGATCACCTCAAAGCTGGCCCTGGTTTCCGCCGCCATCAGCGAACGCAAACACGCGGCCGTGTAAGGCCACTTGTTGAATACCGGGATTACGATGGAAACCAGCGGCTGGTCGGGACAGGGCAGGGCGGCGGGTGGTTCCGGGTTGCCGATCGGTCCCAGTTCTCCGGCCAGGTTACCCGCCAGCGCGCGCGGCGGTGGTTCGCTGCGTTGCGCGGTTTGCTGGGCGCGCTGCAGGGCGCCGCCAAGCCCCTGGGTACTGATGGTGCGTATGGCCTGCGAAATCAGCAAGGGCCAGCGAGCCGGGTTCCAGGCGCGTGCCTGGTGCAGGTTCTGCAGCAGGCGGCGGCCGGCACGCAGCGGGCGGGTCAGCCGCCAGGATGAACTGGCCAGCACGCTGTCCAGCAGCTGCAGATCCTGTTTTTGCTGGTCGATGATGCCATGCAGGGATTCGATATCCGCCTGCAATCTGGCTACCCAGCGTTCGCGCCGTTGCTGTTCATGTTGCAGGGCCCGGTCGCGTTCCAGCGCCCACTCGGTGCGTTGCTCGACTTCCGCTTCGAGTTCCTGGATTTGCGCCTGGCTGTGTTGCAGGCTGGCTTCCAGCCGTGATTTTTGCATCGCCAGCGCAGCCAGCTGCGCCGCCTGTGGGCGGGGCATGCGCGCCAGCGCCGGTTGCCGTGATTGCACTGGACACAGCTGCTGGTAGCGGCCGACCATCGCAGTGTCGCTGAAATGATCTGCCTGCTGCGACCGGCTGCGCATGTCGGCCAGCAGTTCAGGCTGCCCGGCCAGCTGGCGCACCTGCTCCACCAGCGCTTGTGGCGTGGTGTCGATCAGCCAGCCGGTTGTGCCGTGTTGAATGCGTTCAGCCAGGCTGCCCACCCGGGTGGCGATCACCGGAATACCGAGCTGTTGCATTTCCGACAGCGTATAACTGAAGGTTTCCGGCACCACCGACAGCAGAGCGGCCACGTCCGGCGCAATGGTGCGCATCAGTTCAGGCAGTTCATCGCGCTGGTACTGCAGCACCACGTTGACGCCAGCCTGGCCAAAAAATACCTCGCCGTGTTTACCGGCGCCCAGCAAATACACCTGTGCGTATTGCCGCAGCTGCGGCAAGGCTGCCAGCAACAGGGATGCACCCTTGCCTGGCTGCATGCGGCCAGGCACCACCAGCCGCAGGCGGCCATCGGGCCGCGGCCTGGGCAGAATGCCGGGCGCTTGCACCAGTGGTGGCAAGCCGTGATGAATGATTTCAATGTCCAGCTCCGCGAAGCGCGGGTCCAGCTGGGCCAACAGCTTGATGACCGATTGGCTGGGTGCGGCCAGGCGCACCGAGTGGGCCGCCAGCCGCTCGGGCCAGACGCGCGCCAGTCGGTTCCATGCGGCCGCGCTGTGGTCGGTGAAATCCGGCAGCAGGGGGTGATCCTGCAGGGCCTGTGACAGCCGCTGGTCTGCTGGCGCGGCAAGATAGGCTTGGGGGTGTACACCCAGCAGTGGCCAGGCAGGGAAAAAATCGTGCAGCACCTGCACCGTGGGCAAACCGGTGGCCAGCGCGTCCAGGCTGTGGCCCACCAGTGATGAAACCATTACGCGGCTGACGCCGTAGCGCTCGACGATATCGTTGAGGATGTCCCGGTATTGCGGGTTGTCATCGGTAGTTGAACGAATTGCCGGTTGCAGCCACCAACTGGCCAGCGGCACCTTGAGCTGATTGCCCAGGTACAGGCTCAGTCGCTGGCCGGCGCCTGCACCGGAACGCGGGCCTTCGGAACACAGTTGCAACTGCCATTCCGGCTGGCAAGAGTCTGATTGATGATCCTGCGCGGCCGCGCTGGCCGCCTGAATATAGGATTCCACCCAGCGGGCCACGCCGCCACCCCAGCTGTGGGTGATGTGCAGGTTAAGCGGAGCGGGTTCACCGGCCAGTGCCTGCAAGGCCCGCAGTGGCTGCGGCTGCAGCCAGTGGGCCAGGCGGGCCACCAGATCGCCCCAGGCCGGTGGACGGTATTCCTCGTGTGGCTCCAGCTGTAACGGGGGTGCCAGCGGCAATGCGGGGTCACCTGCGAACAGCGTATCGGCCAGGTAGCAAGCCCCGCCCATGTCGCGCAAGCGTTCCAGTGCCGTTGCCGCGGTCAGGGCTGGTTGAGCCAGCGCCTCAATGGCTGCCGCGTTCAGCCACAGCAGGTGGGCCGGCCAGCGATCCAGTTGATGCAGTACCCCGCTGCCAAGCCAGCTGATCATCTGGCTGGCATCTTGCATGCAGCGGTCTGCATCGCGTTCCGCGGGTGCCTTTTCCTGGCTGGCCGACTCTGCGTGGACCAGGGCATCTGTTGGCAGGCCGGAAAACGGGTTCAGCCAGTCCTCTGTATTGCTGAACAGGGACAGGGCCAGCGGCCGGGCCGGCTGGCCGGCTTGGCTGTCGTCGGCCTGGTTGAGGTCGCGGGTTTCGAGCTGCAAGCCCAGGCGTACCAGCTGTTGGGCCTGCGCTGCGGTCAAGCGGATGCGTGCATCCAGCAGCAAAATGGACCGTCCCGGGTGTTCATGCAGAAACTCTTGCAGACTGCGGCCCAGGGCGGCTGCCGCAGAGGGCGTGCCGGCTGCGGCTGGCGCCGGCGACCATTGGCTCCATGTCAGTTCGGCCAGCAGTGACCGGGCGCTGCCGGAGGGCGCGGCCTGGCCGTTTGAGTAAAACCACAGCAGGCATTCTGGCCCGGCAGCGCCTGAATTATGCGTTTTTGCGGTTTTTTCTGGGGCGATTGATGTCATCGGGAAGGAATGGTGGCAAATCCCAAGCCTGGCTAGCTAGAATGAGCCCTGCCGAACCACGTTCACCAGGGACTAAATCCCGTCATTATGGTCAAAGGTCCGGGTGATGTCACCCGGCGAAGGTACAATCCTGATTAATGGCTAAAGCAAAGAAGAAAACCGTCGCACGGCGCCAGAAGACGAAGAAATCCTCCCGGCGCCGCTGGTTTGGCGGAATCTGGCGTCTGTTGCTGCTGTTTTGTGGCGTGATGCTGGGTTTGCTGGTTCCCTGGGTCATCTTCCTGAATTACCAGGTCACCACTGAGTTCGAAGGCCGCAAATGGGATCTGCCCAGCCGGGTGTACGCGCGCGCGCTGGACCTTTATCCGGGCGCACGGGTTTCCGTGCACGACCTGGAACAGGAATTGAAAGCGGCCGGCTACCGGGCGGTGTCCGGCGCGGCCAAGCCCGGCCTGTACCACGTCTCCGGAGGCACGGTGGATGTGTACCGCCGCGCATTCCGCTTTGCCGAAGGCGAGCACCCGGCGCAACGCCTGCGGGTTTCCCTGCGCGGCGATCAGGTAACCGGCCTGGCCGAACTGCCATCGGGCCGCAGCATCGACCTGGCACGACTGGAGCCGGCGGAAATCGCCTCGATCTACCCGTTGTTGAAAGAAGACCGCACACTGGTGGAAATCGAGCATGTGCCGCCCTTGCTGGTGATGGGCCTGCAGGCGGTTGAAGACCGTAATTTCAAACAGCATCCGGGCATTGATGTGCGCGGCGTGATGCGTGCGCTGGTGGCCAATGTCAAGGCGGGCCGCGCGGTACAGGGCGGCAGCACGCTGACGCAGCAGTTGGTAAAGAACTATTTTCTGTCCGATGAACGCACCCTGGTACGCAAATTCAATGAAGCGATCATGGCGGTGTTGCTGGAATGGCATTACGGCAAGGCGGAAATTCTTGAAGCCTACCTGAACGAGATTTACCTGGGTCAGCAAGGTGCCCTGGCGGTGCACGGCTTTGGCCGCGCCAGCACGTTCTATTTTGGCCAGCCGCTGGAACGGCTGGAGCCCCACCAGGTCGCTTTGCTGGTGGGTATGGTGCGGGGCGCTTCGCTGTACAACCCGAGGCGGCAGCCGCAACGCGCCCGCGAACGACGCGACCGGGTGCTGGATATCTTTGCGGAAACCGGCTTGCTGAGCGCCGCTGAAGCCGAACAGGCCAAGCGGCAAGGGCTGGACGTGACGGAGAACCCGCAGGCCGACGGCTCCCGCTACAGTGCGTTTATCGAACTGGTGAAGGCCCAGCTGGCCCAGGTGTATCGCGAAGAAGATTTGAAGTCGGAAGGTTTGCGCATTTTCACCACGCTGTCCCCGGTTGAGCAGGAAAAAGCGCAACGGGCGGTGACGGTGGGCCTGCAACAATTGCACGAAACCGGCCTGCCGGCGGCCTTGCAGGGAGCCCTGGTACTGGCGGATATCAGCAGTGGTGAGATCCGTGCGCTGGTCGGGGACCGTAATCCGGGCAGCCAGGGTTTCAACCGTGCACTCAACGCGCGCCGCCAGATTGGTTCGGTGATCAAGCCGCTGGTGTATCTGCTGGCGCTGGAGCATCCCGAGGCCTACAACCTGATGAGCCGTATTGACGATGCGCCGTTGCGTTTGCGCCAGG
>JBFIHZ010000144.1:0-9204 GCA_041601535.1 Lysobacterales bacterium | reverse complement strand
GTACGGCGTGATGCCGCACATGCGGCATAAGGTGACCTGCGTCAATCAATACTGACAGCGGCCTATTTAGAATTGGCGTATGGGCAAAGACTCATTTCGCGCCCCTGTGTCTGCAGCTTTAAACCTTTGCATCTTCGCACCTTCGGAGCAACAGCATGAAAACCCTGAACAGCGTGATTCCGCTTTGCACCCTGACGGCTTTGATGAGCCTTTCCATGTCGGCTTGCGGCCAGTCCGACCCGGCATTGGCAGTGCACAAGGCTGAAGCCTCCGGCGTCACGCTGGAACAGCGCATCAGCCGCGGCGGCAACCTGTATGCCACCCATTGTGGGGCCTGTCATCAGCTGTCGGGGCAGGGCCTGAAAGGGGCCTTTCCTCCGCTGGCCGCTTCCGATTATTTTGCTGCAGACAGCATGGTGGTGGTAAAGGCCGCGCTGAATGGGCTTTCCGGACCGATTACCGTGAATGGCGTGGAATACAATTCAGTCATGCCAGCCATGTCCTACCTCAAGGATGATGAGGTGGCGGATATTGTCACGTTTGTGCTGAATTCCTGGGGCAATCCGGGCGGCGAGGTCAATGCAGCTGAGGTTGCCGCGGTGCGGGGCGGCAAGCAAGTCACCGGCCCCGCTGACCACCCGGTGTCCGGCTCGGAGCAGATGGCTTACCAGGGTGCGCCCAGCACCATCACCGGCGAAGAAGCGAAAAAATTTATCGATTCCGAAGGCCCGGAGATGACCCAGGCGGAGTTCGACAGCGCCACCGAAGTGTATTTCCAGCGCTGCGCCGGTTGCCATGGCGTGTTGCGCAAAGGCGCCACCGGCAAGCCCCTGACCACGGATATTACCCGCGCCAAGGGCAGCGATTATCTCAAGGCGCTGATTACCTATGGCTCGCCGGCCGGCATGCCCAACTGGGGCACCTCGGGTGATCTGAGCGATGAGGAAGTCGATATCATGGCGCGCTTCCTGCAGCACGAGCCGCCGGCGCCGCCCGAGTGGGGCATGGCCGAAACGCTGGCCAGCTGGAAAGTGCTGGTGGAACCGGCCGACCGCCCCAAGGCGCCGCAACACCAGCGCAACCTGGAGAATATTTTCGCCGTAACCCTGCGTGATTCCGGCCAGGTGGCGATGATCGACGGTGACACCAAGGAAATCATCGCCATCATCAAGACCGGCTACGCGGTGCATATTTCACGGCCTTCAGCCTCCGGCCGCTATATGTACACCATCGGCCGTGATGCGCGCATCGATATGGTGGATCTGTGGATGGATCCGCCGCAACGGGTGGCGGAAATCAAGGTGGGCCTCGAAGCCCGTTCGGTGGAAACCTCCAAGTACCACGGTTACGAGGACAAATACGCCATTGCCGGCGCCTACTGGCCGCCGCAGTACACGCTGATGGATGGTGACACCCTCAAGCCGCTGAAAATCGAATCTACCCGTGGCATGACGGTGGATACCCAGGAATATCATCCGGAGCCCAGGGTGGCTGCCATCGTAGCCTCGCACCAGCATCCGGAATTTATCGTCAACGTGAAGGAGACAGGCAAGATATTGCTGGTGAATTACGAGGACATCGAAAACCTCAGCGTCACCACCATCAATGCCGCGCGCTTCCTGCATGACGGTGGCTGGGATTCCACCAAGCGCTACTTCCTGACTGCGGCCAACCAGTCCGACAAGATTGCCATTGTCGATTCGAAGGAACGCAAGCTGGTGGCTTTGCCGGATGTTGAAAAAATTCCCCACCCGGGCCGCGGCGCCAACCTGCTGGATCCGCAGTTCGGACCGGTGTGGGTTACCAGTGCACTGGGCAATGCCAACGTGACCTTCCTTGGTACGGACCCGCAAGGCCATCCACAGCATGCCTGGAAAGTGGTACGCACGCTGCAGGGGCAGGGCGGTGGTTCCTTGTTCGTCAAAACCCACCCCAATTCCACCAACCTGTGGGTGGACAGCCCGCTGAACCCGGATGAAGCCATTTCCCAAAGCGTGGCGGTGTTCGATATCAACAACCTTGATGCCGGCTACGAAGTGCTGCCCATCGCGCAGTGGGCAGAGCTGGGCGAAGGCCCCAAGCGTATTGTGCAACCGGAATTCAATGCCCAGGGCACCGAGGTCTGGTTCTCAGTCTGGAGCGGGCAGAGCCAGGAGTCCGCCATCGTGATCGTGGACGACAAGACCCGCAAGCTGGTGCACGTCATCAAGGGCCCTGAAGTGATCACGCCCACGGGCAAGTTCAACGTGTACAACACCGTGAAGGATGTGTACTGAGGGAGACCGGCATGTCTTCACGGCTGATGCGGCACTGGCGTGCAGAGGTTCTGGTGGCCGTGGCGCTGATCACAGCGGCCACGGCCCTGCCGGCCGCTGAAGCCGCTGGCACGGGTTCCGCCGCAGGTAAATTCGGCATCGCATTCCGCTACCGGCTGGAACATGTGGACCTGGATGGCTTTGCCGAAGATGCGCTGGCAGCCACGCTGCGCACGCGGATCAATTTCACTTCGGGCGAATGGCAGGGTTTTAGCGCGTTCGCCGAGGGCGATTACGTGACCGAAGTTGGCCCGGATGACTACAATGCCGGCGCGGGCAACTCACCCGGAAAAACCGGCTTCCCGGTGGTGGCTGATCCGCACGGCACCGATCTCAACCAGGCCTGGTTGCAGTGGCAGCAAAAAGGCGGGCTGAAAGTGCGCGCCGGGCGGCAACGCATTATTTACGACAATGCCCGGTTCGTGGGAAACGTCGGCTGGCGCCAGAATGAACAGACCTACGATGGCCTGTACCTGCAGTACCCCGTGGGCGAGTCAGGGGAGTTCCAACTGGCCTGGGTGGACCAGGTCAACCGCATTTTTGGCAATGATGTTCCGGCCGGCAAGAATGCCAACAATACCTGGCTGGCCAACCTCGGCTGGCAGTTGCCTGGCGTGGGTAAAATCAGTGGATATTATTACGCTGTCGACAACCGTGACGTGAGCAGCTTTTCCACCGCTACCGTGGGCATGCGTTTGGCCGGTGCACGCGAACTTGGCAGCGCCGATCTCGGCTACCTGCTGGAATACGCCCGGCAGACCGATGCGCACAACAACCCGGTGAACTTCAGCGCACGCTACTTCAGGCTGGAAGCTTCGGCGGCGGTGGCGGGGCTGACCCTGCTGGCCGGGCTGGAGTCGCTGGGCGGCGACAGCCGGCAAAGCGGCGCGTCGTTCCGCACCCCGCTGGCCACTCTGCATGCTTTCAATGGCTGGGCTGACACCTTCCTAAGCACGCCGGATGCTGGCCTGGTGGATGTGTTTGGTGGCATCAAAGGAAAGATTTCGAGCTGGAAATGGGATGTGTACTACCATGACTTCAGCGCTGAATCCGGCCGCGGCAGTTTTGGCCAGGAGCTGGATGCTTCCCTGTCCCGGTCCTTCGCCCAACGCTACACCGTGCTGTTCAAGGCAGCCTGGTTCGATGCCAGGCGCGAGTCAGCTTATGCTGACACGTACAAATGGTGGGTTCAGCTGACGGCCGGTTTCTGAACGGTCCACGTCAGCCATCGGCTTGCAGGGCAGGCTGCAATCGCCGCAAGCTGCCGCCTTCAGGGCTCGGACTTTGCCATGCCGGCGCGATTGACTCTGGCACTTGACTCTGACCCCGGGTATCTTGACCCTGGGTATCTTGGCTTTCTTTCGTTGGGAAAATTTTTTATGCGTCTTGCCGTGCCTTTGCTTTGCCTGTGTGCCGTCACTGCCTGTGACTCGTCCGGTGAGTCGGGGAGGGCTGATGCTGAAACGAATGGGGTGGCCCAGCCGGAGCATTGGCGGGTGGAAATCCAGTTGCCCGATGTGGCCTTGCCGTTGGGCTTGCGCATGTCCGCGGATTTTACCGAGGCCTGGTTTGAAAACGGCGCGGAAAAAGTGATCGTGCCGGACATTCAGCAGGACGGGAACCATCTGCGCCTGCGCTTTCCCAGTTTTAATACCACGCTGGATCTGCAACTCGATGGCGACCGGTTCAACGGCAGCCTGAGCCTGTCCAAGCTGGGCTATGAGCAGGTGATGCCGGTGCAGGGTTGGCGCGGTGAAACCCACCGGTTCTCGGCCCAGGCCGAAGCGGCGGTCGATGTGACCGGCCGCTGGGAAGTCGGGTTCACTGACGACGAGGGCAATCAGTCCATGGCCGTGGCCGAATTTGATCAGCAGGGCAGCCAGCTGAGCGGGACATTTTTAACGCCCACCGGTGACTACCGTTACCTGGCGGGCGAGGTCGATGGCCGGCAACTGAAGTTATCCACCTTTGATGGCGCACATGCATTTGTGTTTACTGCCGGGATGCAGCAAGACGGAGAACTGAGCGGTGATTTCTGGTCTGGCACGCGCTGGCATGAGCGCTGGCAGGCGCGGCGCAATTTCGATGCCAGCCTGCCGGATCCGTACTCACTGACCTATCTGAAGGAAGGCTACGACGGTCTGGCATTCCGGTTTCCCGATCTGGACGGTCAGCCGGTTTCGCTGGCGGATGAAAAATACCAGGGCAAGGTGGTGCTGGTTACGCTGTCGGGCACCTGGTGCCCAAACTGTGCCGATGAAGTGGCTTTCCTGTCCGGCTATTTCCGCGACAACCGTCACCGCGGCCTGGAGATCATCACGCTGTTGTATGAGCATTACGAGGAATTCGAGCTGGCGGCTGCCCAGGGCAAGGCATTGCGGGATGAGTATTCCATTGAATACGACCTGCTGGTGGCCGGCCTGTCGGACAAAACCCTGGCGGCCGAAACCTTGCCGATGCTGAATCGTGTGCTGGCCTTTCCGACGATGATTTTCGTTGACCGGGCCGGTGAAGTGCGGCGCATCCACACCGGCTTTACCGGTCCGGGCACTGGCCGTCACTACACCGAATTTGTCGCCGGCTTCGAACAGACCATGGACGAACTGCTGGCCGAACCGGCCAGCGGGATGGATCGCTAGATTTCTTTGACGCCGCCAGCGGTGGCCATCAGCACCACGTCGGCCGGCCGCAGTGCGAACAGGCCGCAGGTCACCACGCCGGGTATGTTGTTGATGTGTTTTTCGGCCGCCACCGGGTCCACCAGGTCCATGTTGTGCACGTCCAGTATGTGGTTGCCGTTATCCGTGACGAAGCCCTCGCGCCATTCCGGCTGGCCGCCGAAGGCCACCAGTTGCCGGGCGACAAAACTACGCGCCATCGGGATCACTTCAATGGGCAGGGGAAACTTGCCCAGTACGCCAACCTGCTTGCTTTCATCCACTATGCAGACAAATTTGCGGCTGGCGGCTGCAACGATCTTTTCACGCGTCAGCGCGCCGCCACCACCCTTGATCAGGCGCCGGTGGGGGTCGAACTCATCCGCGCCATCGACATACACATCAAGCGTGCCTGCCTGGCTCAGCTCGCGCACGTGAATGCCGGCTGCCTTGAGCCGCTCGGTGGTGGCATCGGACGAGGACACGGCTGCTTCGATGCGTCTGCCGCTGGCGGCCAGCGCATCGATAAAGCAGTTCACCGTGCTGCCGGTGCCCACGCCCAGCACCGCATCGTCTTTGACAAAAGCCAGCGCCGCTGCGGCCACGCGTGTTTTCAATTCCTGTTGTTCGCTCATGATTTGAGTGTCTCCAGGGACATTATGTAATCCCAGTGTGATTTGCTTACCGGCATTACCGACAAACGATTGCCACGCCGGATCAGCGGAAAGCCATCCAGCGCATCGGCGTGCTCTTTAAGTTCTGACAGGCTGATCAGCCGTTTGGTTCTGCGCTTGTAACGCACATCCACCATCACCCAGCGTGGGTTGTCCGGGTCACTCTTGGGGTCATAATGCGGATCATTGGCGTCGAAGGCGGTGTGATCGGGGTAGGCGTCTGAGGCCACTTCGGCAATGCCGACAATACCCGGTGTATCACAATTGGAGTGATAGAAAAACACCCCATCACCCTTGCGCATATCATCACGCATGTAATTTCGCGCCTGGTAATTACGCACGCCATCCCAGTGGGTTTTCTTTGCCGGCGAGTTTTTCAGATCATCAATGCCAAAGACATCCGGTTCGCTTTTGATCAACCAGTAGTTCATTTCGGGGTCAGGTTTCCATCGGTAGGTGAAAAGACGGTGGTCATTGTCGCGGATCGGCCAAACCAGGTAAACCGCAGCAGTCAATCCGGCCACTCTCGGTAATCACCTGGTGCAGAGGGATATCCCATTGCTGCACGGGTATGCCTTCAGCCTGTTGCAGGTCATAGGCGATGCCGGCCCGCAGCGGCCGCTGCAGTGCGGCAACGGCCTGCAGCGCGCGGTCGTAATAGCCGGCCCCCATGCCCAGGCGGTGGCCCGCAGCGTCCCAGCCCACCAGCGGGATAAACACCACATCGAGGTGGTTCACGCCCACAGGCTTGCCTTCCAGGGGTTCCGCGATACCGAACACGTTGAGGGTCAGGCTGTCGCCGGGACGCCACTGGCGGAACTCCATCTGCGCCTGCCGTGTTGCACCGATCAATACGGGTAACACAATCCGTTTATCCGCCGCAGCCAGGTGGTGCATGGCCGGGCGCAAATCCGGTTCGCCGTCAAAAGCCAGGAAGAACGCCAGGCTCCGGGCCTGGGTGGATTCAATCCAGTCTATGACCTGCTGATTAATGGCCGCATCGTGGGCTGCTCGTGCGGCCGCATCCAGTTGCTTGCGGCGCGAGCGGATGGCCGCGCGTAATTCGCGTTTCAGACGGGTGGTGGAAATGTCGTGATCGGATGAAATGACGCGGCCCGCAGACAAAATAGTAGCCCTCCAGGATGCCGCTATGGGTCGGTGACCTTGAACCAAAGGGTTCAGGTGGGACAGTTGACCGGGCTTCAGGCTTTTCGCAAATTGCGAACGTGCACAACAGCACTCGGCTTTGCCATCCCGAGGTCTATATCTAGGGACAAGGCATTATGCGATCCCAATGGCGAACACCTCAGAGGGCTGACCTTAGTATAGACCTATCGGGAATTGAGCGCATCTTCGGCATGACCGTTCACGTGCTCGGCGAGCTGGTCCGCCAGCATGCGTATCTTGTTATCGATACGCTCTTTGCGGGTTTCCTCCAGCTGTTTCATGCGCAGAACCTGGTCGCTCAGATTCAGTGCCGCCTGCAAAGCGATCCGTTCCAGCGACAGCAGACGGCCGCCTTCCTTGATGGCCTTCATCTGCTCATCCAGGTGTTGTGCCGCGGCAATCAACGCCTTGCGTTCCTGCGGCGTGCAGGCAAACTGGTACTTGCGGTCGAGTATGGTGATGGAGACGGGTTCGGTTGGATCGCTCATGAGTTTTCCAGCCGGCGCCTGGCCTGCACGCGGGCTTGCAGTTGCTTGCTCAGATTTGTTCCAGGGACTTCAGCCGGTTGATCATGGCTTCGACCTTGGAGCGTGCTTCTTCGTTTTTGGCAACCAGGCTTGCACGTTCGCTCACCAGTGTTTCCTGGCGGCTCAGCAGCGACTGGTTTTCTTCGCGCAGCTTCTGGCACTGGGCTAACAGGGCATGCAGCTGCTGTTCCAGCCGTTCGAGGTCCTTGCCTGTCTGTTCCAGTGTGTCCATGCCGACACACTATAATTTGGCCATGGGCTTAGCGTCAATGATAATGCGCGGCCGTGTAACCGGCGGTGGCGCCCCCGCTGAACGGCCCGGCGCCAGCTTCGGGGGTGTGGCGGTGGCCGCAGGGGTGATAACATCCGCTTGTCTGACTTGCATGAATTCCTGCGGCAGGCCACCACCACAATAATATTGGCGCTTGCAGCCTGAACCCAGGGAATCCCGCCGCCGGCGCTGAAGCCATGACGGGGAAATCAGGCCAGCGGCACAGAAACGGCTAAATCGGAGACCACGTATGCCCCCAGATCCATTACCCGATTTTCATCATGCGCTGATGTTGAGCCGGGGTGGGCTTGATGCGGCCGAACTGGCGGAATGCCATGGGGTGCTGTGCGGCATGGTGTGTGGCGAGAATGGCCGCACCGCAGAAGAGTTTTTCGGCCACCTGGCTACGCTGGAATTGCAGGTTGAGCCAGGCACCGCACTGTTTGACGTGATGAGCGAAGCTTTCGACAGCACGCTGCAACAGCTGGCGGATGATGAGTTGCGCTTCAACCTGTGGTTGCCGGACGACGATCAGCCACTGGAACAGCGCACCGAGTCGCTGGCACAGTGGTGTACCGGGTTTCTGGCGGGGCTGGGTGTGGGTGGTCCCTTGCAGTCATTGTCCAGCGAAGCCACCGAGGCACTGGAAGACCTGCGGCAGATCGCCCAGGCCACGCACGTGGGCAAACCGATGGACGACAGCGGTGAATCAGCCGATGAAGAAGACGATGAAAAGGCCTTTTCCGAGGTGGTTGAATACGTGCGGGTAGTCACCCTCATCCTGCGCGAAGAACTGCGTGGCCCTGGCGTGGATGATCCCATACATTGAAGCCAGGCTGGCACCATCCACACCAAGCAAGCTGCCCTGCGCGGGTATCCCTGTAAAGCCAGACTCCTGAACAGCTGAACCCTGAAGAGCCCAACATGATCAAGCAAAAAGAATATGCCAAACGCCGCCAGCAGCTGATGCGTATGGCCGGTGAGGATTCCGTGATTATCGTATGCGCCTCGCCGGAGCGCGTGCGCAACCGCGACGTGCATTACCCCTACCGGCAAAACAGCGATTTTCTGTACCTCACCGGTTTCCGTGAACCGGATGCCTTGCTGGTGATGCTGCCGGACAAGAAAAGCGGTGCCAGCATCCTGTTCTGCCGTGAGCGCGATCTGGAGCGCGAAATGTGGGATGGCCCGATGGTTGGGCTGGAGGGCGCCGTGGCCGATTACGGCATGGATGAGGCACAGCCCTGGGCGCAGCTTGAAAAACTGTTGCCCGGCCTGCTGCAGGACCGCGAGCGGATTTATTACGACCTGGGGCGTGACCCGCGATTCGACCAGCGGCTGATTGGCTGGCTGAATGATTTTCGTGACAAGCCCCGCAAGAATTTCCACGCGCCGGAAGAAATCCACGCGCTGGACCATATGCTGCACGACCTCAGGCTGTTCAAAAGCCGACAAGAGCTGGCGGTGATGCGACGTTCAGCCCAGGTGGCCATAGAAGCGCATGAGCGCGCGATGAAAGCCTGCCGGCCGGGACTGAACGAAGCGGACATCCATGCCGAACTGCTCTACACCTTTACCCGGCACCAGTGTGAG
>JBFIHZ010000143.1:0-9250 GCA_041601535.1 Lysobacterales bacterium | reverse complement strand
GGCATCTGCCGGCGGCCGCCAAACCCGGGGTCCACCGCCACGGGTCCTGGCCCGACAAGCGTGAGTCCTGCCCTATGAACAAACACACATCCAGACGTGAATTTATTCGCCAGGCCGGCATCGGCAGCCTTGGCTTCTGGGCAGGTGGTGCCTTGTTGCACATGTCGCCTGCCGAAGCCCGTGACCGGCAGTTGCCTTTTCACGTGCTGACCACCACCCAGGTCAACGCGCTGGAGGCATTTGCCGATACCCTGCTGCCGGGCAGCGCGGATGCGGGCGTGGCGCATTTTATCGACCATCAACTGGCCGCCCAGCCGGGTGACCAGATGCTGATGATTCGTTACCTCGGCGTGGAAGCCCCGTTCACCCCGTTTTACGCAGCGGGACTGGCGGCGCTGGACAGCAGCGCGCAGCAGGCACACGGCGGCATGTTTGCCGGTCTGGATGAAGATCAACGTCGCCAGCTGACCGGGCAGATCGCACAGGCCAACCCGGAGGGCTGGATCGGTCCGCCCGCACCGTTGTTCTACTTTGTGCTGCGCTCCGATGCACTGGACGTGGTGTATGGCACCCAGGCGGGCGTGGAGAGTCTGGGCCTGCCGTATATGGCGCACATTGAGCCTCCCAGCCCCTGGGGTGAATCCTGATGGCCGCGGCAAGCATCGCTACCCGGCAGGCAGATGCCGTTATCGTCGGCGCCGGGGCGGCCGGCAGCGCGATCGCGGCGCGGCTGGCAGCCGCTGGCAAAAAAGTGCTTTTACTCGAAGCCGGACCGGACCGGGATGAACGCAGCATGGTCAGCTCGTCGATCTGGTCACGCCGCATGCACTGGAGCGGCGAGCCGGTGATCGAAGCCGGCGAGAATCCGGTCGGGCATGTGTTCAATGCCGGTTACGGCGTGGGAGGCAGTGCACTGCATCACTTTGCCGTCTGGCCGCGTTTTCATGCCGGGGATTTCGACCTGCACAGCCGTCATGGCCGCGGCCTGGACTGGCCCATGACATACGATGACCTGCGCCCCTGGTACGACCAGGTGCAGGCATCTTCAGGCATCGCCGGTGATGCCAGCCAGGAGACCTGGCGGCCGCCCGGTGAACCTTACCCCATGCCTCCGGTACCACTGTTTACGCAGGGCAAACTCATCGCCCGCGGCTTCCGCCAGCGCGGCCAGCGCGTGGCGCCGATGCCACTGGCCGTGGTCACCAGCACCTTCCATGGCCGCCGGCCATGTATCTGGGACGGCTGGTGCGAATCCGGCTGCCCGATTGGCGCGCTGGCCAACCCGCTGAGCACCGACCTGCCGGTGGCCCGCTCCCACGGCATGGAGATGATCACCGGTGCCACGGTCAGCCGGGTACTGACCGACACGGCCGGACAGCGCGCCACCGGCGTTGAGTACCATGACACGGCAGGGAATAGCCGGCGGGTTATGGCCGAGCTGGTCGTGCTGGCGGCCTTTGCCGTGCAGAATCCGCGCTTGCTGCTGGCTTCGGCCAGCGAACAGCACCCAAGCGGCCTGGCCAACTCCAGTGGCCTGGTGGGGCGCTACATCATGACCCATCCGGGCGCATTGATTTATGGCCTGTTCGACGAAGCCACGCAATGCCATATGGGCGCAACCGGCGGCCAGTTGATCAACCAGGACGGCTACGACAAGGTCCGCCACGCCGAGAAGGGCGCGTTTGGCAGTTATTCCTGGTTGATCGCCCAGGCGGTCAAGCCCACCGACCTGCTGGGCATCGCCACCACCCGCCCGGACCTGTTTGGCAACGACCTGCACGCGTTTATGCAAAACGCCGCGCACCATTTCGCCACCATGACTGGCGTAATCGAAGACCTGCCGGTGGCGGATAACCGGGTGGAGTTAAGCGAACGCCGCGACCGCTTCGGCATACCGCTGGCACAGGTCACGCATACCACCCATCCCGACAGCAAACGCCTGTGGCAGGCCGCGCTGGAAGAAGGGCAGGAAATATTCCGCGCCGCCGGCGCACGCGAAGTGTGGACCGGCCCGCAGGCCGCCATGCACATTATGGGCGGCACCATCATGGGCCGCGATGCGGCTACTTCGGTATGCAACGAATTTGGCCAGACCCACGACATTCCCAACCTGGTGGTGGCCGGGCCCGGCCTGTTTCCCTCCAGCGCAGGCGTCAACCCGACCTTTACCCTGCTGGCGCTGGCGGCGCGCAGCAGTGACCACTTGCTGAACCATTGGGGCAGCCTGAGCGCCTGAGCGCCGGGTCTTTCAGGCCCGGTTGCTAAATACCGCGTGATTGAAACCGCGGCTGCGGCGAAACCGGCCCCGCCTGTCCCAGTCTGGCCTGATTCCCGGCCGAACGCCCTGCCGGCTAATCCGCTGGCGGAATATTGGCGTTGAGACGGAACAGGTTCATCGGGTCATACTTTTTCTTGATGGCGCGCAGCCGCTCATAGTTATCCCGGTAGGTCTCCGCCACCCATTTCTCGCCGTCTTCATTGTAGCTGTCGATATTCAGATAGGTGCCGCCATGCTGCTTGTACTTGTCGCGCATTTCACCCCAGGCGTTGCGGGTCCAGGCCGTGCAGGCTTCGTTGTCGGCCGCATCGGCCCAGGTGACGTTGTACTCCATCAACAGTTTCCAGTGCCGCCCGGGAAAGGCCATGGTGCCGGCCGGAACCCGCTGGCTGGCGCCATTGAGGTAATGCAGCACCAGCGGACAGATTTTCGCGTTGTCCGGGCGGTCAAGGAAGTGGTCCACCAGGGTGTCGGCCATGTCGTCGGACAGCTGGTCCATGTACAGCGCTTTCCAGTAGCCGATGACTTCGCCATACGGCAGGTAGGCATCAAACATCTGCTGAATATCGACAAACCGCATCGGCGCAGTGGTGTCGGCCAGTAACGGCGCCAGTTCACGTAAGGGCTGCACCACTTTTTCGCCTTCCTCCACCGGGCCGTAATACACGCCACAGGGAATGACCACGTCCTGGCCATGCATTTCCGGAGGAAATTCCGGCAGCGCCGGGATGGTCCAGAAGAAAAACTCGGTGGTGAATTCATCCGGCGCGGTGGCCATGAAATCACGCCAGCCGCGCAATACCTCGCGGGCGTGTTCGGCCGCGTAAATCGGGTTGCACAGCAACACCTGCGGCGGGATATCATGCGCCCTGAATTCAAACGTGCAAATCACACCAAAATTACCACCACCGCCGCGCACCGCCCAGAACAGGCCGCTGTTCTCGGTTTCACTGGCGCGCACAAAACGGCCATCCGCGGTGACCATTTCCACCGCCAGCAAGTTGTCGATGGACATCCCCAGCTTGCCGCGCAACCAGCCATAGCCACCCCCGGTGGTCAGGCCGGCCACGCCGGTGGTGGATACCACGCCGCCCGGGCACACCAGCCCATGCGCCGCAGTTTCATGATCAAGGTCGCCCAGCACCGCGCCGCCACCCACCCAGGCCGTGCGGGTAGCGGGGTCCACCCGCACCGAGTTCATCAGCGACAGGTTGATCATCAGGCCACCGTCACATACCGCGTTTCCGGCGATACCGTGCCCGCCACCACGCACTGCGGTCAGCAGGCGATGTTCGCGGGCAAAATTCACGCACGCGATCACGTCCGCCACCCCGGTGCAGCACACGATCAGTGCCGGGCGCTTGTCGATCATGCCATTGAAAATGCCACGTGCCTGGTCATAACCGGCATCACTGGCAGTGAGCAGTTCGCCGCGCACGCTATCCCGCAAGCCCTGCAGGGTGTCGTCGTCAATGGAAACCTGTTGTTGGTCGAGCGTGGTGATTTGCAACATCGAAGTGAACTCCAGTTTGCCTGACTACCGGTCATTGCAACCGAGTCAGGCGCCAAATGCAAGACGGCACCACGCCAGAACGGCAAAGCGACCCGCTGTCAAAGCGGGCCGCCCGGGAAAGCATCACCGGGGCGCCGCATCAAACCGGCGCCCCGCAAGCGATCAGTCTTCTGTCACCGTGAGTACCACGGTGGCCATCGCCGAACCGCCACGGCCGTCGCTGATGCGGTACTGGAAGGAATCGCCACCCCACCAGCCCGGCATCGGGTCATAGCTCAGCGTGCCGTCGCCATTGATGACCACGGTACCCATCTTGTTGGCCGACTGGATGATCTCAACCACGCTGAGGGGGTCGCCATTGGGGTCGGAATCATTGGCCAGCACATCAATCACCACCGCATGATTCTTGCGTGTGATGGCCGTGTCATCCACCGCCACCGGCGGCAGGTTTCTTTCCCTGACGGTAATGGTGACCGTGGCTGTAGCCTGCAAGCCCAGGCTGTCTTCAATGGTGTAGGTGAACACATCGGTGCCAAAGAAGCCCGGCTCCGGCGTATAGGTGATGACGTCCCCCGATATCGTGGCGCTGCCATGGGCCGGCGGCGTTACCGCGCTCAGGCTGAATGTATCGCCATCGGGATCCGAGTCGTTGGCCAGCACATCCAGCGTGTTTTCACCGGAAGCTTCATCCACCTGGTACTGGTCATCCACGGCCAGCGGCGCGGTATTGGCGCGGTTGACTGTTATGCTGACCATGGCGCTGGCGCTGCCGCCATAACCGTCTTCAATGGTGTAGCTGAAGCTGTCGCTGCCAACGTAGCCCTCGTTCGGGGTATAACTTACCTGGTCACCAGAAATGACCGCCGTGCCGTGTGCCGGGCTGCCCAGCGAAACGATGGTCAGTCCATCACCCTCGGCATCCGAGTCGTTCAGCAACACCGGCAACAGGTTGCCGCTGGAATCCTGGTCCACGGCATAGGCGTCATCCACTGCAGCCGGGCCCGTGTTGTCAATTACCGGCTCACCCTCAATCAGATTCTCGGAAACCCGGCTTATGCGGTAGTAATCAACGGTACGTTTATGCACCACCGGATTGCGCAATGCGCGTCGAATCCAGGCCGCTTCGACCGGCACAGCCTCCTGTACCCATTCAGTCACCGGCTGGCCTTCACCTACCGGCACCTTGCGGATCACTTCCTCTTCCGAGGTAAAGCTGATCTCCACCCGGCGGTTGCGCTTGCGCGACTCTTCGGTTTCGTTGGAGTAACGCGGACTGGATTCGCCCTGGCCTTCCCAGCGCAGCAGGCCCGGGTCAACGCCGTTGGCGGTCAGGTAGTCATACACGGCCCGGGCGCGGCGTTCCGATAATGCCTGGTTATAAGCATCCGTACCCAGCGAACAGGTGTGCCCGACCACCAGCACATCGCCGGCAATGCGGGTAGCGCCCAGGCTTGCTATGACTTCATCCAGCGCGGCCAGCGCCGGTGGATTCAGCCGGAAACTGTCGAGATCGAAGCTGGAGGCATTGTCCAGTGTGACCCGGTTCTGCACCACGTCGACCACCTCTTTGGGAGCCAGCGTGGCCGGATCCGGCATGCGTTCAACCTGCACATTGCGGTACGCGCTGACCGGATGGAAAGTCGAACCGAAATCCCAGGTCCAGAACGCCGTGACGCGGAAATCATTCTTGTCGATTTCAAAGTCGCCGTCCTTGCGCAAGGCCTCGGCGCGCAAAGAAATACCGTGCGGGGAGTTGGCAAAACGCTTTTCCAGGCCGGCAAAGGCCGTCAACTGGGATGAATCATAATCACCGGACTCATAATCCAGACCGGCGCGCAGGCGCAACAGGTAGTCCTCCAGATAACGGCCGAAACGCACGCCCACACCCCAGTCGTAGGGATGGGCGTAAAAGTCGGTGATGGTTTCCAGCGTGTCGGTGCGGGTAAACGTATGATTGTTCACCAGACCGTTTACCACCTGTTCCTGGTAGGAAATGTTCTGGCCGATAAACCGTTCACCGGTAATGGACTTGCTGCCATATACCGACCAGAAGCGGTTGTTCTTTTCACTGCCAAACCCCAGGCTGAGCTTGGCATCATCGTAGCGGTTGCGGTCAGCGGCCAGGAACAGCTTGCGCACTGTGCCATCCGAATAGACTGGCTGGCCTTGCTCGTCCAGGCCGGCCTGCACCCCGTTGCTCAAAAAATGGTAGTTGAGCTTGAGCCCAGCGGCCCCGCCATCCCCCAGCCAGCCTTCGGCCACCCAGGCCGAGTCCGGCTGCTCGGCGAATGCCCAGAAAAACTCACCGGTAAGATGCGTTTCAGAGCCGTAACCGATACCAATGCGATAGTTATCGCCGACGTAGTTGGTGGCGATCGAATCGCTGCTGACTGGTTCGCTGTCGTTGTCCTGAGCCAGGATGGGAAGTGCACAGGAAATGCCAAGCCCTGCCACCATCAGTTGCTGAATAATTTTCATTGTCTAATTGCCCGGGGGTTTAAAAGTGAAGGTGTACTTTGCGTGCCGCAACCCAGCGTCTGCAAACAGCCAGTAACGGTACAAGAATAACACCTCTGACAGGCAGTCAGACAGCCTCATGGCCACCATCACGGTGCAAGTCGCTGGTGATTGCACGCTGGTGATGACCGCCGGGTAACCCATCTCTCACACGGGATTTCCGCTGAACGGAGCCGAAAAAAATACCGCTCGGGCGAGTTTCCGACCGGTGCCATTGCCTTGCTGCGCAGCTTGAGGTGAAGAGTGAGTCATTCCGGCATTGGATGCCGCGGTCAGGCGTAAACCAGCCGGCCAAACGGCAATGGGTTCTACCCCCCACTTCCGGCACTTGTGAAGACTTTACGGTGACCCTATTTTGCCGCTGAATCGTCCGGATCAGGGCAATAAACGGTGCCCCGACCGGTCCTGGACAGGCGGCTGAATGCATCTCACAGAGGTCAGCCTGCGGTCAGAAACCAATTAACGGGAGGCCTGAAGTGCTTTTCAGATACATTATCAACACCATGATATTCATGGTGTTTCTGGCAATTTTGCCGGCGCATGCGCAACACATACCAACCAATCTGCATGGCATCCGCGCAGATTTCAGCGGCAACTGGTTTAACCCGGACCAATCCGGCCATGGTCTGCAGCTGGAAGTGCTGGATGACGGCCGCGCGGTTATTGCCTGGTATACCTTCGACCGCGACGGCAATCCACTGTGGCTGTTCGGCACGGGTTATCTACAGGACCTGCAGATCGACGCGGAGCTGACCGAACTGACCGGCGGACGGCCGCCTGCACTGTGGAATGAGGCTGACCTGTCCGCAATTCCCTGGGGACAGATCGAGCTGGAACTAGACACCTGCAACACGGCCATATTGCGCTGGGATTCCGTTCATCCGGACTTCGGCAGTGGCGAACTGCTACTCAAGCGCCTGACGCGGCTGCAGGGCATGCGCTGTAACAGCGATGAGTTCTTCAGCCGTCAGTTCCGCTACAGCTTCGAGCGGGGTACCGAGGGGTTCAGCGCGGTGTTTGCCGACCTCCCTGCCAACTACGATCAGGCCACCTATCAGCTCGACTTCCGGCGCGAGCCGGTGCCACCGCCTCTGCAGGGGTTTACCGGTATCCGCCTGAGCGGGCAGAACAGTTCGGATGACCTGGCCATGCTGATCAAAACACCGGTACAAGGCCTGTTGCCCGACAAGCTCTACCGCGTGGAACTGGACGCGGAACTGATCACCGACACACCACACAGTTGCAGCGGTGCGGGTGGCGCCCCGGGCGAAAGCGTGTACGTCAAACTGGGTGCCGCCTCCACTGAGCCGCTGGCTGTCATCGACCCCACCGACCAGTGGCTGCGCCTGAATATCGATTTTGGCAACCAGTCAACCGGCGGCGCCGATGCACGCGTGGCGGGCAACCTGGCCAATCGTCAATCGTGCGAAAACGGACTGCCGGCAGACTGGGAACTGAAAAAAGTGACCACCGAGGGCCAGACCATCATCAGACAATCTGACAGCAACGGTACGCTGTGGGTGTTTGCCGGCACCGATTCGGCCTTTGAGGGGTTTACCCGTTACTATATTGTTTCGCTTACCGTGCGGCTGGAGGCCTACAACTAGCCGCACCTGATGCCATGGTGCCACTGTGACCACAAACAGCAATACGGACCGGCCTGACGCGCCGCCATTACTGGCAGAATCACGGCCCGGGCTGGCTGGAGCGATTGCCGTCGGCGTGTTTTTCGCCGGCGGCGTGCTGGGCAGTGCATTATCCGCCTGGCTGGCACCGGACTCAGGCATTGCTGCGATGCTCAGCTTGCTGGCCCTGCCGGCTGCTTTCATGTTGTCGCTGATACTCTGGCAGGGCTTTACCATCGTGGTCGCGCTGTTACAGCTCCTCGCCGGCCGGCGGCATAAAGTGCGCGGACGCTCGGTGCTTGAAGGGCTTACCCACAGGGCGGGACTGTTGCTGCCGTTGCCGCTGGTGTTCGCCGCCTGTGCCGGCGCCGTCACCGGGCTGGCGGGGGATTCCGGCTTTTTCACCAGCGTGCTGATTTACCTGGCGGCCGGGCTGGCTTACGGCCTGTTGTGCCGTGCTCTGGGCAGAAACGGCGCCTTGCCACTGCTGGGCGACTGAGCACGGCCAGCCCATCACCCTAATCTCTCCGGGCAAATCGGCAAGCCAGCCCGAACGTACTACAATCACCGCTTTGTTACCTGCCAGGCAGAAAACGCACTGACATGAAATTCAGCGAGGAACTGTACGAAAAACTGACCAACCAGGAAGATGCCCGGCTATGCCGCGACATCAGCGACGAAGCCTGCCGCGAAACCCCGCAGAACTTTGTATTGATGCTGGTCAGCCAGTTCCTGACCAAGCTCGGTGACGCGGTGGCCAGCCCGAAAACCACACTCGCCTGGATTACCGGCTTTGTCGGCGCGCCCGCCTACGTGTTGGGTTTCCTGGTGCCCATCCGCGAATCCGGCTCACTGATTCCCCAGTTGTTTATTGGCGGCATCATCCGGCGTCTGCCAATCCGCAAATGGGTCTGGGTGGCGGGCTGTATTGGCCAGAGCCTGGCGGTGGGCGGCCTGGCGCTGGTGGTATTCACCTTGCAGGGAAAGGCCGCCGGCCTGGCCATACTGGGCCTGCTGGTGGTATTCAGCCTGTCACGGGGTTTCAGCTCAGTAGCTTCCAAGGATGTGCTGGGCAAGACCGTGCCGAAAACCAAACGCGGCCAGCTCAATGGCTGGTCCGCCAGCGCGGCGGGCCTGGTCAGCCTGGGGATCGGGCTGATGCTGATACTGCCGGTAGCGCAACAAACCGCTACCTGGTTTTATGCCCTGCTGCTCACCGGCGCAGGCTTGTTGTGGCTGATTGCCGCCGCCGTGTTCAGCCAGGTCAGGGAATACCCGGGCGAGACCGGCGGGGCGCGCAATGTGCTCGAGTCACTG
>JBFIHZ010000142.1:0-9304 GCA_041601535.1 Lysobacterales bacterium | reverse complement strand
TCCAGAAACTCCAGTTTGTTTTCCTTGTCTTCCCATTCCGCCGCATCTGGCGGTGGATCCTTGCGCAGCGTGATGACCGGCCATTGCAACGAAAGCTCGGCGTTCAGGCCGATAAACGATTCCTGGCCGTCCGGCAAGTCGTCTTCAGGGTAGATGGCCTCGACCGGGCATTCGGGTTCACACAGTGTGCAATCGATGCATTCTTCCGGGTCAATGACCAGGAAATTGGGACCTTCGTGAAAGCAATCCACCGGGCAGACTTCCACACAATCGGTGTATTTGCATTTGATGCAGCTTTCGGTAACTACAAACGTCATGTTCTTGCCTTGGCAGCCAGCGGGTGAAACCTGTTGTAAACAATGGCGCTCCCTACGAGAATCGAACTCGTGTTTCTGCCTTGAGAGGGCAGCGTCCTGGACCGCTAGACGAAGGGAGCGAAGAAACCTTGAATCAATGCACCGGGCCGCAAAGTGGTTTTTTCAAGGATTCTTAGTACAACCGGCCGCACATGGTAAACTAGCAAATACATCTTATTCAACCAGAATCCATTAACAATAATGTCTGGAAAGATTTCACGACACCATTTAACCGCGCGGGCTGACAACCGCACCCGCCTGAGCAGGAATTTTTATTAAACCATTTACCGTCATTACCGAATCCGAACATGGTATTGCACTAAAAGAGTTATGCCCTCAAGCCACTGAGGTGGTGAAAGACTTACAGGATGCTGGCTTTGAAGCCTACATCGTAGGCGGGGGCGTACGCGACCTTTTGCTGGGCAAAGCCCCCAAGGATTTCGATGTCGCTACCAGCGCGACCCCGGAAGAGGTCTTCGATGTCTTTCCGCGTTGCCGGCTGATCGGGCGGCGTTTTCGCCTGGCGCATGTCCGCAAACGCGGTGTATTGACCGAAGTGGCGACTTTTCGCGGCAGAAGCACCGGCGAAGGCGACCGGGAGAAACTCAATGGCCGCATCCTCAGGGACAACGTCTGGGGGACGGTGGAGGAAGACGCCATTCGCCGCGATTTTACCATCAACGCGATGTTTCTTGATCCGGTCAGCGGCGAAATCAGGGATTACGTTGGCGGCTATAAAGACCTGAAAAACCGCGTGCTGCGGCTGATCGGTGATGCCGAAGTGCGGTACCGGGAAGACCCGGTGCGCCTGTTGCGTGCTGCGCGCTTCGTCGCCAAGCTTGGTGTTGAGCCGGATGCGGACACGCTGGCACCGATCAAGGAACTGGCTCATCTGCTGGCAGATGTTCCGCCAGCCCGGTTGTTTGAAGAGGTGTGCAAGCTGTTCCTGACCGGACACGGCTTGCGCAGCATGGAGGCCCTGCAACGGTTTGAGTTGAGCAAAGTGCTGTTGCCGGCATTGCCGGCTGGCGCTACCCCGGGCCGGGTGGAATTCACGCCCTTGTTGCGCAAGGCGCTGGAAAATACCGACGAGCGCATCCGCGAAGAAAAACCGGTAACACCTGCCTTCCTGTTTGCCGCACTGTTGTGGCAGCCGGTCAAGCAGCGGGTGGAGGGTCTGGTGACCGACGGCATGGCGGAGCATGATGCCTGGCAGGTGGCGGCCGAAGAAGTGTTTTTTCAACAATCCTCCACCACGGCTGTGCCCAGGCGCTTCAGCGCGGTGACCCGCCAGATCTGGTCCATGCAGCCACGCTTCAACAAAACCAGTGGCAAACGCTGGAAACGCATTTTTGGTGAACAGCGTTTTCGCGCCGCCTACGATTTCCTGCTGCTGCGGGCCGAGGAAGACCCTTCCCTGGTGGAACTGGGTGAGTTCTGGACCGAGGCCCAGAAAGGTGTGACGGTGGGCGCGCCAGCCGCCAGCACACCCGGCAAACGGCCGCGGCGACGGCGGCCACGCAGGCGCCGGGCGTCCTCACGCCAATGAGGTGGTGCTGATGCGAGCTTTTATCGGCCTCGGCAGCAATGTGGGTGATGGCCCGGCGCAATTGGACCTGGCGATTTCCCTGCTGCGCCAAAAGCCGGAGCTGGATGTTTTGCGGGTTTCCTCCTATTACCGGACCGCGCCCTGGGGGCGCACCGATCAGGCTGATTTCGTCAATGCAGTGGCCGAGCTGGAGACGGATCTGTCTGCCGAGAGCCTGCTGGCCGAGCTGCTGGAATGCGAAATATCCATGGGCCGGTCGCGCGATAGCGGGCGCTGGGGCCCACGACCGATTGACCTGGATCTGTTGCTGTGCGGCTCACAGGTGTTGAAGACCAGCCGGCTGGTGCTGCCACACCCGCGCATGCACGAACGCGCCTTTGTTCTGGTGCCGCTGCTGGAGCTGGAACCGGAGGTGACGATTCCGGGCCTGGGCGCAGCCAGTGCCTGCCTGGAAAAACTGCCTGATCAGCCGGTTGAACGGCTGCGTTGATATGGATTTGCTTTTTTGATGATTAGTGGTATTATTACCACCAACCTTGGTAAAACTGCAACGTTTAGCAAGGTCGCAGGGCGCGAAAGACGGGTACATCACTCCAAAAGCCTACCTCTCTCCTTCACGGGAGAGAGGTTTTTTTTTGCCTTCATTCCTGTCTTCGAATTGCGGCATAATTGCTTATGAATTATTAACAAAAGCCACGGTTTTCAAAGGGTTTTTGAGTATCAGGCCGTGAGCCGGGGCGGATTTGACGGCTGGCCGACTGATTCGCTGCCGTGGTCTGTCAAGCGCAGACCGGGCAGCCTGTGGACACTTCAAGGCAGGGTAAGCGCATGAAAAACACCCGAACGACCCATGAATTGCTCGAAATGTTGCGAAAAAGCAACAAAAACGCACCAAGTCTGTCCCAACGGCTGGCCGATGATGCCCGGCGCTTTGAACAGTTCTCACGGCACAGCGGGGGCTTGTTGTTCGACTTTTCGCGCAGCCGCATCGACGAGGCGGCTCTGGATGGGCTGCTGGAGCTGGCGGAGACCGCTGGTGTGACGGCAGCGCGGGAGCAAATGTTCGCTGGCGGCATTCTCAATAACACCGAGCACCGTCCGGTGTTGCATCACGCCTGGCGCAGCCGGGATTTTGGCAGTGTGCTGGATGATGCTGAAGCCGGGCGCTGTTCGGCCGCACTGCAGCGCATGACCGCGCTGGCGGCTGATCTGCATCGCGGCATACTGCCGGCCGACCCGGAAAGCGGGCCAGGCCGTATCAAACACATCGTGCACGTGGGAATTGGCGGTTCGCTGCTGGGGCCCAGGTTGCTGTGCGAGGCGTATCCGGCTGACGCACCCACACCCGAGGTGCATTTCATCAGCTCGGTGGATGCGTTGGAGCGCGAGCGTCTGCTGGCGCGCATCAAACCGCAGGAAACGGTCATCGTGCTGGTGTCGAAAAGCTTTACCACCAGTGAAGTGCTGGCGCACGCCCGGCGCTTGCGCTCGTGGCAATCCGGTGTATTGAGCGAAACTCAGCAAACGCAACGCCTGTTCGCCGTCACAGCGGCCGCCGACAAAGCCATCGCTTTTGGCGTGCCGCAAGAACAGGTGATGGATATGGGTGAATGGACCGGCGGGCGTTTCTCATTGTGGTCCCCGGTGGGGCTGACGGCGGCGATCCGCATGGGACCTGACGCTTTTGACCGGCTGTGCGCCGGCGGCGCCGCGATGGATACGCATTTTCGTGACACCCCGCTGCAGGACAACCTGCCGGTGCTGCATGGACTGGTATCGGTGTGGCACCGAAACGTTTGCGGCTACGCATGCCGCGGCGTCATTCCCTACGACGCCCGCCTGAAAAGTTTTCCGGGCTGGCTGCAACAGCTGCAGATGGAGTCCAATGGCAAATCGGTTGACCGCGAGGGCCAGCCGGTGACCCTGGCCACCTCTCCGGTGGTGCTGGGTGAATGTGGCACCGATGCGCAACATGCGTTGTTCCAGGCATTCCATCAGGGCACGGAAATCGTGCCGCTGGATTTTATCGGCGTGGTACGGGCCGATCACGATGATGCCGATGCGCAAACCGAGTTGCTGTCGCATTTGCTGGCGCAGGCGTCGGCGCTGGCGCTGGGGCGTGATGAAAACGAAGTGCGTGACCGCATGTTGGCGCAGGGCCAGCCGTCCGGGCAAATCGACACCCTCGCCGTGCACCGCGTGATGCCCGGGAACCGCCCCAGCAACATCCTGTTACTGGACGCCTTGACCCCGGAGGCGCTGGGTGCGCTGCTGGTGCTGTATGAGCACAGCATCCTGGTGGAAAGCGTGATCTGGAACATCAATGCGTTTGATCAATGGGGGGTGGAACTGGGCAAGGAAATGGCCACCAGCATCGCGCCCGAGCTGGCAGATGACAGCGGCCGGACGCACAGCGGAATCAGTGGCCTGGACGGACTGATTCGGCATATCCGCGAGCGGGCCGCGTCGTCTTGATGTAGTTCTGTTGCGGCCGCTTGCGCGGACTGTCTCATCCGGTCATGCAGTGGGCCGGATTGCGGCTTCAGCGGCCTTTCTTGATGGCGCCGAGTATGCCGCGCATGATTTCGCGGCCCAGCATCGAACTCATACTGCGCAGAAAACTTTTGGTGGCCGCTTCGGTGGCGGATTGACGGCTGCTGGTTCTGCGTTTACGGCTGGCTGGTTTGGATGATTCCGCACCTTGTTCGCTGGCTTTTTTCCTGGTCTCTTCTGCGGCCAGCTTTTCAGCTCGCTGCACCAGCAGTTCGGCGGCGGACTCCCGGTCCAGCGTGGTGTCGTAGCGGCCGCCCACCGGGCTGCGCGAACGCACTTCAGCGCGCTCGGCTTCCGTTATCGGTCCAATGCGTGAGGTGGGCGGCCGGATCAGGCAGCGGTCTACCATGGAAGGCACGCCCTTGGCCTGCAAGGTGGATACCAGGGCTTCGCCCACACCCATTTGAGTGAACACTTTTTCAACGTCCAGGTTCGGGTTGCCGCGGAAGGTCTGGGCCGCGGCGCGTACCGCCTTGAGGTCCTTGGGGGTATAGGCGCGCAGCGCATGCTGGATGCGGTTGCCGAGTTGTCCCAGCACCGTGTCGGGAATGTCCAGCGGGTTCTGTGTGACAAAAAACACGCCCACACCCTTGGAGCGGATCAAGCGCACCACCTGCTCGATCTTTTCCATCAGCGCACGTGGTGCATGGGCAAACAGCAAATGCGCTTCATCGAAGAAAAACACCAGCGTGGGTTTGTCCGGGTCGCCCACTTCCGGCAGTTCTTCCCACAGCTCCGATAACAGCCACAGCAGGAAGGTCGCGTACAGCCGCGGTTTGTGAATCAGCTTGTCGGCCGCCAACACGTTGATTACGCCACGGCCACTGAGGTCGCGGCGCTGCAGGTCGCTGAGTTCCAGCGCGGGTTCACCAAAAAAATCCTCCGCGCCCTGTTCGTCCAGCACCAGCAGGCGGCGCTGGATGGCGGCCACGGACGCCTGGCTGATGTTGCCGTATTGTTGTGAAAAGGTCTTGGCATTTTGCGCCACGAAGCGCAGCAAGGCGCGCAGGTCTTCCAGATCCAGCAGCAACAGGCCCTGTTCGTCAGCGATACGGAAGGCAATGTTGAGTATGCCTTCCTGGGTGTCGTTCAGCTCCAGCAGGTTGGCCAGCAACAGCGGGCCCATTTCCGATACCGTGGTGCGTACCGGGTGGCCGCTTTTACCAAAAATATCCCAGAACACCACCGGCCAGCTGGCGGGCGCGAAATCGGTAATGCCGATTTTCTGCAGGCGCTCGTCCACCTTGGGGTGCGGGGTGATTGGCTGGCTGAGGCCGGCCAGGTCTCCTTTCACATCGGCCAGGAATACCGGCACGCCGATGCGTGAGAATCCTTCGGCCAGCACCTGCAGTGTCACGGTCTTGCCGGTACCGGTGGCCCCGGTGACCAGCCCGTGGCGGTTGCCGAAGGAGGGCAGCAGGTAGCGCAGGTTTTCGCCTTTGCCGATCAGGATGGGTTTGATTTCGCTCATACCGCTTCAACCTGGCTGATGTCAGCCTTCAAGCCTAACCCGAAACCGGCAGCAGCTACAATTCAGTTGGCTGTCGTGGTGCGCCGCCGCATGAAAAGCACAATGGTGTCTTTTTTATCCGCTGTCGGTCGGTTAAGCTTCCGCTCTTCTGATTGCCAATTGCCCATAAATGCCGCCGGCGCGTGCCGCGCGGTGTGAGGAAACCGCTTTAACATGTCCGATCCGGTCTATAACCCCGCCGAAATTGAAGTTCAGGTGCAGCAGCGCTGGCAGGAAAACGACGCGTTCCGCGCCCGCGAAGACGCGCAGGGCGAGAAATACTACTGCCTGTCCATGCTGCCTTATCCCTCGGGCGCCCTGCACATGGGCCATGTGCGCAATTACACCATTGGCGACGTGATCAGCCGCTACCAGCGTATGTGTGGCCGCAACGTGCTGCAGCCCATGGGCTGGGATGCCTTTGGCTTGCCCGCCGAGAATGCCGCAATCAAGAACAATACCGCGCCGGCGGCCTGGACCTACGCCAATATCGACCACATGCGTGAACAGCTGAAGCGGCTGGGTTTTGCCTACGACTGGTCACGCGAACTGGCCACCTGCAAACCGGAATACTACCGCTGGGAACAGCTGATGTTTACCCGGTTGATGGAAAAGGGACTGGCCTACCGCCGCGATGCGGAGGTGAACTGGGACCCGGTAGACCAGACGGTGTTGGCCAATGAGCAGGTAGTGGATGGCCGCGGCTGGCGCTCCGGAGCGCCGGTGGAGAAGAAATCCATTACGCAATGGTTTTTACGCATTACCGATTATGCGGAAGAATTGCTGAATGGCCTGGATCAGCTTGATGGCTGGCCGGACGCGGTAAAAACCATGCAGCGTAACTGGATTGGCCGCTCCGAAGGTGCTGAGTTTGGCATGGACGTGTGCGACGCGCAGGGCAATAGCCTTGCCGGCGCTTACCAGGTGAATGTATTTACCACCCGTCCGGATACGGCGTTCGGCATGACCTACGCGGTGCTCGCGCCTGAGCATCCACTGGTCGATAAAATTGCTACTGACACCCACCGCGAAGCGGTGCGGGAATTTGTCGCATCGGCGCGTGCGACCACCGAACTTGATCGTTTGGCTGTTGACGGCAGCCTGGAGAAGCGCGGTGTGTTTACCGGCGCCTACCTGATGAACCCGTTTACCCGCAAACCGGTACCTTTGTACATTGCCGATTACGTGCTGATGGGCTATGGCACCGGCGCCATCATGGCGGTGCCCGGCCAGGACGAACGGGACTGGGAGTTTGCCGAGGTGCACGGTCTGCCGGTGGTGCGCACCGTGGAGCCGCCCGAGGGCTGGCAGGGAAAGGCCTGGACCGAAGACGGTCCAGCCATCAATAGCGAATGGTTGAATGGCCTGAATATGGAAGAGGCCAAGCAGCAGGCCATAAGCTGGCTGGAAGAGCAGGGCATTGGCCAGCGCAAAGTCAACTACAGGCTGCGTGACTGGGGTGTCAGCCGGCAACGTTACTGGGGCTGCCCGATACCGGTGATCTATTGCCCGGACTGTGGCGCGGTGCCGGTGCCCGAAGACCAGCTGCCGGTGGTATTGCCCGAAGACGTGACGTTTATGGGTGTACAGTCGCCGATCAAGGCGGACCCGGAATGGCGCCAGACCACCTGCCCGAAATGTGGTGCCGCAGCGGAACGGGAAACCGACACCTTTGACACGTTCATGGAATCGTCCTGGTATTACGCCCGCTACTGCTCTCCGGGCGCGCAGTCACAGCTGGACGAACGCGCCAATTACTGGCTGCCGGTCGATCAGTATATCGGCGGCATCGAACATGCCATCCTGCACCTGATGTATTTCCGCTTTTATCACCGGCTGCTGCGCGATGCCGGCATGGTGGACAGCGACGAACCCGCCACCCGGCTGTTGTGCCAGGGCATGGTAATCGCCGATACCTATTACACCGAATCCGACGACGGCCATACCCACTGGGTCAACCCGGCTGACGTCGAGGTGGAACGCGATGCCAAGGGCAAACCGCTGGGGGCCAAACGCCGCAGTGATGGTCAGCCGGTGAATATTGGCGCGGTGGAAAAGATGTCCAAATCGAAGAACAACGGCGTCGATCCGCAGGGTCTGGTCGACCGCTACGGGGCGGACTGCGTGCGCCTGTTCTCAATGTTCGCATCGCCGCCCGATCAGTCACTGGAATGGTCGGACTCCGGCGTGGAAGGGGCCTCGCGCTTCCTGCGCCGCGTGTGGGCGCAAGTCATGCGGCATACCTCCGGTGGTGCCTGCGTCGCGCTGGACCCCGCCAGGCTGAACGCCGGCCAGAAAGAAATCCGCCGATTGCTGCACGACACCATTGCCAAGGTCAGCGACGACATCAGCCGGCGCTATACCTTTAATACCGCCATTGCCGCGGTGATGGAGCTGAGCAATCACCTGGCGAAATTTGACGACGACAGTGAGCAGGGACGTGCCGTCATGCACGAAGCCTGGCTGGCCATTGTCCGGTTGTTGAATCCCATCACGCCGCACATTTGCGAAGCCCTGTGGGCCGAACTGGGTGAGACCAGTGCGCTGTACCAGGCGCCGTGGCCCGAGGTGGATGAAAGCGCCCGGGTGAGGCAGCAGGTTACCGTGGTGGTGCAGGTCAACGGCAAGGTGCGTGCGCGGCTGGAACTGGAACCCGGGATTGACCAGGATGCCGCCATGGCCGTGGCGATGGAAAATGAGAATGTGCAACGCCACGTGGAAGACAAAACCGTGCGCAAGATCATTCACGTGCCCGATCGTCTGCTCAATATTGTAGTAGGCTGAGGGCATGATAAGAGGCGTGCAACACAGTCACGGACAGGCGGCGCAGCGTGCCGTGCGCGGCTTGCTGCTGGCGCTGGCCTGCTGCCTGCTCAGTGCCTGCGGCTTCCAGTTGCGTGAAACAGCGCAGCTGCCGGCTGAAATGGCGCTGACGCAGATGGTCATCGATGATGAATACAGCGTGCTGGCGCGCCGCGTGCGCGTGCTGCTTGAGCAGGCCGGCGTGCAATTTGTCTCAGCTGACCAGGCTACGGCCATCCTCGAAGTGCCGGTCAACAGCGTGGTCACCGAGGTGCTGACCATTGGTGATAACGCCCGTGTGCGTGAATACCGTGTCAGCCATACCATCCAGTTTCGCCTGCTGGATGCCAGCGGCGCCACGCTGATTCCGCTGCAAACCATCCGGCAATCGCGAGAAATCAGTTTCGATGAGCAACAGATCCTGGCGGTTTCACGTGAGCAGGAATACGTGAAGCAGGACCTGGCCAACACCATTTCGCGCCTGCTGGTTTCGCGCCTGGAAGTGGTGGGCAAACAGTCTTGACCGCGCACCAT